>JBNMPS010000109.1:0-9756 GCA_051277005.1 Pseudohongiellaceae bacterium
CCTTAACTAAGGCATATTCTAAACGCTTGTTAACTTCAAGCTCACGCCAGGTTAAATCTTGTTCTTGGTTTTTGCTACCTTTACCGGCAAATTCAGCGGCAAGGTCTAACATACGTTCAGTGCCGTCTTCGCGACGATTTAAAACAATGTCTTCTACGCCTTCGCGAAGTTTTTCTGGAATGTCTGCATAAATAGCGAGTTGGCCAGCGTTAACTATACCCATGCTCAAGCCATTGTTGATGGCGTGATACAAAAATACCGCGTGGATCGTTTCGCGCACGGCATCATTACCACGGAATGAAAAGCTAACGTTACTCACGCCGCCAGATATTTTAGCGTGTGGTAAATTCTCACGAATATATTGGCAGGCTTCAATAAAGTCGACGCCGTAATTGTTGTGCTCTTCTATACCCGTTGCAATGGCAAAAATATTGGGGTCAAAAATAATATCTTGAGGAGGAAAACCCAGTTCATCTACAAGAATGTCATAGCTGCGCTTACAGATATCATTTTTTCGCGTTACCGTATCGGCTTGGCCATCTTCATCAAAGGCCATCACTACAACGGCCGCGCCGTAACGCATGCAGAGTTTGGCTTTTGCGATGAACTCGTCTTTGCCTTCTTTAAGGCTAATAGAGTTAACGACGGACTTACCTTGGATGCATTTTAAACCCGCCTCCATGATTTCCCATTTGGATGAGTCAACCATGATGGGCACGCGTGAAATCTCAGGTTCAGAGGCAATAAGATTTAAGAAGCGCACCATTGCAGCTTCTGAATCTAGCATGCCTTCATCCATGTTGATGTCGATAATTTGCGCGCCGTTTTGTACTTGTTGCAAGGCGACTTCAAGCGCGGTGTCGTAATCCTCTTCGAGAATTAAGCGCTTAAACCTGGCAGAGCCAGTGATGTTGCAGCGCTCACCGACATTAACAAACAGTGAGTTCTCATCGATGATAAAGGGTTCTAAACCACTTAGGCGGCAGGCCGGTTTAATATTTGGAATCGTTCTTGGCTTTAAGTCAGCTACCGCATTCACGATGGCACGGATGTGATCCGGTGAGGTACCACAGCAGCCCCCCACAATATTTAAAAAGCCGCTTTCGGCGAACTCTTTAATAATTTCGGCCATCTCTTCAGCGGTTTGGTCGTATTCGCCAAATTCATTCGGTAAGCCGGCATTGGGGTGCGCTGAAACATAGGTGTCGGCGCAATTGGTTAATGCTTGTACATAGGGGCGTAACTCTTGTGAACCCAGTGCGCAGTTTAAACCTATGCTGATGGGCTTGGCATGAGCCACGGAATACCAGAATGCTTCGGTTGTTTGTCCAGAAAGTGTGCGGCCACTGGCATCGGTGATAGTGCCAGAGATCATAATGGGTAGTTCAATGCCGATTTCTTCAAATACGCCTTGAGTGGCAAATATGGCGGCTTTGGCGTTGAGTGTATCAAAGCTGGTTTCGATAAGGATTATGTCAGAGCCGCCCTCAATGAGGCCTTTAACCGACTTGCTGTAGTCTTCAACGAGTATATCGAAGGTAACATTACGGTAACCGGGGTCATTAACATCAGGGGATAGGGTGCAAGTACGGCTTGTAGGGCCAACTACGCCTGCAACAAAGCGGGGTTTTTCGGGTGTTTTGGCGGTCATGGCGTCAGCCGCCTCACGAGCAACGCTGGCACCGGCCAGGTTTATCTCATAGGCAATAGACTGCATGTCGTAGTCAGATTGCGACACCTCGGTAGCATTGAAGGTGTTAGTCTCCAGAATGTCGGCGCCAGCCTCGAGATAGGCGGTGTGGATATCGCGAATAATGTGTGGCTGAGTGAGTGCGAGCAGGTCGTTATTGCCTTTGATATCAGTGTGAAAATCACTGAAACGCTCACCGCGATAGTCAGCTTCTTCAAGCTTGTATGACTGAATCATTGTGCCCATAGCACCATCGAGAATCAAAATACGTTCTTGTAAGGCTTTGTGCAGAGCGGTAATGCGGGCACTTCTGTCAGTCATAATCGGTCCGAAAATAGTGTTTAATATCTGCCCTGGCAATAGTTGACTATAGCGGTAGGGCTTTGACTTGTGGTAAATTGGCGGATTGTAACAAATTGATGCCTTGCTGCGCGGAAAAAGCGTGAAAAAAGGTCATATATTACGCCCCGTAATTATTGGGGTTTTAGCATGAGGTTGCTGTTTTCCATGTCGGATCAAAATCCAGAGTTAAAAATCACTATTACTGAGCCTGCCCAAGAGTACTTGGCTGAGCTGTTGGCCGGTCAAGATGAGGATGTTAATGGCATCCGTTTATTTATTAATCAGCCGGGTACGCCCAAAGCTGAAACCTGCATTGCCTATTGCCGCGAAGATGATGAGCAAGACGATGATGTAATCGTTGAATATAGTAATCTAACGGCTAGATTTGAAACGCGCAGCCTTCCTTTTTTGGAAGATGCCTTTGTTGATTATGCAAAGGATCGAATGGGAGGCCAGCTAACGATTAAGGCGCCTAATGCCAAATTGCCCAAGGTCAGCGAAAATAGCCCCATAGAAGATCAAATAAATTACGTGTTACATAATGAAGTGAACCCTTCGTTAGCGGCCCACGGTGGTGAGGTCTCTTTAGTTGAAGTAGCTGAAGAGGGCGATGAGGGCGAAAATAAGATCGCTATATTGCGTTTTGGCGGTGGTTGCCAAGGTTGCGGCATGGTCGACATGACACTAAAAGATGGAGTTGAAAAATCCTTACTGACTCAGGTTACTGGTTTAAGTGCGGTTAGAGATGTAACTGATCACACGGATACCTCTCAAGCCTATTTTAAATAGTCTCTGTTTTAACGTTTAAAAAAATACCGCAACGAGTGCGGTATTTTTTTGCCTGAGTTTTAGTAACTACTCAGCTCACAGCCAAAACCGCGCTGAACCGCGTTAAAAAATGATTATTTACACCTGTAAACTCACATTTTTTGCCTTGCTCAGCACAATTTTGACTGCAATCTGAACAGTTACGGACAGTGCTGAGTTGTTACGAGTTTTATTGCTGTAGAGGTTAGCGTCTACCGGGCAATGTCTCTTTAAGCTTTTCATGCATGGCTAATAATGCTGATTCAGTGGTTTCCCAGCTGATGCACCCATCGGTTACCGATACGCCGTAGGCAAGCTGGCTTAAGTCTTCTGGGATATTTTGGTTACCCTCATTGATGTTACTTTCAATCATTAAGCCAACAATAGAGTTATTGCCTTGTAATATTTGGTTAGCAACATTGTCCATCACCAACGGCTGGTTTGAAGGGTCTTTATTTGAATTGGCATGCGAGCAGTCCACCATAATATTATTGGCAATGCCGGCTTTTTCCAGTTCGCTTTCACAGATGGCAATATGAACGGGGTCATAGTTAGGGCCGTTAGAACCGCCGCGCAATACCATGTGAGCGTAACCATTGCCTTTTGTTTTAATAACGGCAACTTGACCTTCACCGTTGATACCTAAAAAGCGGTGTGGATTTGCAGCTGACTTGATGGCATTTTTGGCCACTTCTAAGCCACCATCGGTACCATTTTTAAAGCCAACAGCTGAAGATAAACCGCTAGCCATCTCGCGGTGAGTTTGTGACTCAGTAGTGCGAGCGCCAATGGCAGACCAAGAGATGCAGTCTTGTATATATTGTGGTGAAATTGGGTCGAGAGCTTCGGTTGAAGTCGGTAGGCCCACTTCAATGATATCTAACAGCAATTTACGGGCAGTGTGTAAGCCTTCTTGAATTTTAAAGGTGTCGTTAAGGTGAGGGTCATTAATAAGACCTTTCCAGCCGACAGTGGTTCGTGGTTTTTCAAAATAGACGCGCATTACGATATAAAGCGTATCAGATACTTTGGCGGCTAGTTCTTTTAAGCGCTTGGCATAATCAATAGCCGCTTCTACATCATGAATCGAGCAGGGGCCAATCACTACAAAGAGTCGCTGGTCTTTACCATCAAGAATATTACGGATGACTTCGCGGCTTTCTGCAACCGTATTGCTGGCGGCCTCAGACATTGGGATTTCAGATTTAAGTTGCTCAGGGGTGATGAGTACTTCTTGTGAGTCAACGTTTAGGTTATCTACGGCCTGGGTGCTCATTATTCTATCCTGCTGATGTGCTTTATTTTTTCTACCGGGTTATGACAACTTGAGTATGAGGGGCTGTCACGACCAGATTTCATGATCAAGCATTGTAGCTGAATTTTTTATTAAAGGGTTGTCGTGGCCAAGCGATATGTCATTTATTTGGGAGATATAGGACAATTTTGTCTGATTTTGCTTTGTAACATTTCTTGCCAAGCTAGCAAAGGGTAGAATACGGCTATAAAAATGCCTAAAACCTTTGATAAAACGACTCTATGCCTCAATTGATCTCCTTATTTAATGTTCAGCCATTGGCGGCGGAACTGGCAAAGCAAACACTTTGTTTAACACCTAACCAGCGCTTAGCGAGTCGGATTGTTAATGCCTACGCCATTTACTGTCATCAGCACGGCCACACGGTTGTTGCTGCTCCAAGGGTAAGCTCTTTTAATCAGTGGTTGGATAACTGTTGGGAACAATTGGTGATGATGGCTTACCCTCAGGCCATTATTAAGCAACTATTAACCGCCAATGAGCAGCGTTTGATTATTGAAAGAATCATTATGGCGTCAGAGGTGGGTGGCTTGTTGCTGAGACCATCAGCAACGGTACAGCATGTTGTGAAAGCGATAGAGAATTTATCGCAATGGATGTTGGACATCAATGAGATATCAATTTCTTCGCAATTTAATACGGACGATAGTCTTTGTTTATTGCAGTGGCTGCGTGACTTCGAAAGTCACTGTGACATAAATGGCTATATATCGCCCTCTCATAAATCGCAACTCATATTGCAGGCTTTTAAAGAAGGGGTGCTGGTAACGGAGCCTTGTATTATTACAACCGCTTTCGAGACATTAACGCCATTACAGCAACACATTTTAGAGGCTGCCGCTGATGTTGTTAAGCAAGAAGAGGTTGTTCATGCAGCAAAGGCCACGCAAAAAACTATTGCCTGTATTAATCATGAACAAGAAATAACCGTGGCTGCGCTTTGGGCAAAGCAGCAATTAAAAAATGCGATTGATAGCCAAAAAATGCCAACAATAGCCATTGTTATTCCTGATCTAAATCAAAATAAAGAAAAAGTACAAAGGATATTTGAAGAGATATTTATGCCTGATCTTCAAATGCCTGATGTGGCCAGGGTCAGCTTGCCTTTTAATATCTCGGCAGGTGGTGCGCTCATCGAACAGCCGATTATCGCGAGTGCTATAAAGTTATTAGAATTAAATGCTCGATCAATCAATTGTGATGAGTTAGTTGAATTATTACACAGCCCATTTCTCTGTTTCAGTGATGAAGATTTATCTTTTATAAGCAAATTGATTGGCTGGGTTAAGCGAGAAAGAACCACCCGTATCAATATTGCAAGACTAAGGCAGCTCACCAGCAAACTCATTGAGAAAAAGACAGACGATGAAGAGGCTTCGAATTGCTGCTTTGCTGATGCATTGATGGCACAAAATACGCTGTCAACGCGGTTCGGTTTGTCAAAATCGATTTCAATTCAGCAATGGGTTGATTTCTTCTACGAAACTTTCGAACTCTATCAATGGCCGGGAATACGCAACCCCGATAGCCAAGAGTATCAAGCCTTAAAACAATTCCAGCAAATCACGCTCCAGTTTGCACAGTCAGACGTTGTTATGGGTAAAATCAACTTTAATGAAGCGTTACAGCAATATAAACAGTTGTTAAGCAACGCAGTATTTCAGCCTCAAACGATTGAGTCGCCATTGCAGATTTTAGGCCTACTTGAAGCGTCCGGTTTGCACTTTGATCAGTTGTGGTTGATGGGAATGTCGTCTAAGCAGTGGCCAGCATCACCCAACCCCAACCCGTTGTTGCCCGTTGCCATGCAAAAAAAATTCAATATGCCACATTCAACGGCGAGTAGAGAGCTTTCATTAGCGCAGCATTTATCAAATCGTTTTTGTCACAGTGCGCAACACGTTTACGTAAGCTTTTCTCAGGTGATAGACGATAATCCTTGCTCAATTAGTCCTTTGTTTAATGACATGGAGCAACTTTCACCTGAGCAAGTTTTGAATAAAACGGTCGACTCGTTATTGCCGCAACATGAAATATACCGTCGTTATCAAGTGGCCAATGGATTGGAAGATTTTGAGTGGGGTGATGCTCCGCCGCTAACGGAAGCTGAGAGCATCAAAGGCGGGACGAGTCTTTTTGCTAATCAATCCCTTTGTCCCTTTAAAGCCTTTGCGACTCATCGCCTATCGATAAAGGCCTTTGAAAAACCAGTGGTTGGTATTGATAAGTCCGCTAAAGGTAATTTATTACATCGCTCGCTCGAATTAATATGGAAGCAGATAACAAACTTAAATGAGTTACGAGCATTAACCGATGACGAACAAACTAAGCTTTGCACCGATTATGCAGAGTTTTCATTGAATGAATATAGCCATAAATTAAGTGAGCCGTTGGGCATTAGGCTTCATAAAATTGAATCACAGCGTCTGGCCTCATTACTTTTTGCTTGGTTAAACGTGGAGCGTGAGCGGGCAGACTTTACGGTGGTGTCTCGTGAAGAGCGAAAAATATTTCGTTTTGCGCAATTAGAACTGATTGGCCGCGTTGATAGAGTTGACCAGTTAAGTGATGGTAGCCACGTTGTCATCGATTATAAAACAGGTAAACCCGCGATTAAGTCTTGGTGGGGCGATAGGCCAGAACAGCCTCAATTACCTTTATATAGCAGTTTGTTAGAGCAGGAGGGTATAGCGGTATCGGCAGTGGCATTTGCGCAAGTTAATATCGAAGCTTGTGTGATTAAAGGTATCGGTGATGACAATGTTGCTGAAAAAACCTTAAGTTGGAATGCAAAAACACAAAGCCAAGCGGGCGTGCAATCGTGGGCGCATTTAAAAGAGCATTGGCAGCAAGTTTTAAGTAGTTTGGCTAATGATTTTATTGCGGGTAAATCTGCGGTAGACCCTAAAAGTGTATTGGCTAGTTGCCAGTACTGTGATTTGGCTCCTGTTTGCAGAGTTAACCACGAATGTAGCCCAAGCGATATTGAGGTGCAGGGATAATGGCCGCTCCTATTGATCATCAGCAACGTATTGATGCGTTAAACCCCTTGCGTTCAATTTGTGTGACGGCACCGGCGGGATCAGGTAAAACAGAATTGCTAAGCCAGCGTGTATTAACACTTTTAGCTAGGGTGAAGCAGCCTGAAGAAATTTTGGCGATTACTTTTACGCGTAAAGCCGCCGCTGAAATGCATCAGAGAATCATGAGCGCCTTGGAATATGCCAGTCAATTTGGTGAGCCGGAAGAGGTACATAAAAAGCTCACCTGGAAACTGGCCACAGACGTGTTGAGACATGATGCAGAATGTGGCTGGCAGCTTTTGTACAACAGTAGTCGATTGAAAATTCAAACCATAGATAGTTTGTGCGCAAGCCTGACTAAACAAATGCCCATTTTAGCTAATTTTGGTGCGCAGCCTGCCATTACCGATAATGCCTCACCCTATTATAAATTGGCTGTTGCGCAGCTGTTGGAGCAGTTAGAAACAGATACCCCCCTGGCTGATGACTTAGAACTATTGCTCAAACATGTTGATAATGACTGGCAAAAAATTGAGCAGTTATTGATGCAGCTACTGCAGCGTAGAGATCAGTGGATTTATCATATTTATTTGCACCAGCATACTGAGCCGCGCTTATTACTAGAAACATCCTTGCACGTTGTCATTAAAGAACATCTAAAAAAGTTACAGCATGTATTAATGCCTTTCACCGCAGAATTTGTTCCTTTGTTAGATTATGCGGGCCACAATTTGGTGCTAGCTCACAGTGATGCCAGAGTCGCGTATTTGGCGGGTATTAACGCGTTACCGACACTTGATATTGAGTCACTCTCACAATGGCGGGCCTTCGCTGATTTCTTTTTGACGGCTAAAGGTGAGTTTAGAAAGACCGTCACCAAAAAGAATGGTTTCCCTACTGAAACTGAAGATGGTGATAAAGTTATTGCCAAAGCTAAAAAGTCAGCATTTTTTGATAGTGTTACTTTATTGCAAGACAACCCTGATATTTTGGTATTGTTGCATGAGTTGCAGTACTTGCCTGCAGCTCATTACAGTGATGATCAATGGCAATTATTAAAGGCCTTAACCCATATTTTACCAAGAGCCGTTGCGGAGTTAACGGTACAGTTTCAGCAGTCAGGTATGGTTGATCATTCGCATATTAGTATGGCGGCTCTACAGGCATTGGGAGATGAGCTTAACCCTACCGATGTCATGCTTAAATTAGACTATCAACTAAAACATATCTTAATTGATGAGTTTCAAGATACGGCTTCGACACAATACGAATTATTAAAGCGATTAGTCGAAGGCTGGCAGGAATTTAATAGCAATAACCATGAGAACCCCAATACCTTGTTTATTGTGGGTGATGGTATGCAGTCGATTTACGGTTTCAGACAAGCTAACGTGGGCTTGTTTTTAGAGGCAAGAAAACAAGGTGTTAATGGACTCACGCTTGACGATGTACCATTGCAAGTCAACTTTCGTTCAAGCTCTACGGTTGTTGATTGGATAAACCATAGCTTTGAGCAAGCCTTTCCGCCCAAAGAAAATATTGCCAGAGGTGCCGTAAAATATGGGTTGTCGGTACCGTTTAATTCTTCTGGCGACAAATCAGAGGTTAAAAGTTTTGGTTTGCTCGGTGATGATTGCAAACAGCGTGAAGCTGACAAGGTCGTTGACTTGGTTAAAGATAACCTCGCTAATCGACCGGGTAAAAGTATTGCTATATTGGTTCGAACTCGAAATCATCTCAATGAGATTCTGCCGTCATTGAGTGCTCAGAATATTCAATGGCAAGCTATCGATATAGATTCACTGTCAACTAATGGAACCATTATTGACTTGCTCAGTTTAACCAAGGCTTTGTTAAATAAAGCGGATAGGGTTGCTTGGGCCGCATTACTACGCACCCCAATGATGGGTTTAAATAATAGCGATTTGTTGGCATTACTCGGTGGAGATCAGCAATCGGTTAATCTTTTAACATCGTTAAAAAATGATGATGTTTTATCAACGTTAAGTCGTCACGGATTTTCTCGCGTTACTCATTTTAACCATGTTATGTGTTCTGCTTACCAACAGTCTGCCAAGAAACCATTACGTAGTTGGGTGAAGGGTGTTTGGTTGGCGTTAGGTGGGCCTGCTTGTGTTCAAAGCTCCTCTGAATACAGTAACGTGGAAGATTATTTTTCATTGCTAGAGTCGCAACAGCTAGGTAATTCACTATCGATCACTTTATTTGAAGAGGCTGTAGCTAGGCTTTATGCCGCCCCTGTCGTGAGTGATTCGCCGCTACAGGTGATGACGATACATAAATCTAAAGGCTTAGAGTTTGATACGGTTATTCTTCCTGGCTTAAGCCGTAGGCCAAGAAGCGATAGTAAAGAATTATTGATGTGGCGTGAATATTTAGGGGAAGAGGGCAGAAACCATTTATTAATTAGCCCATTGTCGGCAGCGTCTACCGATGATTCAATTTATAATCACTTAAGGCATGAGTCTTCACAATCAAAGCAGTTAGAAAACACACGCTTACTTTACGTTGCAGCAACTCGGGCTATTAACTGCCTGTATCTCACTTTTACTCAAGAT
>JBNMPS010000110.1:0-9710 GCA_051277005.1 Pseudohongiellaceae bacterium
ACGAGAAAAATAGTTTTGAGGTGATCGACAATTATGTCCAAGCTATGGCAAGAGCCATCAATGCTCAGCCAGAAACGTGGCTGTGGAGTAATCGCAAGTGGCGTCGATCACCCATTGGTGATGACAATGATTATTTTGCAGCTGACTTCCCATTGGATAAAAAGCCTAACAGCTAACCAGAAAAAATAACGACACTCTCAAAAACAGTAGTCACTACAGTAACTATACTAATTCCAGCCAATCAAATCCTTGATCTTGCTTAGCCAATAGCAGAGCTTGCGGGTTATCATAGACTTGCGCTAACGCACTCCGAGCTAATTGTTCAGTATTATTTTTCTCACTAATATGAGAAATCACCAACTGCTGCAAAGGCTCGGTGTTAATCTCTCGCAGTAAGCTCGCTGCTTGCTGGTTATTTAAATGCCCCCATTGGCCGCCCACTCGTAATTTTAAAGACGCTGGATATGGCCCCATCGACAACATGCGGGAGTCGTGATTACACTCCAGCATTAAGCTATCGCAATCTTTATATTGCTCAACAATAAAGGGCGTAATACTGCCTAAATCTGTTAATACCCCCAGCGTTTTACCTTTATGCCTAAAAACAAATTGGCAAGGCTCTCTGGCATCGTGTGGCACCACGACTGGCGTTATTTCAATATCGGCAATCTGAAAACGCTGATGAGTATTGATAAGATGGCGCACCGGTAACTTGGCCACACTTTTATGCTGCGAAGTACCGTGCGTTAAATAAACAGGGAGATTAAAACGCCTCGCTAGCGGGCCAACACCAGAGATGTGATCGCCGTGCTCATGGGTCACTAAGATAGCACTAATATTTTCTGGCTGATGCCCCAACAGTGCTAAACGCCTGCAGGTTTCTTTCATGGTAAAACCACAGTCAAGTAACAATAAGCCGCCGGTGGATTCAATCAGGGTAGCATTACCCTTACTGCCACTGCCTAATGAAGCAAACTTCAAACTCACTAAGCCAAATGCCTCTTAATCAATTTAAGTAGCATATCAGCTTCACCTTCCGCCATGACCTCACCACTTTGCAATTCTATGGTGATTTCTACCTGCTGCTCATCACGCTTTATCATACGCACAAAGTAAGCATCACCCTCTTGGATGGTATCAGTGTTATCGCTAAACCAACCAGAGAACCAAGCCTCATCCTCTTCTTCATCATGAACATAGTGAACATAATAAACTTGCTGGGTCGCATCTAAGTCGTCGGTAATATAACCCGCTTTGCCGATAGCTAAACCTAATGATGCCCATGCGCGGTAATAGGGTAGCTGCAAAACAATATGCGGTTCACGATTAGCCTGCTGTTCAATAGTGACACGGCCCGAAGCATTGATCGCCTGCTCGGCCAACATAGATACCGAACTATTAATGGATGAATCCGCTAAAAATTGTGCCAGCTGCTGAACGAGTTTATTTTCGCGCTCGGTGCTGCTGGAACTTTCTGGCCAATCTAAGCCTGCCGCGATATCCATATGCGTCACACGGACCTCACTACTGCCACGCTGAACGCCTTGCTCTATTCGCAGTTGGTAGCGTTCTTTAGGTAAGCTGCTATCCACCGGCTGGATCCAGGCGGTTTCTAACACACCACGTATCGCATCGGCCCGAAGTAGCCCCACTCGACCTAAGTTAAAGAAGCTACGTAACCTTGGCCAAACCTGGCCAGGGGGAATATTAACCAATACCCACTGTTCATCACCTAAGCGACTAATACGAACAGCTTCTCGGTTTACGTCCTCACCCAAAGCCTCAGGCCTTGGCACTACAAACTCAGAAGTGAGATCAGCACGGTCAGAAATTTCTGGAATCGCATAACTATCATCGATAATTGATACATTAATACCCGTTGGTATTTTTAGATATTCAAGCTCTTGTGACTTTCGATAATCGTTACTACGATCGCGAAAATAACCATCATCACCGGTTAACCAACCACAAGCGCTAAGATTTAAACCTAGGCTTACTACGAGTATTGTTTTTATTTTGCTATTCATTAATTAACACTTTTATTAACGTAATTGGTCAGTCAGTATTTATAACACACCGGACATCTTCAAGGCTTCACGTATAATCGGTTCGCACGCAGGGCTCATTTTAGTCATAGGTAAACGTAGCTTATCGCCGATAATACCCATCTCATACAAAGCCCATTTAACAGGAATAGGGTTAGCTTCCACAAAAAGTTTGTCATGTAATATAATGATTTTTTCATTAATTTGGCGTGCTAACTGCTCATCACCCTTCATGGCCGCTTCACACATTTGTGACATTTCAGCAGGGGCAACATTTGCGGTTACAGAGATATCACCTTTACCCCCTTTCAACATCAACTCGATAGCCGTTGGATCATCACCCGAATAAACCGCAAAATCATCGCCACAACGTTCAATCAGGTCGATACCGCGAGCCACGTCGCCAGTCGCATCTTTAATGCCGATAATATTGGCAATCTCAGTTAAACGAATAACCGTATCATTATCCATATCGCAGGCAGTGCGGCCGGGTACGTTATATAAAATTAGAGGTATATCCACCGCCTCTGCAATGGCTTTGAAATGCTGGTACATACCCTCTTGAGTCGGCTTGTTGTAATAAGGGACAACTGACAAACAAGCATCAGCTTTAGCCTTTTTAGCAGACTTAGTTAACGCTATGGCTTCACGAGTGCAGTTTGCACCGGTACCGGCAATCACCGGGATACGACCATTCACATGCTTTACAGTATGGCTAATGACCTTACAGTGCTCATCAACGGATAGCGTTGCCGACTCACCCGTAGTGCCCACCGCTACAATGCCATGAGTTCCCTTATCCAAATGCATATCTAACAGGCCAGTTAATGCCTGCCAGTCGATATCACCGTTACGGGCAAAAGGGGTTACTAGAGCAACGAGACTGCCGGCTATCATAGAACTCTCCAGATGATTGAGGTCGGCGCAGAGGCCAGTTATTACCATGAGCGACCACTTTAAAGAGCACCCAAATAAAAATAATGGGCCATGTTACTGACAGGTCTAGCCAAGCTCAAGCCAGAAGCTCTAATTTAGCGCAATATAGGCAATTAAATAGGCCAGGCTTAGTCATTTTCGATTAAACTCCTATTTATATACCCCATGAAGGATTTTTGACATGTCTAAAGCCCGTTTTCCCCACTACCTCTTGCCCTTGGCGCTACTGGCACTTTGCTTGTCCCTGAGTTTAAACAGCTACGCTCAGAAATGGAGTAAAGAACCACTAATGGGCAATGACAAAGCTTATTTGCAAAAACAACGTGAGGCCGTGAACGATCTAGCACAACGTAACTTCGGCCGCAGTCTCAATGGTAAGCGCAGCAACGACTTCCCTATTATGCAGAGGCTGTTAAACGAAAAAGTCATCAAACCTGAGCAAACCCAAATACTACAAGCGATGGGGGTCATTCTGGGAGACAATCTCAAGGCCGAGCAGCGTTTAAACTGGATAATCTATATTGATCGCTATGGCCGCAGCAGAGCCTTAAATATACCCGGCCAAAGAGATGTGGTATTCCCGATAACCATGATTTCAAGACGCTTCGAAACGGGCCTTGACGTAGACATTGAAAGGGTTTACCAAAAAGCGATTGAAAGCGTAGAGCAAATTAAAAAACAAATCGTGGTTTATTGAGCGCGGCTATTAGAGCCATCTCTCGACTCACATCAATTTACAATGACCGTTTTTGATGACTAACAAAAAAGCCGTGTTGGGATAATCCCGAACACGGCTTTTTTCTATTCATTGTTTACTTGTTAATCATTTGACTCGTATTAGCAGGAGGCCTTCGGCCTTAACCTACTTAACACAGCGCCTAGCGCTCTCTCCATAAAACTACGTTTTTCTAACTCGGCCATCGTAATCGTGCCTGCAGTTAACGCCCTAGCCAAATCGAAATTTGTCATCACCGCCTGCTTAACACCGGCGTTATTCACAAACATATAATTTGAAGTAACTCGGCTATACCAAGCGAGCTTCATTCTATCCAGACTGCCATCTTCACACTGAAAATCAAACCACGTTCCAAAGGCAATATCGGCCAACCTTGCTAATTGTTTTTTCTCTTCCTCACTTAACTGTTCTTTTGCACGAGTACCCAGCTGCTTCAGTTTACTCTTTGTTTTATGGCTAACTTGCTGCTGTCGCTCAATTGCGGTGATTGGCTGCTGCTGTTCGCCCGATTCACTCTCAACTGTCTCAGCCTCAGACTTTGGCCCATGCTCTACATCAACCGTTTCTTTGGGCCGTTTTTTAGAGTCTATTTCAACCTGTAAGGAGGATGAAGGTGAAGCATCATCGTGTAACATCAATTCGTGACAAGCCAGTTCCTGCGCCTCATGTAAGCCATTGAGCAGGCCTTTTGACGCTTCAGGATCATAGCCCATCGCCAACAAACCATCACGAATGGTCGATTCAAAAGCTTGCTGCCGGCGATGGAAATCGTCTTTATTATCAACCGTCTGTTTCTGCTGGACACTCCACACCACCGCATCCACAACTTTTAATGCAGAGTGCCAAACTGAACTTTTTTCACCGTGACGTAATAAGTTAAACGATAAAAAATCTGACCACGGCTTTTGTAAAATAGCAGCCGCTTGTTGATGTACCGCACCCTTTTCAAAACGTTGAACAACTTCATCTTCAGCAATATTACGAGCCAGTTCCAAACGTTCCATGCCCTGTTGCGATTCCGTATTGCGCCTCTCAACCATTTTGGCGCGTTTTTCAATGTTTTCTCTAAAGCGGGTAAAATCTTCTAATATTCTGTCAAAAATCGTGTAGTCGTCGACAAAACCTTTTAGGATAGTTTCAACCACCATACGAATTTTTGGCAATACGGTTTTGTCATCATCACCTTCAACCCAGCGACCACCCACATCGGCCAAACTATTAATCAATACTCTGGCGCTGTGGTCGTAGTTATCTATAAAGGTTTTATCCATTAAGGCCAGTTTCAAATAGGGCGTATGCAAATGACTAAGCAATGATTTAACAGCATCGGATAAATTTTTATCATCGAGAATATAGCGAAAGATCATCCCCACCAAATCAACTGTATTGGCATCATCACCGGTCATTTTATGGCGTGACTTTTCGTCGCCTAGCCGCTGTAATTGCTGAACAACTTTCTTTTCAACTTGCTCAGCTGAAACGGGGCGATTTTGGGCAGCGGCTTTTAAAATGTCTGATGATTGCTGAACCGCACTCAAGGCTAAGGCATAGTCCATTTGAGCAAAAGCCTCGGCCGAGCCATCACCATCAGTTGCGATTCCGCCCAAACTAACGCCTCCTGCTGTATGTGTGCGCGGGCCCAATGTAGCCTGAATCGCTTGAATCGCCTCGTACATTTTGCGCTGGTTTTCAATACTCATCGAACATTCGTGGGTAAGATCTGGCTGCGCCAATGTCTTCGGCTGCTCCAGCATATCTGTTTGATATGCTCTATTGGCTAAAAACTTAAGATTAGGCAGAATACCTTTTGCAATGAGCTGATCGTTTAAACCTGTGATTGGTTTTTCAAAACCAACAATAAACAACTTACCCAATTGTTTATAAACCAATAAACGCGCTTTACTTTCTAAACCCAACGCCGCTATCGCGGCCTGCAGAGCCTCACCCACCATAGGTGGCCCAAACGGGTTGTCTTCATCTTGAACGGGGGTTCCGCTGCGCAATACTGCCAAGCGTTTATTCAACTTCCACAACACTTCTGAGTAACGGCTATTGGCCTTTGACACAATCACAGAGATGGCTAAATCATCTTCTAATTTTTGGGTATTCACCAAAGACAGCTCACCCAGCCTTTTTTGAGAGAATTCAGCCGCCACTATGCCTTCAGCAAAGCGCTGAAAACAAACAGCCAGTTGTTGATTAAACGCCTTGTGCATTTGCACTGAATTATTTCGACATTGCTGCATGGTTTCGTAAAAGAAACGCTGATCATCGTTAGTTTTAGCCGCATCAGAATGCTCGAATAGCTTATCAATCAGGTTTTTTTCCGCTGCTATCAGCAGTTTGCCATAATAAGTATGGGCGTATTCACGACAAGTATTCAGTAATTCCATCGACGGTTTTTTCGCCCTACGATTATTTTTTATTGGTTAGATCGGTCATAAGCTAAGTCACAGCCTTAAAGATAGCCTATTACATTGATTTTAGTAGCATTTTCATAAACTAACGCTTTTTTATAGCTAAGCATAAGCAATATCAACCAAACATTATCTATAGCAATCCACTAAAAGTGAATTCACCACTACAAAATAGACTGCGTCAATCGTTGACGAAACTTGCCCAAAGTCGCTATTCCCCCCCCCATCTATCGTTAGCTAACTTACCAGCTCATACGGGCAGCCATGCACCCCACAGCTAATCACCGGAATAACGATAGCCTTAATATTGTATTTATCTGCCAAAGCCAAACGACACTGATAACAGCTCGTCAGCATGGCTGTCCCCCCATGCCAAACAGGCCCTACGGTATGAATGACGTATTTACAGGATAGATGTATTGAGTGATTTACCAACCCTGTATCACAGCCACCTAGCTGTCGACACTTTGAGAGCAGCCCTGGCCCTGCCACACTATGAATACACCATCAACCCCGCCGCCGTCCAGCAAACGGCTATTGGCGATGACATCCACATTTAATTGAGTAATATCACCGTGGTATAGCGTTAACGCAGATATCTACGCTTTTCTCACTCTTCACCTATCAACAACATAGCACTCGCTATAACCTTAAATTTCGCGGGTGTTTGTGCGCGCATAAAAAACGCATAATGGCATTAATCATAACGCCAAAGAAAACCTACCCTCAACAACAGCGACCCAAGCATGGCCACTTTAGATCAACTCAATTTTCAAAACAGCTTTTACCAACTCGGCACCGATTTTTATACCGAGGTTGAAGTTAGGCCATTGCAGAATCCCCATTTAGTGAGCGCCAACCCGGCCGCCGCCAAACTCATTGATTTAGATATTGCAGCATTGACCAGCAACGACTTTTTACAAGTCCTCAGTGGCAACCAAACACTCAACGGTAGCCAGCCCCTATCGATGGTTTATGCTGGCCACCAATTTGGTGGCTACAGCCCTAAGCTGGGTGACGGTAGAGGGCTGTTGCTCGGTGAAGTGGTCTCTCAACAATACGGCAAGTGGGATTTACACTTAAAAGGTGCCGGCCTTACGCCCTACTCACGATTTGGCGACGGTTACGCAGTATTGCGCTCTAGCATAAGAGAGTATTTAGGTTCAGAAGCTATCGCTGGCTTAGGTATTGCTACCACCCGCGCACTTTGTGTTATTGGCAGCGAGTCACCAGTGCGAAGAGAAACCATGGAAACTGCCGCCACTCTGCTAAGGCTTAGCAAAAGCCATGTGCGCTTTGGCCACTTTGAATATTTTCATCACACCGGCCGTACCGACGCCGTAAAACAGTTAGCGGATTATGTGATTGAGCAACACCACCCCGACCTGGTGAATGACGGCAACAAATACCTGCATTTTTTTGAGCGCGCAGTTACCGCTACCGCACAATTGATTGCCCAATGGCAGGCTTGCGGATTTGCCCACGGCGTAATGAACACCGACAATATGTCCATCATCGGTGAGACCTTAGATTACGGCCCCTTTGCCTTTTTAGATGACTTTGACGTGGGTTTTATTTGTAATCACTCCGACGATCAAGGCCGCTACGCCTTTAATAAACAGCCCGGCATAGGACTGTGGAATTTAACAGCACTGGCTCAAGCACTCACCTCATTGATCAGCGTTGATGATTTAAAAGCAGGCTTAGCTTATTACGAGTCCGAACTCTACGTTAGCTTTAATCAGCTGATGTTTGAAAAGATCGGCCTAATAAACACCGATCAAAGCGACCCAACATTACTAGACGATCTACTCACTTTATTACACGAGCAGCGCAGCGATTACACCTGCTTTTTTAGGCGACTTTGTGACGTTAATGCAACCATAAGCAGCGAGTGGTTTAGCGATTTATTCGCTGATCACAACGTGATTGACCCATGGTTAAAACAATATCAACAATACATACAACAACAAAACTTAAATGATGCCGATAGACAGGCAGCCATGAAGCAACGCAACCCAAAATATATTTTGCGCAACTATTTGGCACAACGAGCAATAGAAAAAGCCCAACAAAAACAAGACTTCACCGAAGTCGACACCCTGCTTAAACTAGTACAGTCGCCCTTCGATGAACACCCAGGCTTTGAGGATTACGCCAAACCTGCGCCAGGTTGGGGCAAGCAGCTAGAGATTAGTTGCTCCTCTTAATTCAGCACCATTAAATAGCGCTGAAGTTTGGTTAAAGCACGTACTGCCGCCCTATTAATAATAACTAGATGGCTAACCGCTTAGAAATCAATGATAGGGTATGAGCGTTAATCCCTCCTTATACATCAACACCTGTAATTGTCCATTAGTCATACCGCTTGATACATTGCTTTATTGCTATATTTAACTAGCCTTCTACCTCTATAAGCTCTAAAAAAACATATGCTTATATTGACTGATTTCACCATAAGCACCAACGGCTGACGGGATTACCGTGAATCCATGTCCAATATGATTTTAATCAAGTGAATATGCTGTACCCAAGAACAGCACCAAGACATATCATCCGGCCAAAAAACCTAAAAATAGTTTTGTTGACCGTTTTGTTTTGCCTGCTACTCAGTCCCTTTCAGGCCAGAACTCAAGAGTCCTCTCAAGAAAAGATTAAAACCGCATTACTATTTAGATTTATGCACTACATCGAGTGGCCCAATGAAAAAACACTACAACAATTTAACATTAAATTTGTCGGTGAAGATAGTAAGTTATACGACGAGATCAATAAAGCATCCCAATCTATAAAAATTCGCGACCGGCATATTCGAGTAACCCCATTGAACTCAAGCGATGCCGACGGCAATCAATATCAGCTTTTTTTGTTGACTAAACTGGCGCGGATAAACCACCCAAGTTAGCCAGCCAAATACGTCTCAGCAACACATTATTAGTCACGGATAAAAGCTCTCTCAAGCAAGACTTTATGATCAACATCATTCACAATGATAAAAGTTTTAATTTCGATGTCAATCGCAGCAATATTATTTACGAGCGTTTAAAAATTGACAAAAATATATTATTACTGAGCCGAAGCGAACTGGATGTAGCAGAATTATTTAGGGAAACTGAGCAAAAATTTCATCAACTTAGAGATACCCTCTCACAGCAGCAGGCGCTACTGGAAGATAAAAGAAGCACCCTCAAAGCCCTAACAAAGAAAGTTAAGCAACAGGGAGAAAAACTTGAGGAACAAAACAGAGAGCTGAGTAAGAAAGACCAATTAATTGTAAGCAGGGCAGAAAGGCTCGTCATCCTCTCAAAAAAATCGAGCCAAATCTTATTAAAAAAACAACAGAAACTTGACGGCATAACCAATGTCCTGCGATAAAAATAGTAAGCCGAAACCTTACTAACAAACGCCATCGAACGTAATAGCGACATACTCGAACAACAACGGGCCTTGGCGCTTGAAAAAATAGCCAACGCTAAAAAAAGCACTACTATTAACGAAAAAAAAAGTGGCTCTTACTCTCCGCAGCAGGCGTTATCATCCTAACTCTACTATCGATAAGTATCGATTTCATTAACC
>JBNMPS010000111.1:0-9682 GCA_051277005.1 Pseudohongiellaceae bacterium
CGCCTCTTCATAAACGTCTAGGGCAATGCCCACATCCCAATCTGCTTTAGTCGTACCATCTAAGCGCTTTAGCACAGGCTTTAATTTTACCGTAAAACCTATTGCACGTAATATATTTTGAAACTGCCGCTGCTTTTCATCACCTTTATCAGTGGCATAGGCTATAGCGGCTACAACTTCACGTCCCTCGGTAATTTGGGCCCAAAACTTATTATAGTCAAAACTACTTTGGTAAGCCTGACGACAGGTGTAATAGATATTTTGCACATCGACAAATATGCTAACTTTCTCAAGAGCCTTATTCATAATTAACAGCAATCACTTTTATTGAAACAACATTAGCGGCCAAACACACATTTTCCGATGACATATCACATCAACAACGACTTCCCTATCATCCATAAATAACTACCCGCTACTTCGTATGAAAATTTGAGCACCGCATAACTGACTTTATTTAGCTCAACATCAGCACCACAGAACTTCTTATAGTCACCGGGACGTCTCATTATTCTTTAAGTTTGTTAGACCATACCCTTTCTTCTCTAACTGATTAAGTAAGCCTTCTTGGCCCGCCAAGTGCAATGCCCCCACTAAGATCAGCTCAATCTCGGCCGTGGTAAGCATCTTCTCTATTTGAGGCATCCAGTTAGCATTTCGTTTGACCAGAATATTATTGTACATATTGGGGAATGCTTTCCGCATAGGTTCAATGCCAATCCGCGACAGCTCACCTAAATCACCCTTAATCCAAGCTCGTTTCATTTCACCCATCAACACGGGCAGGGCTTTGATATCCTCCAAAGCATAGGCCATTAATTCGTTTTCTCTGCCCTCTCCTAAGGCGCTAATAAAAGCCAATTGCTGACCAGGCCCTTCTAACTGTCCAAGTGATTTGTTATCACGTTGTGCTTTAGTATGAAAAAATGCATCGACCCCTGCCTCACCTAGACCTAATCGCTTTAGCTCCAACATGGTTAACGTTAGCATCAGCATGCTTGGTTTAAAATCAGCAAACATATCCATGGTTAAACCTCTCTCTTTTACTAGAGCGGAGAGGTCAGCGTAACGCCTCGTATTTAATACCGATTTTAAGCTTCTACCATCGGTATAAACCATCGCTTGCAACATGGCCTGCTGAAATTCTAAGGATTGAATTTTCGCCATATCAGATTCAAACACCAACACTGAAGATGCTTTATAGGCCTCATCAAAAGCCACAGGCAGAGGATAATCTGATTGAGCCAACACGTGTACCGTACCCGCTAAATATAGTTGATGACTACCTTTAGCTATTTTCCATACTGGCGAGCCACCCCATACATTGATGCTAATGAATACTAGCAAAACATAACACATATATTGATTTTTCATTCTGTGTTTATCCATCCATTTACTCGACAACCATCTGCCACAACACATCAAAACCTCGGCTACTTTTTATAGAGTCCGTATAAAATTCGGCATGCTGCTTAGCGCTGGCTTCGGGCGACAGACGAATGCCCCACAAGGGTTTAACCTCATTGGGTAATGCAGAATATCGCATATCCACCACTTGATAGGGGTTGTTGGGATCTTTAGAAATAAAACCCGAAGAAAACCATCTAAATCGCTCAATATCTTGAGCCTGTTGCGATGATTTATCTAACCAAGGTAAGTCTCTATCGATATCTAATTTGTTAACATGACTACCCGGCCAAAACTTTGATTCAAAAAACCCCAGCTTAATCGCATCAACATAAAAGTGCAGATCCGTTTCATAGACTATTTTCCAAACCAATAAATTACCAAAGCTAGGCTTCACTTCTAAGCGAATCATTTGTTGATGGCGCTCAGCCACCAATGCATTACCGGCCTTTAATGCTCGGTGATGTTGAACAACTCCAAAGCTAACGTAGACACACAGCCAAACGATTGCCCAATACACATAACGCTGTTTTTTGGATTTTGCCGCAATAACCACTAGTAATAATAGCGGAATGGTGAAAAGAGGGTCAATAATAGAAATAATATTCCAAGACACACGCTCATCACTAAACGGCCAGAACAGCTGCGTACCATAAGAGGTGCAACTATCTAGTAAGCCATGAGTGGCGTAACCCAGCACAGCAAAAAGATAGACACTTTTAAAGGAAAGTTGCCACCAGCGCCCTAACACGCAATAAAAAATGGCGGCACAGATCAAACCACCTAGAGGAATAAAAAATAAGGAATGGGTAAACTGCCGGTGATACTCCAATGACAACAAAGAGTCCGTATCAGATTGGATTAAAATATCTAAATCAGGCGCCATACCAGCCAAGGCACCGAGCAAAGCAGCTTTTGCTAAAGTAACTTGCTGGCCGGCTGTAGATTCAACCGTAGATCTAGAGCGTATTGATCGGTTCGTAAACCTAACAACAGCTTGGGTAGCTATGGCCCCCAGAACACCTTGCGAGACAGGATCCATAAATTTTATATCGATTTTTTTTAACGTATTGCACCTTAATTTTCGCCATCCTTGGCGAGCAGTCACTCGACCTTTAAGACACTTCTTTTTCGACCCGGTGACGACTAACCTGAGCGAGATCCAATAACTCTCTCAACGCCACAGAGAACATGGCAAAATCAGTACCGGTAACGCCTTTGAGCTCGGTGATCATATGCATCCAACGATCAACTAACACCTGATGCTGCTCTTCCCATTGATCAATAGCATCATCAATACTTTGCTCTGGCTTAGCGCAAGACAGAATAGAAACCACAATGGTTCGCACCTGCGATTCCAAATCATCCATAAAGGCTTCTCTCGCCAAAGCCTGCCAATAATTTCCAACATCAACTTCTGAAATTTCACCCGCAAACCAATAAAACCCTAAACGGTCACCCAAAATAAAATAGGTTTCAGCCACCCGGGCGATATCCTGGTTACTTTGATTAGCCGCCTCGACCATATTCAAACCGGATTGAATAGTCGGAGAAGCCGCTCGACTGGCCATTGCATCTGATAAACCTTGCGACTTTAGGGTGTCATACTCTTGCTGCCATTTTTCTTTTTGCTCACCCTTCAACAAAGTAGGCATGATCTCAATGATTTTATGTAGAGGCTTCTCAAATGCCTTAATTTCTTCCAGAGGATTCAAGCTACCTCTACGGTTACGCAAAAACCATCTTGCAGCTCGACGCACCCGAGTGGCAATTTTTGCCATGAGCTCCATCTGTAACTCTGCACTCACGGTGTAGTCTAAGCTTTCAACTTCACTCCACCAGTTTTCAAGGTGATATATATCTCTGGCCGTAATATACGCTTTTGCAACATGCCCCGGCTTACAGCCAGTCGATGCCATCAAGCGCTGACAAAATGTGATACCCATGATATTGACCATATCATTGGCCACCTGTGTTGCCACGATCTCTTTACGCAAACGATGAGCATAAATCTGATCTTTATATTTTTTTCGAATCGCATCGGGAAAAGCATTCTCAACACTTTGAACAACATATGGATCATCCATTACGTCGGAAGCGCTTAAAGCCTCTTTTAACACCACTTTAGCGTAAGAAATTAACACCGACAGCTCTGGGCGGGAGAGTACTTTGTTTTGGTGGTAGCGCTCTGTAATCGCCTCATCACTGGGCAAAAACTCTAATTCTCGATTTAATAGTCCCTCTTCTTCCAGCTCGACGATAAAACGGCGGTATTCGCCAATGCGATGCATACCTTGATGCTCAGCCAAACTAATCGCTTGAGTTTGTCGATAATTATTAGCCAACACCATATCTGAAACATTGTCGGTCATTTTAACTAACAAGTTATTACGCTGCTTCTCTGTCATGTCACCGTTCGCCATGACTTCGTTAAGCAATATTTTGATATTGACCTCATGATCCGAACAATCAACGCCGGCAGAGTTATCGATAAAGTCGGTATTACATGCGCCGCCATTTAAACAATACTCAATACGCCCCAACTGCGTTAAACCTAAGTTACCACCCTCTCCAAATACTTTGCAGCGGAGATCTTGGCCATTAACCCGTAAATTATCACTCGCCTTATCACCTACATCAGCATGAGTCTCTTGCGAAGATTTAACATAGGTCCCTATACCTCCATTCCAAATTAAATCTACAGGGGCTTTTAACATACGATTAATTAAGTCGGTAGGATTTAGCTGACTCTCTTCGATAGCAAAAATAGCCTTCATTTCTTTGCTGATTTTTATCGACTTAGCTGAGCGAAGAAACACCCCTCCACCTTTTGATATCAATTTTTTATCGTAATCTTTCCAAGTGGTTCGGGGGGTTTCAAACAAACGTTTGCGCTCAACAAAACTTTTTTCAGCATCCGGACTAGGGTCAACAAAAATATGTATATGATTAAACGCTGACACCAACTTAATATGCTCAGACATCAACATACCATTACCAAATACATCGCCCGCCATATCACCTATACCAATAACGGTGAAATCCTCTTCCTGTACGTTAACCCCTTTTTCTTTGAAATGACGCTGCACCGATACCCACGCGCCGCGAGCCGTTATACCCATGCCTTTATGGTCATAACCTTGACTGCCGCCAGACGCAAAAGCATCACCCATCCAAAAGTTATAATCATCCGAAATACCATTAGCAATATCAGAAAATGTTGCCGTGCCTTTATCTGCCGCTACAACTAGATAAGGGTCATCTTCATCCATCCGCACAACCTGCTCCGGAGGAACAACACCTCCCTCGGCCAAGTTATCAGTAACATCCAACAAGCCCCGTATAAACATTTTGTAACACGCTATACCCTCTTCCATAAAGGCTTCGCGACCAGTAGTTTTTGATAAGTGCTTGGCAACAAAGCCACCCTTAGCCCCACTAGGTACGATAACGGCGTTTTTAACTTGCTGCGCTTTTACCAGACCCAAAACCTCAGTACGGTAATCTTGCAATCGATCCGACCAACGCAAACCACCTCTGGCGACTTTACCTCCGCGTAAGTGCACGCCCTCAATACGCGGCGAATACACAAAAATCTCAAACAACGGTCTAGGCTCAGGGATATTTGAAATATTTTGCGGGCTTAACTTAATTGAAATATATTCCTTGGGCTCACCATTCTCACCATTCTGATAAAAATTGGTGCGCAAGGTGCCATCAATCATATCTAGGTAACGGCGAAATATTCTATCTTCGTCTAGGTTCTCAACTTCATCTAAAGCGGATATTATTTTTTCTCTTAAGCGACTAATTCTGACATTATCTTTTTCTGAAAAACGATTAACTCGGGGATCGAACTTAGATTTGAATAGCGCAATTAAATTACGAGTAATGTCTAGGTGATTTGCTAATGTATTAGCGATATATGTTCGAGGAAAATTAAACATGGTTTGCTTCATATACGTTGCATAGCTACGTAACAAAGCCACTTCACGCCAATTGATGCGCGCACCTAAAACCAAGCGATTAAAAGCATCACTATCTGACAAGCCATACCAAACAGCAGCAAACGCTTCTTGAAATATAGTTTTAGCCTTTTGCACATCGATTGTGACAGGCAAACCAAACACCAAAAAGAAATCATGCATCCACACCAACGATCCATTTTTACGTTTGATTTTGTAAGGATGCTCACCAACAACTCTCAAACCCAAATGCTCCAATATGGGAACCACATCTGACAATTCAATAACCTTGTTAGCGCTAAACACTTTAAATCGAAGCTCACTCTCATCAGAACCCATAGGCTGATAAAAGCTCATGGCTAAATCGCCATCATTTTTTAAGGTACTAATGACATCAATATCATTAACCGCTAATCGAGCTTCATACTCTTCTTTATAGCCACTTCTAAAAGCCGATTTATATTCGCCAAATATTTTCGTGCCTTTTTCTTCGCCGTGAGCGTCTGACAACGACTCTAGTAAATGATCATTCCATGTTCTGGTAATATCAACGATTTTTTCTTCTAAATCAGTAACATCATAGTTATGCTCTTCTTCTGGATTCACCTTAAAGACGAGATGGACTCTGGCTAAAATAGATTCCGAAAAATAAGTTGTGAATTCCGCTTCCTGCGCATTAACCTCTTTACCAATAATTTTTTGTATTTGCTCACGGATCTCAGTACTAAACACATCCCGGGGGACATAAACAATAGCGCTAACAAACTTACCAAAACTATCTTTGCGCATAAACAAACGGACCATATGGCGCTCATTAATAAACGCCGCACCTAGCGCAGTTTCATACAGCTCTTCCATACCGCTTTGAAACAACTCATCTCTCGGGAAGGCTTCCAAGGTTTGGCGAAGCAATTTACCCTCATAGCTATTTGCATCCATGCCCGAGCGAGCAACGACTTTTTCATACTTCTTTCTTATCAGAGGAATTTTTGTTGGGCTTAAGGTGTAAACCGGCGAGGTATATAGCCCTAAATAGCGACTTTCACCACAGACCTTACCTTCTTTATTATAGCGCTTAACCACGACATAATCGGAATACGATGGCCTATGAACTCTTGAACGAACCGCCGACTTTGAAAAAGCAATAACTTGAGATGAAAGGTGGTGTCGGGTCATGCCTTCATTAAAGTCATCAACCGCAACAATTTTTTTCTTTTTCTCTTCACACTGAAATAACCCTAAACGTTTGCTGGTTATTTCTTTTAAATTTGTGACACCGTCTTTTTCAGAAAACTCATATTCCGAATAACCAAGAAAGGTAAAGTGGCAATCGGCTATCCAGCGAATAAACTCTTGGCTTTCTTCGCAATCGTGCTTAACCACTTCGGCTGACGACTTTATTAACGTCAAGTTCTCAACTGTTTCGGCCGTTTTATCAAGTATTAGCTGATAATCGTCAACCGCTAACGCGACCTCGCAAACAACTGACTCCAAGGCCTGAATAAGCCCACTCCTTTCCTCAGCTGACGTATGCAAATTAATTTCAAAATACATCAGCGCTTCTTTGCTTACATTGTAATTTTTAACGCTTTTCTTTTTTGATCCCTTCCCCAAAACTTCAACCAACTTACCTTTATCATCCCTGGCAATCGTCATTACCGAGCTATTGATCGTATGAATCGCAATGTTGCGCCGGTTAATTTCCATACGAACAGAATCAACCAAAAAGGGCATGTCACGCATTAAGCTCATTACCACGGTATGCCCGCAAAGCCAGCCATCTTCTTCTAAGCTTGGGTTGTACACGCTGATTTTTGGATGCCTACCATCAAGCTGCTGGATATAATTCCACCAAGCATAAATATTGCCAAACAAATCACTCCATTGACACCCCTCTAGCTCACTGATAGGGCGCACTGCGAAATATTGCTCCGCAAAATGCTGAACAGCGCCAGCCTCTTTTACTTTCAGCTTTTCACCGGTTAACTCTTTCAAACGCTCAAAAAATACGGGTCTGTCCATATGGGTGACGTAAGTTGTATCCACAATAATTAGCTCTCAAACAATTCAACAATAAGGGGGCTTAGCTCAACTACCAATAACCAATGAAACACAGCCATTTTATAGGCTTTAATCATAGACTATTAATGCACATTACAGGCTATTTTTTTAGCTATTTTCGTTATATATAATCATTTATTGTAGTGCACTTTTAGCATGCTGGAATAAAGTAGCCAACAACTCAGCAATAACACCTAATTTAAAGCTCTTGCGCTCAATAGCTACCGTAGTGATTATCGTTAAATCACTGCTCAGCCCCATGACTTAAATCCATTGCATAGCCATAATATACTGCTACTATGCAGCCACCTCTTAGGTAATGAGCAATCAGGGATTGGTTAGCGCATGACAAAGACTTATCAGTCGCCGCCCTTATTGCTCTAGCAACAACCTCAACAATAAATGCAGTCATAGCAACAAATAACTAAGGAGTAGTTATGAAACGTTCTATCCGCACGATTAGGTCCTGCACCCTTGCCATCGCAATATCTTCAGTACTAACTGCCTGCAACAGTAAGCAAACCGATCCCAATATAAGCAATTCTGAGCCCATGGCTACCAAGCCAATAGCCACAGAACTGTCAACAACGGTCACACCTTGGCAGCTGCCGGCACCACCACCCAATTACCATGGCCCACTGTTTGCGCTAAACCACGACTACCCTTCGGCAGCCCAACCACCATCACCCGCACCATGGCGAGAAGCCATCAACAACAAAACCATCAACACCGGCAATGCCGCCGCCTACCTGAATGCTTTAAAAGCGCATCTCAGTAAAGATATGCAAACTCTCATTTATGATTATGCAAATTGGCAAGCCAACTCGGGCTGGTATAACCAACCTTGGCTCAGCCAAATACGCGACCCCATTCGTGGCAGTTACATCGGCTCATCCTTCCCGCCCGCCATGTTCCCACAATCTAAGCTTTCGGCAGCAATGACAACACATGTGGCTGTTTATTATGATGCGGTGGCCGCAGCAAGCTTACATAAAGTATGGGGCACATCGGGCATGAATCCTCTACCAGGCCTTGAAATGGGCGGCGTTCAATTCCCCGAAGGCGGTATTATTATTAAACCGGCGTTTACCACGGCCAATGCCAACACCTGGCCACCGATGGCTGGCGCCTATCCCGTAACGATTTATTCAACCAAAGCGGGTAGCGATAACCCCCAGATGATGCAGGTACAACTGTTTCAATTCGACATTATCGTTAAAGACAGCGCCTCCTCGCCCGAAAGCCAGTGGGTATTTGCCACCTTAGTTTATGACCCCAGTGCCGAGGGCGAGAATTGGGACAAGATGGTGCCACTGGGAGCCATGTGGGGGAATGATCCAAGCGTCAACTCACCCACATTTTGCAACTACTTAGTAGAGGGTGATTGCCCCGCACTTTCTGAAACCTGGATTAATCCAAACGCACCACTCTACGCCAAAGAAACACTAGGCTGGGGTGGACGCCTATCAGGCCCCAATGATGGCGCGGTGGATATTGATGCGGTAGTGCTGCAAGCCGATGGTAGCCTCGAACAAGTGGCACCAAAACGTTATGCCATGTCATCTTGTATGGGCTGTCATGGCTCTGCCGAATACACGATGAAAACTTTCTTATTACCCTCTCCCTCAATTTGCAGTGGCGATAGCTGTACACCGACATTTGCGCTTTGCGATCAATCCGCACCGCCATCCTGCAAGATTGTCCCACCCTCCACCGATGGTGATTTAGAATTAGTTTATCATCAAACCGGTACGCCACAATTTATGCCTTGGTTTCAAAACCGCCCCGGCAATGTGCCACAAAATGAAGGCCAAATAGCCTTGGACTATGCCATGAATTACGCGTTTAAATCACTGCCCGCCTGGTATAACAATACCCAAACAGGTCCCGCGATAAACTTTACCGGCGACGCCAGAAACTACCGAGGCCTAGACCCGCTAAGAGACGATAAGTAAGCCGTATGCGCTGCGTTAGCAACATCCATAGCAGCGCATACATCTTCCCACCTATTAAGCCGTATAAAAACCAGTATGGATATTAATATGCCCTAACGCCCCCCCCATAACACATACAAACATTCCCCCCGCTAACAATTAATGCCGCAGAGCCGGCAGAACAATTGTTGGCGATTCTGCCTCATTAATTTCATTCAGCACACACATTATCAATCATTCCCACAACATTATTGATTAGGATATTTGCAGCCTGGTCCTTGGCTTTCTGCTAGAATCACGCTCTTGCATAACTCT
>JBNMPS010000112.1:0-9551 GCA_051277005.1 Pseudohongiellaceae bacterium
TTTAATTGATGCGATAGAGCAAGCACTCAACTGTTCGGCTAATGGTGCTTTTATTGTCGGCGACTCATTAAGAGATTTAGAAGCAGGCTTAGTAAAATCCTGTATACCTTTATTAGTTAAAACAGGCAAGGGCGCACGTACGCTGGATAAATTAACCCAACAGCCACAGCCTTCTCTAAAAAACCTATTAGTTTTTGATGATTTGGCGGCCAGCTGCGATTTTTTAATTGAACAACTAAAACCATAATATTTATGTATAAATTATTTTTAGCGTTACGAGCACTCATTTTTTACACTGGCTATGTTTTAATGTCGTTGTGGATTTGTGGCACCGGTGTTTTGTTTTTTAAATTTGCACCCTATCCCATACGCAGCTGCTACATACTTTACTGGAACCACTTCACTATCTTTTGGGCCAAAGCTGTTTGCGGTTTAAATTTTGAAATTATTGGCGCTGAGAACTTACCAAAAGATAGAGCTTATGTGGCTTTATCCAAACATCAAAGCCAGTGGGAAACCTTCTTTCTACTATATTTTTTAGCACCGGTGAGTATCGTTTTAAAACAAGAGCTATTAAATGTTCCGATATTTGGCTGGGGGCTGAGCATGGTAGACCCTATTGCAATCGACAGAAGTAACCCCAAACAAGCGCTTAAAAAAATTCAGACTGACGGTATCAATAAAATTGCTCAAGGGCGTAATGTTTTAATCTTTCCTGAGGGCACCCGCACTGTTGTTGGCCAAATAGGTAATTACGCCAGAGGCGGGGCTAATATTGCCGTGAAATCACAGGCACCCGTGATACCTATAAGCCACAACGCTGGTGTGTTCTGGCCATCGGATGGTTTCTTAAAATATCCCGGCACCATTCGTATTGTGATTGGCGAGCCTATCGAAACTAACGACAAAACTAGCCGTGAAGTGAATGAATTAGCCAAAAATTGGATAGAACAAGAAGCGGCCAAGCTACCATTGCATCGCTAGGTTAATCTTTAATTGTTAAACTCTACCGATACAATACAAACACAGACATACAAAACTAAAACCACAGTAAAACTAAACAATAAAAATAGTGACCCCCATGATTATTACCATCACTTTCTGCCTCTATATCATTATCGTATTTGCTTTAGGCATTTATGCCTATAAACGCACCCATGATGCCTCCGATTACTATTTAGGGGGCCGCAGCTTATCGCCCTGGGTTGCCGCACTCAGTGCCGGCGCTTCAGATATGTCGGGCTGGATACTGATAGGTTTGCCAGGTTATGCCTATGTTGCCGGTGTTGAAGCCGCTTGGATGGCCTTAGGCCTTTGTATGGGTGTTGCTTTAGCATGGTTGTTAGTGGCTAGGCGCTTGCGCAAATACAGTTATGCCTTAGATGATTCGGTGACCTTACCCGCTTATTTTCAACGGCGATTTAACGTAAAAACCCCATGGTTACGAACCATATGCGCGGTGTTTATTCTGTTATTTTTCTTATTCTATGTGAGTGCTGGCTTAGTCGGCGGCGGCAAGTTGTTTGTATCGGTGTTTGACTTAAACTACCAACTGTCGGTTGTGTTAGGCACTTTAGCGGTTATTTCCTACACCTTATTTGGGGGCTTTTTAGCCGTCTCTTGGACCGATGTAGTACAAGCCCTGTTAATGACGTTGGCTTTGGTTATTGTCCCCATTGTTGCTTTAACCAGTATCGACGATTTTACCGGTACCCTCGCAGCCCAAAACCCGCATATGTTAGATTTGTGGACTAATCGCAAAGGTGAACCTCTCACCTTTATAGCCTGGGCCAGCCTGGTGGGCTGGGGTTTAGCCTATTTTGGCCAGCCACATATCTTAGCTCGCTATAAAGCGATTCGCAGTGAAGCCGAAGTGCCCAAGGCGGCGACTATCGCTATTACTTGGTCGTTACTGGTTTATACCATGGCCGTCATTGTGGGGATGGCGGGTGCCGCTTATATGCCTGAGCCCCTAGCCGATCCCGAAAAAGTATTTATGGTATTGGTTGAAATCATCTTTAACCCTCTCGTTGCCGGCGTTTTACTCGCGGCTATTCTTGCTGCCATTATGAGTACCGTCGATTCGCAATTACTGGTTTGCTCATCGGCACTCGCTGAAGACATTATTGATACCTGGACAAAACGTGATATACACTCAGCCACCGCGCTTAAACTAGGGCGCATTGCGGTTGTGGTTTTAGCGGTTTTAGCTTGCCTGCTCGCACTCGATCCTAATAGCCAAGTGCTTAAATTAGTAGCTTACGCCTGGGGTGGTTTAGGGGCAGCCTTTGGCCCTGCTGTATTGATAAGCCTGTATTGGAACCGAATGACAGCCGCGGCGGCGTTGGCCGGTATTTTTGTTGGCGGTACCACGGTCGTTGTTTGGGCGCAGTTTACCGGAGGCTGGTTTGACCTGTATGAGCTAGTGCCCGGTTTCTTCTTGTCGTTTTTCACCGTTATTATTGTAAGCTTACTAACGCCAGAGCCCGAGGCTAGCGTACAAGCGCTATTTGACGAGGTTAATCCCTAAATTGACCTAATGTAAGCACTGACCTAATGTAACCACCGACCTTTAATCGTTTAAGCAGAAGTTGTACCGCGTTGATAAAACACTTCCCAGCTTCAGTTTGGCTATACATTCTGGCTTATGCATTAATGCACTCGGGCGGTTCATTAATGATATTTATCGCCGCCATTATTGGTGCCAACATTGCACCCGATAGTGGCCAAGCAACGTTACCCGTAGCGCTCATGATTGCCGGCGTTGCCAGTAGTGCTATCCCCTTAGGTAAACTGCAATTACGCTTTGGCCGTAAACTCATTTTTATCGCATTTTCACTACTGGCGATCGTCGCGTGTGCCTTAGCTTGTTTAGCCATATCTCTGCAACATTTTTACCTTTTTTGCAGTGCTGCCTTTTTGATGGGTTTTGCAATAGCCTCTGCCCATCAATACCGTTTTGCCGTCATCGAGCATGTAGGTATTCACCACGCGGCACTTGTGACCTCTTTGTTATTGTTAGGCGGGTTACTGTCTGCTTTTATTGGCCCTGAGATAGCCGTGTTAGGCCAAAACCTTATCGCTACCGAATTTATGGGTTCATTCCTACTATTAGGTTTTGTGTTTTTTTTCAGCTTTATTCTGTTGTTGTTTATTGATAATACTCATGTAGTCCCCTCTCTCCCACACAGCCAATTACCACAGCAATCTGGATTACAGATAATTTTTCGCTCCCCTGTTTTATTGCTATCGCTGGTAACCGCTGCGGTAGGTTATGGGGTTATGAGTTTTATTATGACTGCCACACCCTTAACAATGCATGAGCATGCAGGCCATAACTTAGCTGATACTAAATTTGTTATTCAATCACATATTGCCGCGATGTTTTTACCGTCATTATTTTCAGGTTATTTAGTCAGCCGGTTGGGCTATCGCTATATTATTTGGCTAGGCTTAATTGCCTTATTGAGTAGTGTGGTTATCGCGTTGATCAATACCCAGTTTTTACATTTTTGGTTAGCGTTAGTCTTGCTGGGTATAGGCTGGAACTTTTTATTCGTTACTGCCACCGTCATGTTGCCACAAGGCCACAACGATGAGGATCGATTTAAGGTACAATCGACCAATGACTTTATCGTGTTTTCTTTTCAAGCGTTAGCCGCTTTAAGTTCCGGCTGGTTTTTATATCATTGGCAATGGCAGGGGATATTACTCATCGCACTGCCCGTTTTAGTGATGTTTATGATTTTTTTATTCTTCTCTAAAGGTTTTATTTTATTGAAAAAATAACGCTATATGGGTTTAAAACTCCGTGTTACGGTTAGGCTTTGTCACTATTCATATCCCACCGCTCTTTATTAAGCTTTTGGCATACAGCATCTTTTATAACGCTTACCACTACCACATGAGCACAGTGCTTTTTTTCTGAGCTTAATATCTTGCGTAATGGCCATTACATCTTGTTGATAGAAAATATTTAGGCTTTTATATAACTCTGGGTGCTTATTTTTCATCATTGATGGCCGTTCAAAAAAGTATTCTGAAGCCACCGCTAAAAACTCTACTTTATTACTTGCCCCGTAATCTCGGATATTGCTATCTCTATTACAAATTTCTTGCGTTTTCTTTTCAACCAAGTCAAACCATGGAATAGAGAATGAAAAATCTTTCAAGCGCTCTGGAAAACCGTCACAGCTTCCGTCAGCCATATCGATAAGATGAACAAACTCATGAATACCCACATTGTGTTTATCTTTTGTATTGCTAAACCCTAAATGTAAATCGGGCTGGCTTAACGCCATTTTACCTTCCATTGCCCCACTCCCAACCATACCCGTTATAGTAGAATCGGGCAGCCCACATTTAAAATCACCATTAAAGGCTTCGGCTAATAAGTAGACTTTTTTTAAGTTAAAGTAATGCCACTCAGGAAACCCCCACACCGGTATAACCGCGCTGGCGGCTACCAGCAAACAGTCTTCATCACTGACCTCTATTTGACCGGTAATTTCTGTGGTTTCTAAAAATAAGCGTGATCTTTGCTCAAATACTTTTTTATCTTCTTTACTGAGCACGCGGTAAAACGCCACGCTTTGCTGATAAAAATGGCTCCATTCATCTTGCCAAGTAATAGTCTCTTGCGGCGTGTTATTAAACAAACTACTTATTAAACCCTTGAGCCACTGCATATTTTTCCCTTTTAAGCGCCCCTAAACAAAGGCGACTATTATTCCTGATAGTTGTTCATCTCACCATAAGCTGGCCACTCTTTGGTAACTTAATATACCAAACATGACTCGATTTGTTGTTCGAATAACGACAGCGTTAACGCTGGCGCTATAGGGAGAAGGTAATAATTATACTTAGACCTATAGCGGTTGTTAATGAGATTATTTACAATGTGTTCCCCATTTTTGTGCTTTTACTATTTGTAATCTGATTAATGGATTATTAATCTAGATAAGTATAGGATCCGCGCTCTTCCACATAAGATAGACGAACAAACTCATGAAGTATCAGCATACTATCAGTGTATGTATAGGTGTTTTTATCTATATTGCCATTGTATTGGGCATATCTCAGCTACCCGCAAAACATACAAATCAAGCGCCGGTACCACAAACGTGGCCTACATCGTCCGAGGACCCCCTGGTGGGTAATTGGCAAGGCGCATGGGGCGGCGAAGCGGCGGCATTATTCAAACGTAATATTGATATGCGTGTCGTTGTGTATCCCATTAATACGGCCAGTGACCCAGACCATTACAAGGTATATTTTAGTTTGGCACCACACCCAAACCATGGGAAGCCCAAGTCTTTTAATACGGTGTTAGCTAAAAAAGAGAGTGCTACCCAGTTGTTGTTTAATGATGCTGGCCAAGGGCACTATCAGCTTCAGCTGGATAAAGGCGTTTTAATGGGGCAATATCACCTAGCAGAGGGAGAGATCAATAACATACAACTGTATAAAGTACCCAATGGTGGTTTACTCAAAGTAAAAGGCGATCGCGGCAATATTTGGGCCATACTGGCAGGCCTTACGGTGGATGATTTTGGGGGTTTATTAGGCTACGTGGTGCTGTGGGATGCCTTGTTTCAAAGCTCTCTCTATTTTATCACCGGAGGGCTGGTATTTTTTGTACTCCATAAGCTGCTCAAAAAAAGGATGTCTGCACGTAAAATTCAGGGGCAATGGCCATCTTGGACACAGCTTCGCACGGAGTTGTGGTACTCCTTCACGACCTTATGTATTTTCGGCCTGAGTGGAAGCGCGTTGATTTACTCGATTTATACCGGTAACACCCTGATGTATGACAAGATCAATGAAATGGGAGGTTTATACTTCCTATTCTCATTAGTCGTCATCTTTTTACTCCATGACACCTATTTCTATTGGTGGCATCGCATCATGCATCATCGGGCACTTTTCCCTTATTTTCACCGAGGACATCATAGCTCAAAAAGCCCAACACTCTGGTCAACCTGGGCCTTCATGCCGTTAGAAGCAGTGATTCAGGCCGCGTTTGTACCGCTGGTCGTATATGTCTTACCCCTACACTATTATGTGGTTGCGATATTCTATATCGGCATGTTCGTACGAAGCTTAATAGGCCATACCGGATTTGAGATTTACCCCAAGATAGTCGTTAAAAGCCGATGGTTAAATTGGATGGCAAATGTGTCGCACCATGACATGCACCATCACTATTTTCACTACAACTTTGGCTTGTACTTTACGTTTTGGGATCGGTTGATGGGGACGTTGCACCCAGAGTATGAAGCACGGGTAGAGGCATTATTGGATAGACAGCAAAAAATGACCTAGCGGAGAACTTGGCGATTAGCCTCTTCCTAGGCTGGGCTATACTCAGCCTGAATATATCAATCGATAATGTTACATTTGACCGCTTTCGCCTATCTTGAGACATTCCCTGCACTAAGTCACAGGCATAAAAAAGCCCTCACTAGGAGGGCTGTTCATCAGTTGAAATGTTTACGCTTTCTTGCGCCTAACCAGCCAAGGGCGAATAGAGCGAGGGGGCAGGTTCTGGAACGGTAGTGCCCTCAAACTCGAAATAACCAATAACGTGACCTGTATTAACGTGATCGTAGGTTAGGCTGGCGATGCCTGGTGCATTCAGCGTAAGAATCTCTGCAGATGAGGTCGCAGTGTCAAGCAGTGATAAGGAAGAATCAAATGCATTTGCAAATATCATATCCATTTCGCCTGTTGAAGTCCCATTTATGGGATTCAATATTGAAGTAACCGTCGCCTCAAAGCCCCCTCCGAACGTGATAGTGATTTCTTGATTGTCCTAAAGCCCAAGGGAACAGGTACTCATACCGCTCATTGATTGACTGAATGATCTTTAATCTTTCTAAAGAATACTTATCGCTTCTTATGTTCTCTCTGACTTACCTTTATACTAGAGCACGTATTACCCCTAGCAATCGAAGAATCATACACCTTTGACCCCGCTTGCTACCTTTAGCTTTTTACCGTATGTAATTATCCACATCTGACCTTATCTTTTAACAAATACGCTTACCGAGAAATTTATGCAACAACTTACACCCGCCGGTCAAAATGTCATTAATGACCTATCTTCACGCTACAACTTGAACAACGATGCCGTCGTTCATATGCTTGTTGCCGTTAATAACGGGGGCAGTAATATGGCTCAATTTAACTGTCCCGAGTTGGGTGGTTCGGGTCAATGGATGCGAGGCGGCATGACAATGGTTGGCGATATGTTTAATCACGGTCTCAAAATGACTGTAGACAATCTTTGTAATGACTTAGCCAACGCCCTGGCATCAACGCAGATGTTTCCTGTTATAAAAGCAGGCACGCCGGGCTCTAACCAGTGGTGGCCAGTTGATCTGGGAGCGCCTTTTAGTAGCGGCTCTCAAAACAATACTCGCTATGCTGTTTTTCCTAATCGCTTGGCGGTAGAGCTAAATGGACAAGTCACAATTTATAATACTCTGGATAACAACATTGGCGGTGTAAGCCAGCAGCAAGGCGGTAATAACTCGCTCACCTTTAGCAGCCAGTACGGAACTATTCCTGTTAACTCTCTACCTGTAGTCAGTGGTCATGGTTCAAATAATCAAGCTCCACTTCCGCCGGCTAATTTCGCCGAAACAGCTTCACAATCGTTTCCACAGCCTCAAATAAACACCGCAGAACAATTCCAGCCTTTAAGTAATAACTCTCAAGGGTCATCAAATGAGACTTTAGTGCTGATTGAAAAGCTGGCTCAGTTGAAAGACGCTGGTGTCTTAACTGAAAGCGAATATGAAACCAAAAAAAGTGAATTACTCGCGCGGTTATAATCAACAAGTAAACTAGAAAACACAGCTGGACGATATCGTGGGGCGTCCAACGGATTTTTTTAAAGAGCGCCTGTCCAATTTCTTATATTTCGATCTTTCAAAGGACTTAACACCGCAATTTACGGACGCAGTGGGATGGCGCTTTTTGTGCTCCGCACAAAACATGACAGCACACGGAGTTCCGCAAGATTGCTTAGTTATATTAAATTACGCTGCCTCAAATGAAACTGAGTGGACATTGCCTAGATCGATATTTTTCTTTGCTTGCCAAAGATCATAATTATCCTGCATTGTCAGCCAGCTCTCAGGACTACGGCCTACAGCCTTAGATAACCTTAAAGCCATTTCAGGGGTTACACCGCTTTGCCCTTTTAAAACACGATTAAGTGTCGACGATGCAACATCGAGTTGTTTAGCTAAAAAGCGACAACTATAAGCGAAAGGCTCAAGGTATGTTTCTTTTATGAACTCACCGGGATGAGGAGGGTTATACATGCTCATTAGTGATAGTCCTCGTAGTTTAATATATATGCATTACCATCTTTAAACTCAAAAGTTACTCGCCAATTACCATTAACCGAAACAGACCAAATACCCTCTCGGTCTCCTCTTAACGGATGTAATTGATAACCAGGTAAATCAATATCCTCGATCACATGGGCGGTATCGATAGCTACTAATTGCATTTTCAGCTTTCTAGCATGACTATTTTGAATACCTGCCGTACTTCCTGACTCGAAGTACTTTCTGAGGCCTTTGTGTTTAAATGTTTTGATCATAACTCAATCGTAGCACGATGCGCACTACGCATCAACAAAATATAACGCCTGCATTTGAGGCTTGGGTGAATTGGCGGTTTTTTTTCGTGTTTTTGCAAAAAAGGTGAGACACGTGTAGAAACGCACTCGATATTGACATGGATGCCACCTACCGCTACGATAAGAACTGTTCATCCATACAGAAAAAGGAGTTTCTTATGACGACAGCCCGCGCCCAACAAATATCGCTTCCCGATACACCTTACTACCACGTCATGTCTCGATGTGTGCGCCGCTCTTATTTATGCGGCACCGATAAACTGACGGGGCAATGCTACGAACACCGCAGGCAATGGATCGAAGACCGTATTCGATTACTCTCTACCGTGTTTTCAATTGACATTTGTAGTTATGCAGTCATGAGCAACCACTACCATATCGTCGTAAAAATTGATGCTGCAACCAGCGAAAGCTGGAGCTTTGATGAAGTCATTCAACGCTGGCTTTGCATTCACAAAGGCCCCTTCCTCATTCAAAAGTATCAAAAAGGCGACGCTATCGGCGTGGCTGAAATGAACGTACTAACACGCATTGTTGATGACTGGCGCCTTCGTTTGGCGAGTGTTAGCGAATTTATGCAGCAATTGAATCAAGTGATTGCCAGGCAGGCCAACATTGAAGAGCATTGCACTGGTCGCTTCTGGGAGGGTCGATTCAAATCCCAGCCATTGCTTACCGACGAAGCCTTACTCACGGCTATGGCCTACTGCGACTTAAACCCTATTCGTGCAAAAATGGCCGATACGCCCGAACAGTCTCAACACACCAGCATTAAAGAACGGATAAAACCAAGCTTTAACTTAGAACACGCGCTGGGAAATAACCCTGACTTTAATCATCACTATATCAAACATTTTTCAGTTAAGCCCCTGGCGGCATTAGAGGGCAGTATAAA
>JBNMPS010000113.1:0-9494 GCA_051277005.1 Pseudohongiellaceae bacterium
TTTGCGGGCCAAAAAGTGCCTGCTGCCTACGTAACAATTAATTAATTTCTCCAGCCCACAGCGGGGGTATTGTTTTACTGCTCTTTTGATGCGGATAGTTGGGTTGCCTCCCGTTAAAGGGAGGCAGTGCTTTGTATAAATTAAAGATTAACCAAAACGTCAAGCTACAATATCTAGTGCTTCAGTTAGTTTTAACGGATATCATCTCATTAATCCATTAACCTCAAGTGCATCTACTAGTTCAAAGGGGCTATCACCGATAGTTGATTCAAAATAATCTCGCACTTCTTTTGGTAGCGCGAAATATTTCACTTCCAGTTCAAGTTCCTTTTTTGAAGGGTAAGAAGCTATCGACTGAAGCTCTTCTACTAGCTCTATTTCTTGATTCAGCTCTTTTTTAAAGGACTCTAAAGTACCAAGTTGAAAGGCCAGTTTTAGACGTTGCTCTTGTTCACACAAAAAATAGTTGCGAAATTTCAAAAAACCTACGGCTAAAACAGCATCTTCTCTCACAACTTTTAAAGTCGTTATTGCCTTTTTATCTAGCTTAGGTGGCTGGCTGGACGACATTAACTGATCACAATGTTCAATTTTATTCTCGTATTCTACGAAAGTCTTCAACACATTGCGTGATACATACTTTAAAACCTCTTCGGACTTAACCGCTTTTGTTTGAGCTAAGCAGCTTGAGCCAAGTACTACACAAATGATCAAAAAAAACGATTTTAAGAAAGACATGTTATTTGCAGCCGCTCTTAATCCCATTCCAAAACTGGACATGTTTATGGTCATATCCGTTCATTTGATAGTGAGTTATCATCATATCGACTTCTTTTTGAGTTAATTTCTTTTGAACACGTGGTAACGATGTCATAGATTGAGCATATAAATCCCAGTAATTTTGACTGATGTTAAAGGCGGTAACGGGTAGTTTATTTTTTGTAAAAAGACTATTCAATACCCCTACCGATGTCATTACAGTCAAAATTTTAGCGAATTTCTTCTTTTGTCTGATACGCTCTAAAGCGGCCTTGCTTTCATCATCAAGTACTAAATTTATAATAGGGCGATAACATATTAAACGCCTCTCCAATTTACTAGACGTAAAGCAATACTTAAAAGATCAATATGGTTTGTGTTCGATGTATCATCCTTAATATTGGCGTGTTGTATAATTATACTCATAGTTACCCTGTTTATTTACAGTTATAAACACCACGAATGTATCACATTATGGAAATAACAGGGCACGCAAAATATGCGAAAATGTAGGGCGGGTCACAAAAAGTGTCCTTTACGTTGAATAATGCGACATAACTATAAGTACGGTAACGTTTTCATGGAAAGGCTATTGATACTATTGGCATTCTTGGGGTGAAACACGGTTTTATACGTTCTAGCACGCGTAATATAAATTTAAAACCATTAATTATCAATTGGTTACAGTGCCTCAAAACACATGAGAGCTAGGCCTCTCAGTTTCGGGCGCCGTTCGGTCCGCACTATAGCTGTAAATTACGCAAGATAAACAAGGTGCCTGGGAGGTGGTTTTTTTATGTTTGCAAAACTCCCCTGTTTTGTTAATCACTCCAAATGAACTCTATTTAAGATTGGCGCTGTATCCCCGCGCCTTTGAATGTTATCGGCCTTTATTGTCAATTTGATGGTTGTGCATAATCAGTCACAGAAAATTTAACAAATCCCCTTAAAATGACCCTCAATAACTATGCTTTATTAGTGGGTAGTCGTTATTATAACGATTAATACATGGTTGTATTGATGAAAGAGTGAGGGTATGACGGTAGAGGGTATGACAACAGAGGCGATTATTTTTTTTGGTGACCCCGGTGTTATTAAAGAAATGCTATATCCTGAGTTTGAGGCAATACTCGATCATGTTGTCGGTATTCCTGAGTTTGCGGGCCAAAAAGTGCCTGCTGCCTATTTAAGATTAAACCAATTTCTCCAGCCCACCGGTGCAGTTTTGTTTTACTGTTCTTTTGATGCGGCGGGTAATGCCGACGCTGCCTGGAACCTTCCTTTACAGCATTTGGCTGAAAAAGGTGGCCGTGGCCCCGATTTGGGGGCTGGCCAAATGCGCCTATCCTGTAGAAGTCAGTGTGCTGTATCATGGCATCAGCGTGAATTGTGGGACCCTGATACCGATGCCAAGCCTTCAACCTTTGAAAAAATTTCTGGCTTGTTAAGGCGAAATCGTTTGGGGTTGGCGGTTGAAAAAATCAAGCCAGTCATCGATATCCCTGTTTTAACGTCTAGCCAGCAGGTTGATAATAAAGCCGAGTTAGATGGCTTGCGTAAAGAGTTGTATGGTGAATTTAAAAAACGCCAAGCTGAATTGTTAGATGAGCAAAAATTACGAATCGAAACGTTAAAGTCTGGAGCAAGAGAGCTAGTTGAAAAACTACATAGGCATTACCGTACTGAGGCTTCTGCGTTAAAGGATGCCAATGATGATGTTAGTCAGCAGTTGCTTGATCAAAAAAATAAAAACCGACGCTATAAAGAAACGCTAGCTAAGCAAGCTCAGGGTTTACATGATGAGCGTGCAAGCTTCCAGCAAAGCCAAGCGCAAGCAAAAACTATTGAGGCTGATCAAATCCATGCCCTTGAGCAAAAGTTTGAACAGGAGTTACAAGCTACCGTAGATACAGCGACGGCTGAGCTTAAAGAGATGCTTGAGATGCGCGATGTGGAGTTGTTTTATCGTGAAGAGCAGGTGGGTGGCTTGCGCGATGAGATTACGCAGTTGCGAAACGAAAAACAGGTACTGATGAGTGAGGGTGGTGATCAGTTACTCGGTAAACTTGTTCAGTCAGGTATTACCTTTGTTGCTTACCAGCCTGGGCTTGATCATCTAGCCATTCCGCAAATGGATCTATTTGCTTATTTGGAATCTCCGGTTGCCTATGTTGCCAATAAATATGGTGTTGATGAGGCGCTATACGAACAATGGCTAGCTCATTATCAATTGCCGGTGTGTCAACATGAAGTGGATGATTCTATTTGTGGTGAACCGGTTAATAAAATCGATCACCCCGCAGATTATATTCCCAATGACAGTGACCGCTGTTCGCATCATGATTTTGCGGCGTCAAATAAAAAAGAACAAGCGTAAGCTATGGTTGCATCTATATATGGGGCTGTTGAGTCCCTATCAATAGATGAGTGGAAATCTGCCGAAGTTGAGGTGTCTGTATTACGTCTCGATAGCTTACATCCCATGTTATCAGGTAATAAATATTTTAAACTCAAACATAATTTATCGTATATTCAGGCGCAGGGCATTGATACGGTTTTAAGCTTTGGTGGAGCCTTTTCTAATCATATTCATGCATTGGCTTATGCCGCCCATAAGTATAATGTAAGGTCGATTGGCATTATTCGCGGTGAGCCAGCCTATGCTGGTAACCCTACGCTGCAAGATGCTCTACGTTGGGGCATGGAGTTACAGTTTGTTTCGCGTGAAGAATATAAAGAACGTTATGATATTAAGTATCAGCGAATGCTGGCAAATAAACACGGTGCATTTGTGATTCCCGAAGGTGGAAGTAATCCGTTAGCGTTGCAGGGGTGCGAAGAAATTGTAGAGCATATTCATCATGCCTTGGCCGACCAATTTGATACTGTGTTTGTGCCTAGTGGTACGGGTTCAACGTTGGCAGGCATCGCTAAGGCACTCCCGCTAGATAAGTACGTAGTGGGTATTGCGGTATTAAAAGGTGCGGATTACCTAGAGCGTAAAATTACGTCTATGCTCTATGAGGCAGGGTGCTATAAAGACAATTGGGCAGTATTGGGCGATTATCATTTTGGCGGTTACGCTAAATGTAATAAAGCCTTGGCACGTTTTATTCGAGATTTCCCCTTGGCTATAGAACCTGTTTATAGTGCTAAAATGTTTTGGGCGCTTGATGATTTAATTAAGCAGGGCTATTTTGCCAAAGGCAGTAAGATTGTTGCCGTGCATTCCGGGGGCATGCAAGGCTTGAGAGGTATGCAGCCTACCTTAGATAAGCTGCTGGCAAGTTAGCGGTGGTTAATGGCTTACGCTATTTCAGTTAAGTTACATGATGTCAATTGCCAAATAAGACGGCTAAGCTTTAAAGAGAATAAGCAAAGTTTTGATAAGCCTATAATCAGTTCTAGCGAACAATGAAATAACAACAAGATAACATTAAGCTATGAATACTCAAAGTTTTGACAAGCGATATTTAAATACCCTAGTGCCGGTTAATGCCTTAACCCTGGATCACATCGATACACTTTTACGCGATGCTTCAGTTGAGTTTATTTGCAAAGGTCGGGTTATTTTTAATGAAGGAGAGTATGACAATAATTATGTCTACTTGTTAAGTGGCTCGATTTCGGTAAAGGGTGGAGAAGAGGTTTTGCGCATCGTCAATGGTGATGAGCCTGACTGCCGGTTTCCATTATTTAATTATCAGCCCCGTCGAGAGAGTGTGGTTGCATTAACTGATTGTAATATTATTCGCTTTAACAGTGATCGTCTAGATGGCATGGTGGCTTGGGATCAGGCCTGTAGCTATATTACGTTAAAGGTTTCATCCGATCGTTCATTGGATGAAGATGCCGATTGGATGAATACCCTATTAAAATCAAACTTGTTTTATAAAGTTCCGCCAATGAATATGGGTGACATTTTAGATAAGTTTGAAGCCTGCTATTTTTCGGCCGGTGATACGGTGATTCGCCAAGGTGAGGTTGGTGATTGTTGTTATGTTATTAAAGAGGGCTTGGTGGGCGTGTATCAATCGTCAGATGAAAAAGAAGTGCCTAAACAGATTAATGAATTGGGTGAGGGTTTGTGCTTTGGTGAGGATGCCTTAGTTAATGATACCAGCCGAAATGCGTCTATTGTGATGCATAGTAATGGCGTATTAATGCGTCTAGATAAGAAAGATTTTTATTGTTTATTAAAATCCCCTCAGGTGAAGAGGTTGAGTTTTAATCAGGCAAAAGTTCAAGATAATGCTATTTGGATTGATGTGCGTACACAGGATGAATTTGAGTGTGGCCATGTTGAGGGGTCGTTAAACATGCCTTTAAATATTCTCAATTTAAAAGCACGCATGTTAAAGCCCGATGACGTGCATATTGTCTATTGCAATAGTGGCCGTAGGAGTGATGCGGCGGCTCACTTTTTGATGGAGGCGGGTATCAATGTTGTGTCGCTGTCGGGTGGTTTCGAGCACCAGCCTGCTTAAAAAACAACCTTGTAAAACAGTCATGGTTATCAAGACTATGTTTTTATACAATGTGTGCCACTATTGATACTGGCATCTAAAGCTCTATGGAACATTTTCAAAATATTGGTGTGACTGGCCGTGATGGTGCTGGCGTTTGTGACTCCCTTAAAACATTAACGGACTTTCTTGTTGCCCGCGAGCTGACCGTTATTCTCTCCGATCAAATTAGTGATTTATTCCCAAATCAAAACTTGCGCATATGCTCCAATGAAGAGTTGGGTGATTGCTGCGACCTGATTATCGTTGTGGGTGGTGATGGTAGTTTGTTAGGTGCTGCTCGTATGCTGGCTAAACACTCGGTGCCGGTATTAGGTGTTAATAGAGGGCGCTTAGGTTTTTTGACTGATATTAGCCCTGATCATATTGAAGAGTCGGTACAGTCGGTATTAAATGGCGACTACAGCGTAGAAAAACGCTTTTTATTAGATGTATTGGTGATGCGTAATGGCGAGGTCATTGGCCAAGGTGATGCGCTTAATGATGTGGTTGTAAACTCAGGTACTTCGGCTCAAATGATCGAGTTTGATGTGTCAATAGAGAAAGATTTTGTCTACAACCAACGCTCTGATGGTTTAATTGTTTGTACGCCCACTGGCTCAACAGCCTATTCATTATCGGGTGGTGGCCCTATTATGCATCCGAGTTTGGATGCTATAGGCATAGTGCCAATGTTCCCGCATACCCTAAGTAGCAGGCCAATCGTCGTTGATGGTAATAGTGAGATTAAAATCGTTATCCACGATAATAACCCACAGCAGTTACCGGTTACTTGTGATGGGCAGGTTAACCTTAGTGCCAACCCGGGTGATACGGTCTATATTCGTAAAAAGCCACATAAACTGATCTTGATTCACCCTCCAGGGCATAGTTTTTATGCAACGTGTAGGGGTAAGTTGGGCTGGAGTACTCCTCTAGGTGGTTAAGTGATTCTTATTGAAGTGCTGCACTAATGGCTGAATTTCAGGTAATAGAAACAAGTGCTGACACCGATTTGGGTGATTTTAGCCGTTTACTGTGGCAGAAGGGTGTTTCGCATCGCATTGTCTTGAGTGGCGATAAGCAGTATTTGTTAGTCGGTAAAGAGTCTGACGCGATGCACGTTGCCCTAGCGTATCGCTCAATGCAGCAGGGCGAACTGCAGTGGCCAGAAAAACCTGATATACCCCAACCTTCTCGGGGCTCAGCCCTTATTACCTTAGTTCGATTCCCCGTGACTATCATTACGGTTATTTTGAGTATCGTCGCCTATTTATTATTGATCGTTGATACTCAAATGTCTTTCCTTAGCCAGTTAACTTTCTTTGAATTGGCTAATTCCGGAGGCAAAATCGTATTCTCCTTACCTAAAGATCAGCCTTGGCGATTAATTACTCCCGTATTCCTACACTTTTCGATAATGCATATTGTATTTAATATGCTCTGGCTTTGGGATTTGGGCAGGCGTATTGAAATTGTTCAAAGTAGCACCCGCCTATTAGGAATTATGTTCGTGATTGCCCTGGGTTCTAACGTTGTGCAGGCTATGTACGCGGAGCAGGGTATATTTGGGGGTATGTCGGGTGTTATCTACGGTTTGCTTGGCTATAGCTGGGTTTGGAGCCAGATGAATCCTCAACGATCTATGCAGATACCCCATTCGGTTATGATCTTTATGATGGGCTGGCTAGTCGTCTGCTTACTAGGTTTTACTGAGCTTATGGGGCTAGGTAAGGTGGCTAATGCTGCTCATGTGGGCGGGCTGCTAATGGGTTTGGTTATTGGATTTGGCGCTGGCTTAATAGAAGGTAAAAAACCCTAGCGTGCTATAATCCTATCAATTACAGCGTGGCTCACCAAAGTCTGCGCAAGTGCTTGATGTACCTAGTCAATTTCAAAACACGCGGCTTGCTAATAGGGTGACTACACGATTTTAAAATTCGCTATGCACAAGCAATAACGTGTACCTCTTTTTAGCACTCAACGGAGGTTTATAGAATAATACCTGCATTGAGAGCTATTAATATTCATTCAGTCGTCAATAAATTAGTGGTAAAGAATATGGCCGATGGCAATCTCGATTACGAACAGGTAATCGCTCAGCTAAACCCTGATATCTATCAAAACTTTAAGCGTGCAATTGAAGTTGGGAAATGGCCAGATGGCCGTGTTGTAAGCAAAGAGCAGCGTGCAAATTGTATGGCCGCTGCCATCGCCTATGAGCAAAAATTTGTGCCAGAAGAACAGCGAATTGGCTATATCGACAAAGGCTCTAAAGCAGAGGGTGAGATATGTGATGATAAACCCGATCCCGCTGCAATTAACCCATTAAAATGGACCTAGCTTCGTTTAGATGCCCTGTCTAGTAACATAAATATTTTTAGGAGATATCACTTGGCAGTATTATTGGCTGAAGGCGCTCTGCGCAAGATGGAAACAGAGTTATCGGAGAAAGATGGGCAGCCTATTGTCAATTACTCTTTACGTTTAGGTGACGACTTAATTGATATGTCCGCCTTAATCGGTAAACCTATAAAGATTGAATACACTGGCGCTATCCACTGCCAGCACTGTGGCCGTAAATCCAATAAAAGTTTTAGTCAGGGGTATTGTTATCCTTGTTTTAAAAAGCTAGCTCAATGCGATATTTGTATTATGAGCCCAGAAAAATGCCATTACTTTGAAGGTACCTGTCGTGAGCCTGAGTGGGCTGATGATCACTGTATGCAAGATCACTATGTGTATTTGGCCAATTCAACAGGTATAAAAGTAGGCATTACTCGCGGCACTCAGATTCCTACACGTTGGATGGATCAAGGGGCGATACAAGCGCTGCCCATTTTTAAAGTCTCTAATCGCTTACAGTCTGGTTTGGTAGAGGTTATGTTTAAAAATCATGTTGCTGATAAAACTAATTGGCGAAAAATGCTAAAAGGTGAGGTTGAAGTAATCAATCTAGCTGAAAGACGTGATGAGCTGTTGGCTGAGTGCAAAGTAGGCATAGAAGCGTTGCAACAGCAACACGGCTTGCAGGCCATTCAAATGATTAGTGATGCCGATGTTATTGATATTGACTATCCGGTACAGCAATATCCAGAAAAAATCACCTCACTTAATTTAGATAAAACACCCGTAGTAGAAGGCAATTTACAGGGTATTAAGGGGCAGTATTTAATACTGGATACCGGGGTTATAAATATTCGTAAATTCACCTCTTACCAAGTTCAATTGTCAGCCTAATTATTATTCATGTTGGGTATAAAACTAATTTTATAAATATCAAACCATTAACTAACTTATCGATGGAGTGTGTCATGCGCGACCCGCAGCCAAAAACAATTTACTTAAAAGATTATCAAGTTCCTGATTTTTTAATCGATCAAACTGATTTACATTTTACGCTAACTGAAGATGTAACCGTCGTTCGCTCAACGCTACACATACGTCGTAATCCTGAATCTAAAAACGATGACGCTAGCTTGGTCTTACACGGTCAAGAGATGGTTCCCACATCAGTGGCCGTTGATGGCCGCCAATTAGCGATATCAGAATTTGATTGCGATGATGAAACCCTTACTATTGAAAAGTTACCGGAAGCCTTTGTTTTTGAGTGTGTGACTGAAATAAAACCGCAAGACAATACCAGCTTAGAGGGTTTATACCGCTCATCGACCATGTATTGCACGCAATGTGAGGCGCAAGGGTTTAGAAAAATCACCTACTACCTAGATAGACCGGATGTTATGTCGTTGTTTACTACGACTATTGTCGCCGATAAACAACGTTTTCCGGTGTTATTATCAAATGGTAATAATGTTGAGTCAGGGGATAATGTCGATGGCAGCCACTGGGTTAGGTGGAATGATCCCTTTAAAAAGCCAGCCTATTTGTTTGCCCTCGTTGCCGGTGATTTAGCGTTTATTGAAGATAGTTTTACCACTGTTTCTGGTAGGGATGTAACGCTACGAATATTTGTCGAGTCAAAAGACTTAGATAAGTGTGATCATGCTATGCAATCTTTGATTCGCTCAATGAAGTGGGATGAAGAACGTTTTGGTCGCGAGTATGATTTAGATATTTTTAATATTGTTGCCGTAGATGACTTTAATATGGGAGCAATGGAAAATAAAAGCTTAAATATTTTTAATACCTCCTGTGTGCTGGCTAAACCTGAAACCACTACCGATGCTAATTTTCAGCGTGTGGAAGCGATTGTGGCTCATGAATATT
>JBNMPS010000114.1:0-9406 GCA_051277005.1 Pseudohongiellaceae bacterium
TCAGTGAAAATATCGAGGATATTTATTCTTTTGGTGATAGATATGTAGCCGTTACGGGTTTGTCACATTTTGGATTTGGTCGAGGAATCGTATATGAGGTTTATTTGAATGGAGATAAAAGTTGGATAGCAAAACCTTGGCGTGTATTACCTAACGCGCCAGCTCGTTCATGGCTAGTGGAGACTGGAGAGTTATTTATTGATACTTACGGTGGAGGAAGTCTTTTACTGGCTAAAAACGGTGATTTTAGGATGGCGACATGTTTGTAACCCACAGAACTACGCGAAGCGGGTAACAATTAATTGTTATAAATATGGATTTGTCATATTAGTTCCTATCAATCTAATGTATACCAAACCGCTTCATTTAGCGGAATGAAAGAAAGAATAAAATCAAGTCTTTGATTTATGATCATTGAAAATCAGAAGTCATTTATTTAAGCCCCAGCCATTCAACTGGGCTCTTTTGTTTTAGGTGCTTGTATTTAAATCACGCTTGGCATGAGATTGAGATATGCCAGGTTCAACCAGTTCTTTCGTTGGCTTTTGTTCGCGGCAACAGGATGCATGTGCCATTAGCTGGTCATTTATAATTAAAGCGCTTCAACAATCATTGCAATACCTTGGCCACCACCAATACACAGCGTGGCCAAACCATAGCGACCCCCGGTGCGTTGTAGTTCATAAATTAACTTGGTCATGATGACGGCACCACTGGCGCCAATGGGGTGGCCTAGTGCAATTGCGCCACCGTTGGGGTTGGTTTTGTCTTCTGGCAAGTTAAGTTCTTTGGCGACGCTGCAAGCTTGAGCCGCAAAGGCTTCGTTTGATTCAATAATATCGAGGTCGGCGACGCTTAAGTTGGCGCTTGCGAGCGCTTTTTTAACGGCAGGCACAGGGCCAATGCCCATCATTGAGGGGTCAACACCGGCGCGGGCGTAAGAAACCACGCGAGCGATAGGTTTAAGGTCTTTCGCTTCTGCTGCAGAGCGCTCCATCATCACGGTCATTGCCGCGCCGTCATTAATCCCCGAGGCGTTAGCGGCGGTTACGGTGCCCTCTTTTTTAAAGATCGTTTTCATGGTGCTGATGCTTTCGGCGGTGGTGCCAGCACGTGGGTGCTCATCCGTATCAAAGAGGGTCACACCTTTACGAGACGTTAACTCAACCGGTACGATTTGATCTTTAAAGTAACCTTGTTCAATGGCGTTAACGGCACGCGCGTGACTTTGGACGGCAAGGGCGTCTTGTTGATCACGGCTTATATCAAATTTTTCACTAAGATTTTCTGCGGTTACGCCCATGTGGCCAGTGCCAAAAGGGTCGTGTAGGGCGGCAGTCATATCATCTTCAATTTCGCTGTTGCCCATGCGTTGGCCCCAGCGGTTAGACTTCATAGAGTAGGTGGCTTTGCTCATTGATTCACAGCCGCCGGCAATAGCGGTTGTTATTTCGCCTGTTTGAATCTGTTGAGTGGCTGTAACAATGGCTTCTAAACCACTGCCACAAAGACGGTTAACGGTTACCGCGTGGGACTCAATAGGCAGGCCGCTATCAATCGCGACGATGCGCGACATATAAACGTCACGGGCTTCACTGCGCAATACACTGCCGACTACGCAGCTTTCAACGTTTTGCGCGCTAATGCCTGCTCGCTTAATAGCCTCGCGTACGCAGATGGCACCGAGTTCTGAGGGGGGTATATCTTTTAAGCTACCCCCATAACTACCAATGGCGGTACGGACGGCACTTAGAAAGACAACTTCGCGATTTTCCATGACAATTCCTGCTTGAGTAAAAAACCTCTTTGGGAGGATCTTTGCTGTTATTTTGCGATGATTGAACGTTTATCGTTTAAAACATCAAAAGTGGCGTAAGTATAGTCAAACATAGGTTTTTTTGCCGAGGCTAACGGTCTCATATTTTGGGGCAATTTGTTTCACCACTAAGGGTGTTTTTGGTGTTAAATAGGATTGATTACATTAAATAAAAGAATCAATAGGGGAATCAGTGGAAAAGCAATTCACCATTGCCGCCAGTTATATTAAAGCCATGCTCAAGCAAGCCCAGCAGCAGGGTGTTAACCAGGCGTTACTGTTAGCCGATATTGAACTCGATATGCTTGCGTTAGAGGCTAATGAGCCTTGTTCTGCCTTAGTTTACGGCCAATTACATCACCGCATTACTGAGTTGGCTGGCGATGACTGGTTTGGCATGTTAAGTGGTGGCTCGGTTCCCCCTGGTGCCCTTAAGTTTATGTGTAGGGTGGCGGTTAATGCTAAAACACTACAAGAGGCTATTGATACCTGCGCGGAATTTTTTGAGCTGTGTAGAGGTTTTAAGGTTAAACAAACGTATGAGTTACGCAATGGTGAGGTGATGACCAAAATAGCCGGGCTCTCGCATCTACCCGTGTCAGAGTTTGAGGGCTTAATGTTAGAGGCAAGTCCAACGGTTTTAAAGTCTTCTATAGCGGCTTGGCTGGGGTTTGTTAGCTGGCTGATAGGGCAAGAGATAACCCCCAATGCGATGTATTATCCATTTTCAAATGATGCCAGTAACGGCAAACATCGCTATCCTGTGTATTATGATCAAGCTTTTTGTGGCTGTAGTTACGATAGTAAATATTTGACGATGCCGGTCATTCAGCATCAAGAGAACGTGGATAATTTTTTACGTAAGGCGCCTTACTACGCGTTTAATCGAGCGGCACATTCAAGTGATACCTTGGTGCAAAAGGTAAAAACCTTAATGAGTAAAAATATAGGAGATAAATTCCCCCAGGCTTTAGATGTTGCAAAGCAGGTGAATATGTCGGTTACCAGCTTGCACCGTAAGCTCTCGCAAGAAGGTAGCAGTTTCCAAAAACTTAAAGACGCGACGCGAATGGAGGCTGCTATCTTGTATTTGGGCTCTCCTGATATGAGTACAACCGCGGTCGCTGATATGCTGGGTTTTGATGATCCCTCTACTTTTAATCGTTCCTTTAAAAAATGGACCGGCCTGCCGCCAGGCGAGTATCGAAAAAAGCTCGCGGTTAGTTCTTAAACGCTATCTCCCCTTTAGTTTTATCCCTTCTTTATTGCCTCTAACACCCCAGTTTTTTGTGATCTACGTCAATTGGTTGATATTGCCATACGCCTTGCCCATATAGGTCATTGTTTAGCGTCTATACTTATTTCACTCTATAAGCTTAATATAACAATGAGGTGAGAATATCCATGAGCCACTACCAAGCTCCTTTAAAAGATATTGCTTTTGTACAACAAGATATGTTCGATATGGAGCAATACTTCCAAGCAACGGATTGCTGGCAGGAAATGAATGCTGAGCTGGCGGATGCCGTACTCAATGAATGCGCAAAATTTTGTGAAGAGGTGATTGCACCTTTAAATGCGGTGGGTGACCAGCAAGGTTGCCAATGGAGTGATGGTGAAGTCACAACCCCCGAAGGTTTTAAAGAGGCCTATCAACAATATGTAGATGGCGGCTGGCCCTCACTAGAGGGTGATGAAGAATTTGGTGGCCAAAACTTCCCCAAAACCATCGCCATTGCCGTGACTGAAATGTGTGGCACCTCAAACTGGGCCTGGAGTATGTACCCCGGTTTATCTCACGGTGCCTGCCATACAATTAGCCACCATGGCACCGATGAGCAAAAGCAACAGTTTATGCCCAAGCTGATCGAGGGGTCTTGGACGGGCACCATGTGTTTGACTGAGTCGCACTGTGGTACAGATTTAGGCATGCTGCGTACCAAAGCAGAACCTAATGCGGATGCCAGTTACAGTATTTCCGGTACTAAAATATTTATCTCCTCCGGTGAACACGATATGGCAGACAATATCGTACACATTGTTCTAGCGCGGTTACCGGATGCACCTAAAGGGACTAAAGGTATCTCTTTATTTATTGTGCCTAAGTTTAATCTGGATGCCGACGGTAATGTGGGTGATCGAAACGCCGTTAGCTGTGGCTCGCTAGAGCACAAAATGGGGATACACGGTAACTCAACCTGTGTGATGAATTTTGATGGTGCAAAAGGCTTTTTAATTGGTGAGGCCAATCGTGGCTTAAACGCCATGTTCACTTTTATGAATACCGCACGCATCGGTACAGCGGCGCAAGGTTTAGCGCACGCAGAGTGGGCTTACCAAAACTCATTAGCTTACGCAAAAGATCGTATCCAAATGCGCTCATTGTCGGGAGTAAAAGCGCCTGATAAAGAAGCTGACCCTATTATTGTTCACCCTGATGTACGCCGAATGTTATTGACTCAAAAGGTCTTTGCCGAGGGTGCCCGTATGTTGGTGTATTGGGTTGCCAATTTAAGTGATAAAACCAACCAGCCCGCTGGCGGCGATGCCGATAAAGCCGAAGAATTATTGTCGGTGCTGACCCCAATCGCAAAGGCTTTCTGTACAGAAACCGGTTTTGAGGCCGCTAACTTAGGGATGCAGGTTTTTGGTGGCCACGGTTATATTCAAGAATGGGGCATGGAGCAGAATGTTCGTGATTGCCGTATCTCTATGTTGTACGAAGGCACTACCGGTATTCAGGCGCTAGACTTGTTAGGCCGTAAGATTTTAATGAAAGCTGGCGAGCCTCTTCAGTTATTGATTGGTGAGATGGCTAGTTTCTGTGAAGAACAGAAAGATAATCAAGAGGCCGCACAGTTTATTCGTCCTTTATCAGGTTTACTAAAATCTTGGAGTGACAACACCATGAAAATTGGTATGTCGGCTATGCAAAATCAAGATGAGGTCAATGCAGCCTGTGTTGATTATTTAATGTATGCGGGCTATATAACGTATGCATATCTATGGGCGAAAGCTGCGGTTATTGCCAAAGAGAAATTAGCTGAAAATAATGATGAGTTTTATCGTAATAAGATGTATGCGGCGCAGTTTTATTTTGAGCGTATTTTGCCGCGTACAGCGGCATTAGAGCAGACAATGTTATCGGGGGTGGCTAATTTATCCTCCCCTGATGTTGATCCATTTAGCATCTAGCATCTAGCATCTAGCATCTAGCATCTAGCATCTAGCATCTAGTATTTAATATTTATTTAAAAAAGGGAAAACAAATGCTTTTTGAAGGTAAATCCATATCAGTAGAAATACTGGTAGATGGTATCGCCAAACTTGTTTTTGATTTGCAAGGCGAGTCGGTGAATAAACTCAACAGTTTAACGATGGGTGAATTGCGAGAGGCTTTAGTTCTATTACAAACCACCGACGGTATTAATGGCTTAATACTGGCTAGTAATAAAGCCGTCTTTATTGTTGGTGCCGACGTAACCGAATTTGGTGTATTGGCCAAGCAAGGTGAGAAAGCAATTACTGAGATGATTACTCAAGCTCATAGTCTTTTAAATGGCTATGAAGACCTACCGTTTCCTACCGTCTCAGCCATTAATGGTGTGGCGTTAGGTGGCGGTTTAGAAATGGTGTTAAGCACCGACTATCGTGTTATGGCTGATAGCGCCAAAGTGGGTTTTCCCGAGGTTAAGTTGGGTATTATACCCGGTTGGGGCGGCACGGTTAGAGCATCACGTTTGATGGGGGCTGACAATGGTATTGAGTGGGTTGCCGGTGCTAAAAACTACACCGCCCGTGAAGCCTTGGCGGTAGGTATGGCCGATGCTGTCGTAAAGCTTGAAGATTTAGAAGAAGCTGCGATGAGCTTATTAAAGCAAGCCATCAGCGGTGATTTCGATTACAAAAAACAACGTGCTAAAAAAATGGAGCCTTTAAAGCTGGATATGATAGAGCACGGCATGGTGTTTGAAACCTCAAAGGGTTTTGTGGCAAAAAAGGCCGGTAAACATTATCCTGCACCGCTTGCCGGTGTGAAAACAATTGAAAAACATGCCCGTTTAGAAAGAGATGAAGCGTTAAAAATTGAAGCAAAAACGTTTATTAAATTATTTGCTACTGATGTGTCTAGTAATTTAGTTAATGTGTTTTTGGGTGATCAATACGTTTCAAAATTAGCCAAAAAATCGGCTAAAACAGCGGGTGATGTTAAACAAGCGGCCGTATTAGGTGCTGGTATTATGGGTGGTGGTATTGCCTATCAATCGGCGTCTACGGGCACACCCATCGTGATGAAAGATATTGCACAAGCAGGAATCGATGCGGGTTTGGCTGAAGCAGGCAAGTTATTAACGGGTCAAATTAAACGTGGCCGTTTAACCGCAGAGAAAATGGCTGCCACATTGGCAAAAATAAACCCAACATTAACATATGCTGAAATTGCAGGTGTTGATGTTGTAGTTGAAGCGGTGGTTGAAAATCCTAAAGTGAAAATGGCGGTGTTGCCAGAGGCCGAAGCCGCACTCTCTGCTGGCGCGGTTCTGGCATCAAATACTTCAACAATCCCCATCAATTATTTGGCCACTTCTTTAAAGCACCCAGAAAATTTCTGTGGCATGCATTTCTTTAATCCGGTGCATCGTATGCCTTTGGTGGAGATTATCCGTGGCGAAAAAACCAGCGATGAAACAATTGCAAAAGTGACTAAGTATGCTTTAGCCATGGGCAAAAAGCCCATTGTTGTTAATGACTGTCCAGGATTTTTGGTGAATCGTGTATTGTTTGCCTACTTTGCGGGCTTTAATGCTTTACTGAAAGAAGGTGTTGATTTTAGAGCAATCGATAAAGCCGCTGAAAATTTTGGCTGGCCTATGGGTCCCGCTTATTTGTTGGATGTTGTGGGTATTGATACGGGTGTTCATGCGGGTGCGGTAATGGCTGATGGATTCCCCGATCGTATGAAACCTGATGGTAAAACATCACTTGAGGTTTTGTTAGAAAACCAACGCTTAGGCGAAAAGAACGGTCTGGGCTTCTATAAATACGAAAAAGACAAACGTGGCAAAAACACAAAAGTTGTCGACGAAGCGGTTTTTGAATTGTTGAAAGGCCATGTTGGTGAACCGAAAGAAATGTCAGAAGAAGAAATCATGTCTCGCCTAATGGTGCCTTACGCGATGGAATCAGTACGCTGCCTAGAAGAAGGTATTGCCGCCAGCCCAACCGAACTGGATATGGCGATGATTTACGGCGTGGGTTTCCCTCCGTTTAAAGGCGGCATTATTCGTTACATTGATAGCTTAGGCGTGGCAGCGTTTTGCGAGCAGGCATCGCAAATGTCAGATTTAGGTAAGTTGTACCAACCGACAGAAAAATTACTGGCCATGGCTGCCAATGGAGAATCTTTTTATGAGTAATTTACGTGACGCAGTAATCGTGGATTATGCACGTACAGCCATGGGGCGCTCAAAGGGTGGTGTATTTCGTAATCTACGTGCTGAGGATATGTCGGCACAGTTAGTGGATGGTTTGTTAGCGCGCAACCCCAGTGTAAATCCAGAAGAAATCGAAGATGTCATTTGGGGTTGTGTAAACCAAACCAACGAGCAGGGTTGGAACATCGCTCGCATGATGTCGTTATTAACAGTGATTCCATTTACGGCTGGCGGTCAAACGGTTAGCCGTTTGTGTGGCTCATCAATGAGTGCTATGCACACAGCAGCGCAAGCCATTATGTGTAACCAAGGCGATGTGTTTATTGTAGGTGGCGTTGAGCACATGGGGCACTTACCGATGGATCATGGTATTGACCCTAACCCCGCTTTGAGCAAAAAAGCCGCAAAGGCTGCCGGTATGATGGGTATTACCGCTGAGTTTTTAGGCAGGATGTCAGGTGTTACTCGCGAGCAACAAGATGCTTTTGCCGTACGTTCACATCAGTTGGCACAGGCTGCAACTGAAGCTGGCAAGTTTGCAAATGAAATCATCGCCTTACCCGGTCACGATGCAAAAGGCATTAACTTAATGGTGAGGCAAGATGAAACGATTCGACCTGAAACCAGCTTAGAAAGCTTAGCGCAATTACGCCCCATTTTTGACCCTAAAAACGGAACCGTAACCGCCGGTACATCATCACAAATTTCTGACGGTGCTTCTGCCATGATCATGATGTCTGCAGAGCGTGCCGAAGCTTTAGGTCTTAAACCAATTGCAAAAATTCGCGCAATGGCTATTGCCGGTGTTAATCCCTCTATTATGGGTTATGGCCCAGTGCCTTCAACACAAAAGGCGTTAAAGCGTGCAGGTTTAACCATTGATGATATTGGTGCGGTTGAGCTCAATGAAGCGTTTGCGGCGCAAGCCTTACCGGTTTTAAAAGATTTAAAGTTGCTTGATGTTATGGATGAAAAAGTCAACTTACACGGTGGTGCGATTGCGTTAGGTCATCCTTTTGGTTGTTCTGGCACGCGAATCTCTGGCTCATTACTCAATGTAATGGAAGAGAAAGATGTGGAGTTTGGTATTTCAACCATGTGCATTGGTTTAGGACAGGGGATTACAACAGTAGTAGAGCGCTTAAATTTGTAGTGGCATACTAAATTTGTCCACCGAACTAGAGGTGATATTATAGTCATCATTAACGAAGGTGGTATCATGACAAAGAATTTTAAACCAGAATTTAGGCAAGAAGTAGCAGAGCTTGTTGTTGATAAGGATTATTCAATTAGAGAAACAGCAGAAGCTATGGGTGTGGGTAAATCCACCGTCGATAAATGGGCGCGAGGTCTTCGTGAAGAGCGCAACGGAGAAGAAACTCATGGTGCTCCCATATCAGAAGAACGGCGACGAATTCGAGAGTTGGAAGGTGAAAACCAGCAGCCTAGAATGGAGAAATAAATACTAAAAAAGCTACAGCTCTCTTGATATCGGACTCAATGAACGGTTTAAGTTAATTGCAGAAATGAAAGAGAGCCGCTCAATCAAATCGTTATGCGAAGAGTTTGAAATCCACCGAAGTAGTTATCGCTACTGGAAAGTAAACGCTAACAAAATTAAAAGCGACGATGTGCGTGCTGATGCGGAAGTTAAAGCAGCGTATGTACTAAGTAGATTTTCAGCGGGCTCAATAAGCATAGCTACTATAGTCACGAACGGAGTGTATAAGTTAAGCCGCTACAGGGCTCAAAGTCCATGAAGCGACCGGGGTTGGTAAACTGTCAGCCACCTAAGCACAATGATAAGCCGGCGACTAAAGTGAACATCAGTATTGATAAAAGGGCTATCCACTTAGAGATACCGGCCTCTATATCTAGTGTTTACCTATTTTTAATTTTATTATAGGTCAAAGGAGGGCTTGCTATGGACTGCTCTAATAAACGGTAAAATAATAACCCTCTGGGTCTCGACGTTCTTCGATTAAATCGAAAAGTATATTCATCTAGATAGTAATCTAGCTGCTTTGATTGAACGGCACCTTGGTATGTTCCTAGCAGCCAGCGTTTTAACAGTGATGCTACCCGATGAACACCAGGCATTGTTTCATGGGCTGGAATACTAGAGCCTAAATGAACGGTTTTACTTCTTGAATAG
>JBNMPS010000115.1:0-9282 GCA_051277005.1 Pseudohongiellaceae bacterium
TTAAGCATTGCTTTAGCTTGTAATGGAACATCAGGACGAGACAAAGCGTCTGGAGCGGGTGATAAATCATCCGTGTTCGTTTCACCAGTCACTTTAAAGACTTTAACGGTGATTTTTTTCGCGACTTTTTCTTTTGATGTAAACCATTCTGCGTCAGCCCACGCTTGCAGAACCTGTTTAGCTGCAGCGTTACCTGCTTCAGCTTTTTCTTGTACATCATGGAAGGCGTTAAACATAAGTAAAGTATGTGATAAGCCTTTAGCCGCCGTTGCTGATAATGCATCGTCGTCTAACAGATCATTGGTTGAATGTTATAACCACCCAACATGGTGCCTAATAATTGCGTGGCTTTTTCAGGCGTTAAGATAGATGAAGTCGTTTCACCCTTAGTAACGGCTGCTAAAAATCCCGCTTTAATGTAAGCGGCCTCATCAACTCCGGCGGGTACACGATTTGTTAATAAATCAATTAAAAAATCTCCTTCACTTATTGGTGGGTTTTTAACTAATTCAACTAATGCTGCTGTTTGTTCAGCGTCTAAAGCTTTAGGCACAAGACCTTCAGCTGCACGTTCTATTACGTGGTTACGATATTTTTGAAGCACGACATTCACCTTTTATGATTGGACTCGATTATTTGGTTATCAAGATTAGTTTCTGAGATTAAAATTATCGATACCTTGCTACTATTTTTATTTAAGTCCACGCGTGGCAAGGATATTTATATTAAGTTATTAAGTTATTAAGTTATTAAGTTATTAAGTTTTTACCAAGATTACTTTGTGTTTTAAACGTTACAATTCCATCTTTCTTAAGAGCATTTATTTTGCTGTTGTTAAAGCCAAGTTGGGTGAGTATTTGCTTGCCATCGGCACCAACCTCACCGCCCACTTGTTGATACTGTGTTTGGTACATTGAAAACTTAATGGGACAGCCTAGTTGCTTTTGCATGCCTGATTGCGGGTGTGGCACATCGACAATCATACCTCGGGCGACTATCTGTGGATGCTCGCTGGCTTCTTTTAGGTTAAGTACTGGCTCGACGCATAAATCATGCTTGATAAATATTGCCTGCCATTGAGCATAAGTTTTTTGTTTAAAAGCGTGAATAAAACTGTCTTTAATATGTTGTTGAACTGAGGTTTTGTTAGCGATTGGGAGCAGGTGCTCTAAACCGAGGAGTTGGCACAGACCACTAAAAAATTTAGGCTCTAAACTACCTATGGATAGGTAACGAGCATCGCTAGTCTGGTAATAATCATAAAAAGTACCACCATTAAACGGATGTGATTCAGCCATTGGTACATCATTGCCAGCGAGTGTTCCTGCAGCGCTCATTGCATTTAAGGCAAAGGCACAATCGGTCATGCTGATATCAATCATTTGACCTTCTCCCGTGCGTTGACGGTGATGTAGAGCTGTTAATATACCAATAACCACATGAAGAGAACCTCCGGCAATATCGGCTATTTGAATTCCCTGAGGCGTTGGAGATTGTTCTTTTCTTCTGGAATAACTGCTAATACCAGCGATGGCAAGATAATTTAAATCATGTCCAGCACGACTCTTGTAAGGCCCTGTTTGGCCATAACCCGTGATTGCACAATAAATTATTTTCGGGTTTATTGCTTTTAGGACCTCATAACCAATACCGAGTCTGTCCATTACGCCAGGCCTAAACTGTTCAAGCACCACATCATACTCTTTGACTAACGCTTTGATTATTTCAATGGCTTCTGGTTGTTTTAAATCCAGTGCTATTGATTTTTTTGAACGATTCAAATATTGATGCGCGACAGAAGAGCCTTCTACTTTGGGTGTCATTTCTCGTACCAAATCAACCCGAGTTGGAGATTCAACCCGTAAAACCTTCGCCCCGAGATCAGCGAGCATCATTGAAGCGTAAGGGCCAGGAAGTAAGGTGGATAGATCCAAGACTTTAACATCACTCAACATAAAGCGCTCCAATAAAAAATGAAAGAATAGCAAAAAAAAAGAGGGGCAATTTCCCCCCTCCTAAAAGGAAAGGGTTACTTATTTAGGCTCCATTCGAATAGCGCCATCAAGTCGAATAACTTCGCCGTTGAGATAAGTATTGGTAATGATGTGAGCTGCCAAATCAGCATACTCAACAGGATCGCCAAAACGCTTAGGACTTTGTACCATGTTGATGAGCGGTTCGCGGATTTCGTCACTGAATCCTTTCATCATCGACGTATCGAAAATACCGGGAGCAATGGTCATAATACGAATGCCAAGAGGAGCTAAATCACGGGCAATTGGCAGGGTCATCGCAACGATGCCACCTTTACTTGCGCTGTATGCTGCTTGGCCGACTTGACCTTCGAATGCTGCAACCGATGCTGTGTTGATAATGACACCACGCTCACCTTTTGCATCAGGCTCGTTTTTAGCCATTTGCTCAGCCGCTAAACGTAGCACGTTAAAGCTGCCAACCAAGTTAATATTAATAACCTGCGAAAATTTCTGTAAGGCTAAAGCGCCATTGCGACCAACGGTTTTACCGCCAGGAGCAATGCCTGCGCAGTTAATACACGCGTGAATAGTGCCAAACGCATCAACTGCTTGTTTAATGCCGGCGGCAACAGAAATTTCGTCGGTAACGTTTACTTTGGCAAAAATGGCATTATTACCTAAGCTGGCGACGAGTGTTTTTCCTGTCTCTTCGTTTAAATCAAAAGCAACAATTTTTGCACCTTTTTTGGCTAATTCTTGGCAAGTGACTAACCCTAAGCCAGAAGCTCCGCCTGTCACGACAACAACTTTGTTATTTAAATCCATGATAAATCCTTAAATTAGTTAATTTCGCGTAACAATTCTCGAGCGATAATCACTCGTTGAATCTCGCTGGTGCCTTCATAAATGGTTGCCACGCGAACATCACGAGCATAACGCTCTAGTGGGTAGTCTTTAATGTAACCTGCGCCGCCCATTAGTTGCAGTGCGGTGTAACAGACCTGATTGGCTTTTTCTGAAGCAAATAGCTTAGCCATTGAAGCTTCTTTACCAAATGATAGGTCTTTATCTTTTTTATCCGCCGCGTTCATTAATAATAAACGTGCCGCTTCTAAATCGGTATAAGCATCGGCTAGCATCCATTGGATGCCCTGGAAGTTAGCAATTTTTTGACCAAATTGTTGACGTTCATTCAAATACTCACGGGCAAAATCGATGGCAGCTAATCCTATGCCTAATGATTGTGAACCAACACCAATGCGGCCACCAGCTAGTTCAGAAACCGCCACTTTAAAGCCTTGGTTTAGTGTACCCATTAAGGCATCTTTAGGCAGTCGGCAGTTGTCAAATACTACTTCGTTAGTAGATGAGGCATGTTGGCCCATTTTCTTTTCAGCTGGCGATATAATCAGGCCAGGCGCATCGGCCTCAACTAAGAAACATGAAATGCCTTTACCTTTTGGCGCACTCGGATCAGTTACCGCCCATAATACAAATACACCGGCATATTCAGCGCTAGTGATAAATTGCTTAGCGCCATTGATTACCCATTCATCTCCCTCTAAAACGGCTTTAGTTTTCATGCCTGAGGGATCTGAACCCGCACCAGACTCAGTCAAACAAAAACCACCAGCGGCGTATTCACCACTGCAAAGTTTGGGTAGATATTTTTGTTTTTGTGCTTCATTGGCTACAGATTGAATCACTTCACCAACCATATTGGTAACAGACATAGTTACTGCTGTTGAAGCACAGGCGCGTGAAATTTCAGTCATTGCTAGGCTAAAGACTACCGTGCCAGCTTCAGCGCCACCGTATTGTGATCCAACATTTAGCCCCATAAATCCGAGCTCAGCGAGTTTTTTTAAATTGCTTAAGAACAGCTGGCGATCACCATGTTGATCGAGTTTTTCAGACACAGGTGCAAGTTCAGTTTGTGCGAACTTAGCGGCCATCTCTTGAATCATGGCTTGGTCTTCGGTTAGTGAAAGATCCATAATATTTCTCTTCTAAATTTATTTTAATAATAGGTTTTTAAAATATAGGGGTTAAAGTATTTCGATTGCAATCGCCGTCGCTTCACCGCCACCAATAAACAAGGCCGCAACACCGCGCTTTTTACCTAAACGCTTAAGCGCATAGATTAAGCTGATGATAATGCGTGAACCCGATGAGCCAAGAGGGTGACCAAGGGCACAGGCGCCACCATGAATGTTAACTTGTTTCGGGTCGAGCTTAAGCTCTTGTGTTACAAGCATAGTTACTGCCGCAAAGGCTTCATTGATTTCCCATAAATCCACATCGTTGATTGACCAATTGGCTTTCTCTAGCACTTTCTTTATTGCACAAATTGGCGCAATAACAAACGCGCTTGGCGCTTGTGCTTGAGTCGAGTACCCTTTGATACGAGCTAATGGCGCTAAACCTTGCTCTGTTGCTTGGCTCTCGCGCATTAACACAATCGCGGAGGCGCCATCTGAAATTGAACTGGCATTTGCGGCCGTAACCGTACCATCGTTTTTAAATGCAGGACGCAAAGTCGGAATTTTAGCAATATTGGCATTGCCTGGCTGCTCGTCGACGCTAATTACGGTTTCGCCTTTACGGGAAGTAATGGTGACAGGTGATATTTCTGCTTCAAACCAACCTTCTTTTATAGCTTGGTTGGCACGACTTAATGATTCAATAGCAAATTCATCCATCGCCTCACGGGTTAGACCATAATCGTCGGCGCAATCTTGAGCGAAAACACCCATTAATTTACCTGTGTAGGCATCTTCGAGACCATCGCAAAACATGGAGTCATAAACTTGACCATGGCCCATACGTAAACCACCACGTCCTTTAGGCAACAGATAAGGCGAGGCACTCATATTTTCCATGCCGCCAGCTACTATGATATCGCTTGTACCCGCTTTGATTTGGTCATGAGCGTTCATTACGGCTTTCATGCCAGAGCCACACATATTATTAATAGTGACACAGCCAGCGGAAAGCGGCAGGCCAGCAGCTAATGAGGCTTGACGAGCGGGTGCCTGTTTCATTGCACCGGGAAGTTCACAGCCCATAATAACTTGTTCTACACTTTGCGGATCGATACCAGAGTTGGCAACCGCGGCTTTAATGGCTGTTGCGCCTAAGTCAGGTGCTGTAACTTCACTCAATGAGCCCATCAAACCGCCCATTGGGGTGCGCGCGCAGCTAACGATAACAACTGAATCTTGATTAGTAGACATAATTATTCCTCTCCTTAAACTTGTTTAATAAAATTAAGCATTTTTCCATTGGGGTTTACGCTTTTCTAGGAAGGCGCTAACACCTTCTTTTTGATCTTGGGTATCAAATAAATCGGCAAAATATTCACGCTCTAATAACAGGCCTTTTTCCCATATCGAGCGTGATTCTTGAATCAGCGATTTACATGCGGCAACGCTCGATGGGCTTTGTTGGGCGGCTTGACTGGCTAAATCAAGTGCGGAGTTCTTGGCTTGACCTTTAGCGACAACTTCTTCTACTAGACCAATCTCTTTGGCTTTCGCTGCATTAATGCGTTCGCCACATAAAATAATGCGTTTAGCCCAGCCTTCACCAGTTAGACTCAATAGACGCTGTGTACCACCGCCACAAGGCAATAACCCAATCTTGGCTTCTGGTAGGGCGAGTAAAATTTGTTCTTCGGCGATTCTAATATCGCAAGCCAAAGCCGCTTCTAAGCCACCACCCATGGTATAGCCATTAAGTGCCGCTATTGTGACCCCTCTAAAGTTGCTCAATGCATCAAAAGCCTTACCGAATATGCTTGATATGTTCCGTGCTTTACCTTTATCGCCATCACTAAACATATTTAAGTCGGCGCCAGCACTGAAGAATTTGTCGCCTTGACCTGTTAATACCAGTGCATACACATTTTTGTTATTGTTAAGTTCATCAATAGTTTGCGTTAGTGCAGTAAGGTTTTCAGGATCCCAAGTATTTGCGTGTGGATTATTAATGGTAAGTAGCGCAGTGTGATCAATAATTTCAACGAGTAGCTTATTTGACATAAAGAGATCTCTTTTGTAAAAATATATACGAATACTATCGCTAAAATAATGAACCATTAATATGACAAAAAATGACGATATAACTCACAATACATTACATGACACTGTATAGTGATAACTAATATGGGTGACAAATAAAGTAATCATGGCTAAAGTAGATATTCATTATTTTAATGAAGCGCTCAATTGTGCTGTGCGTAAAGGTTTTGATGGTGACGCGGTTTTAGCGGCACTGGATATTGTTATTTTGCCAAACCAGCAATGGGTAAATAGTGAACAAATGACGCGTTTAGTGCAATACGTGTGGGCAAGTCTAAATGATGAGTTCCTTGGCTGTACTGACCATCCCTGTAAAGTGGGGATGTTTCCTTTTATGGCACGTCATGTGTTGCACTATAAAAGTCTTGAAAATATGCTTGAGCAAGGCATTTCCTTTTACAACTTAATGACAGAAAATATACAAATGAAGCTAATTAGGCGCGATGATTTTGCCGAGTTAGAATTCATATTTCCTCACCCAAAAAAAGACCCTAATCATTTCTTTCTCGAGTTCTGGTTAGTTATTTGGCATCGCTTTTCTAGTTGGCTAATTGATGTGAAAATTCCCCTGAGTCAAGTTTGTTTTACTCACCCCAAACCTACTCATTGGCAGGAAGCAAAGTTACTTTTTACATGTCGCCACAGCTTCAATCGCCCGGTAGTCAAATTATGTTTTCACGCTAAATATTTAGATCTACCCTGCGCTAGAACTAAGCAAGAGCTTATCCGTTTTTTACGTGACTCACCTGCAGATTTAATTACTATTCCAGGGAGTGAGCACAGCTTTAAAGCCAAAATTCGAGCCATGATTACTCATCATGAAAGCGATACTCTTTATTGCCCAAGCTTTGAAAATATTGCCTTGAATTTAAATATGAGTTCGCAAACATTACGCCGCCGTCTTAAAGTAGAGGGCACAAGCTACCCGATGATTAAGGATGAAATTCGACGTGACTTGGCGATTGAATATTTACTCATTAGTAAGCGTAACATCAAAGATATTTCCAACGCTTTAGGCTTTAGTGAACCCCGTTCATTCACTCGCGCCTTTAAACATTGGACTGGGGTTTCTCCTTCGAATTATGTAAACACCAACACTAGAATTTTTTAATCTACCGCCGTATTACGAGAGTCTAGAAGTGTCTAATAAACTAGGGGAAGTTTATGGCATTGATTAAAGAGAATGGTTATTCTCTTGTTGAAATCAATAACACAGCATAAAGCGTTTCTAAACCATCCCCTTGAGGAAGGCTGGGCAAATTACAATATGCGTTACATTTCTTTTTAAGGGAATACCCTTAAGATAATAATGTGTCTTAATTATGAATCGCTCAGACTTCCTGAAGCGAGCATCTTCAAGTGAAGCGGTTATACAAGGTATTTATGGTTATGTGAGAAAAATGAGGCTTACGCCTCATCCTTTCGATTTTCGTGGGGTGCTGTTTCTACAAACCCCCAGAGTTTGTAGTTTTATTATCACGATTAACTGGCGTAAATTCTGATTTTTTTTCATAATTAATAGGCGTAAGCCCAAAAGATTTTTGTATAGCAGGATTATATGCTGCAATCTCATCATACTTTAGGTGCCAGATTTTTATATAGTTATAAAAAGGTGCCGTCGGCCAAAGGTGATGGATTAGATGATAATTTTGGTAGACGAAAATGGGGGTTAATAACCATTCCCAGCCGCGTCTGATAGTAGAAGCCTGATATTCGTTTTCTTCAGCGGAAATATCGCCTGGATAATGGGGAAGAAATACAAAAATTAAGGCAATCATTGCAAGTGCTATCCGGGTAGGTAAAAACCACAAGAATAGTAGTTCCATGCCAAAACCAAAATAAATCAATGTTGAAATTACTACTGCGAAAAGTGCAAGTGTGATGAGTAGCGACTTTGAATGACGTTCTTTCTGTTTACCACCATCACGAAAAAAACAGTACAGATAGTAGAGATCAAAGTTGGCCCAGCGTACAGGTATAGTCCACCATTTACCATGGTGGATAAACTGATCCGGATCTCTTTCGTCGCTGGTAAATCTATGATGTTGAAAATGAGCCCAGCGTCCAATCTCAAAAGGAGCAGCTGGAATCAAAAGCATCATAGAGAAACGACCAAGAAAGTCATTTACGAAGTTATTACTGGAAAGTGCACGGTGCATGGCTTCATGCATAATGGTAAATAGTAAATACAAGCCGACACCATTGGTAAGCGTGGCTCCCCACATAGGCATTTTTCCAGTTAATGACATATATGAACCGCCAGCCATAATTATTAGGCCGAGCAGGAAAAGACCGAACGCTGGTAATGAGAGTGCAGGGGTTTTCTTAAGTTCAAGAAAGTATTCTTCTTTGCTTGGTAGATGTGAGTTTATTTCTTCGCTAGACATGATTTATTTCTCCTAAATCTATTATAGTTATTTGTTATGTGGACAAAGGGCGTTGTTTACTTATATACCTGCTATCCGTTTTTGTGCTGTTTGATATTCGCGTTCAAGTCGCGATATAACTTCGTTGGTAGGAAGAAGTTCCTTAACAGCACCAATTCCATGACCACAGCCCCAAATGTCTCGCCAGGCCTTCGCATCGGCGTTTTCAGTAAGGCCGAAGTTCATTTTAGACGGGTCACTCTCAGGCAGATTGTCGGGATCCATACCGGCCGCCTCAATGGAAGAGCGTAGGTAGTTGCCGTGTACCCCGGTGAACAGATTACTGTAAACAATATCTGAGGAAGTATGATCTATTACCGCTTGTTTATATTCGTCAGAGGCGTTCGCTTCCTTGGTTGCGATAAAGGTTGAGCCCATATAGGCCATATCTGCCCCCATTGCTAGTGCAGCCAGTATTGAATCCCCAGTGGCAATAGAGCCTGACAATAACAGTGGTCCATCAAACCATTCGCGGATTTCCTGTATTAAGGCGAAAGGCGACGTGGTGCCAGCATGCCCTCCGGCTCCGGCTGCTACCGCAATAAGCCCGTCAACACCTTTAGATACTGCTTTTTTGGCAAATTTATTATTGATCACATCGTGAAATACTAAGCCACCATATGAGTGAACAGTATCAATAACGGATTCGTTGCACCCCAGGGAGGTAATTACGATAGGCACTTTATACTTAACGCAAAGCGCTAGATCGTGTTCCAGACGATCATTGGAGTTATGGACGATTTGATTCACTGCATAGGGTGCTGCTCGTCTTTCTGGGTCAGATGCATTGTGTTTCTC
>JBNMPS010000116.1:0-9077 GCA_051277005.1 Pseudohongiellaceae bacterium
TGATGAGTTGCTAGCACGAATGACAGCGCTTCGGAGATTGCTGGGTACCGTAGGTAAATCGTCCCAAAACACATTAAATTTTGCTGGTTTAGAGTTACTATCAGAAGAAAGGATTGCGCTGCTCAATGGTACCGAACTGGTGTTGCAGCTAATACCTCAACATTAATACTATCTGTCAAGAAATACGCAAAGTTCAAGCCTAACTGAGTGTCATCGTCAACGCTAAGACTAACGCCTAGGTCAGCACCGCCAGCGAAAACGTTAGATGAAGAATCGTCAGGACTAACGTTTACAGCACCGACTCGAACAATAACGTCTCCTTTTTCGAATCCGGTAGCGTGCTGTGTGGTTAATAGTGAAGCTAAAATCAATAAAGTCAGATTTGACTTTCTCATTGTTGTTCTCGCAGTAGGTTATTTAGAAGGGCTCTTTGATAGGCAAAGACTCTAAATAACTCTTATCACCAGCATTAAAATTAGATTAACAAAGCTGATAATTAGGTTGTACTGCGTATAAGCTAAACGTCGTTTTCTTTATGTGGAGCTGCCATCAGATACTGGAGAAAATCCCCATTTCTTTTGCAAGCTGCTGATAATCACTGGCCAAGAAGTTAATATGGCCAAGCTTTCTCTGCGGTTTAACAATTTTATTATACCAATAGATCTTAGAAAGTTTTGATACCTCCATTAACGGTGGCTTATTACTACCTATTAAATTAACCATGCCTGCAACACCTAAAATCTGGGTACTGCCTAAAGCAAAACCAGAAATAGCCCGCACATGATTCTCAAATTGACAGGTAATGCTGCCCATTTGTGTCCAATGGCCGCTGTTATGCACACGTGGCGCAAGCTCATTAACAATCAGCTCATCGCCTTTCACAAAACATTCCATCGCTATAACGCCAACGTAATTCAACGATGTTAGTAGCTTCTCAGTATACGATTGTGCACACTCTATATGATGTTCACTTATCTGAGTTGCTGGGGCTATTGATTTTATTAAGATACCTTTTTCATGAATATTCTCAGTTAAAGGGTAATGAGTGATTTCACCATTAATACCCCGCACTGAAATCAACGAGACTTCTTTTTCGAACGACACCCATGATTCAATAATATACTCATCTAAAGCACTGTTAGTGCCCCTACTGTCGGCTACAAAACGATCAAACGCGTCAACATCTGCTTGTGTTTTTAATCGCCATTGGTTTTTGCCGTCATAACCATCGCGACAAGATTTAACCACCATAGGTAGCTTCAACTTTTCCAGCGCTTCTTGCGCAGTAACACAATACAAATAAGGTGATGTGGGGATTGATAATTGATCAAGTAATTGCTTTTCTGCATTTCTATTTTGACAGGCTTTAACTGCTTCTATATTTGGATAAATGTGACAATGCTTTTGAAAAGCAGCTAATAGTTCACTATCCACTTGCTCTTTTTCAATAGTAATACAATCAGGCTCACCCAACGCTTTAAAAAGCTGACTAACATCGTCGTAAAGACTTATCGAAATCACGGCACCTAAACCGTCAACACAGCGGGTGTCTTGTGTAGCATCATCATGAATGAAACTAAATTTTATCCCTAAGGGAATACCCGCTAGCGCTAACATTCGAGCTAATTGTCCACAACCAATGACCCCAATATGCATTATACGACCTCCCAAGGCACTTGGTTGGTTTGTTGCTCACGCCACTGCTTTAAGTTAGCCTTAATGGTATCATTACTTGTAGCAATTATTTGTGCAGCCATTAGCCCTGCGTTAAAGGCACCTGATTCACCAATCGACTGAGTCGCAACGGCAACACCTTTAGGCATTTGTACAATGGATAATAAGCTATCTATACCTTTTAAATTTTTACTAGAAACTGGAACCCCAATCACAGGCAACCAAGTCAGTGCCGCTGCCATACCGGGCAAGTGAGCAGCACCACCAGCGCCAGCAATAATAACGTTATAGGTATCTTCTGCACGTTCAGCGAACTCATATAAGCGCTTTGGTGTTCGATGTGCCGACACAACCATAGTGTCATAAGGTATTTCTAAGGCATCTAACACCTGTGTGGCAAACTTCATTACTGGCCAATCAGACTGAGAGCCCATAATGATAGCGACTTTTAACTTTTTCATATCTATAACCTGTTATCCATTAAATAAATACTGTGTAAGCGGGGATCCCCACAAACAGCTCGACATACCGCCTATAATTGGCATAAAAATACCAAAGGTAGATTAAAGCTTCCAGCATTCTTGATATATTTTAATCGGTTGAGCGTATAAGAAGAACAAACGCACTTTTATTCGCTACTTTACCCTAAGGAATCAAAGAACGGCAATTATTTATCACGTTTGGTGGGGCTGTTATTTTCTACAAACATGTGAATGCCATGTATATTGACTCGTAACTAACTTTCTTTCGCTGGCTAAGGACTCCCAGCCCTTAATAAGCCCCTACAACCCTATCACTGATAACCACCTTATTCAGATTTGCTGTCTTGGTGGTCGATACAAAGGGAGCTCATGAGCGGTCTACAGCCTTCATGCTTTCGGCAGCAATCTAATTCTGGCTGTTGATTAATTGAGGGTAATGCCTCTAACCATGAGCCCTGATCATTTTTTAAGCTCACTCACAAAAGCCTATACTTCCCTTTTTAAGTGCAGGCATTCAAGCCCGCGGTGCAGGCAGCAACCCGACGTCGGGTATTAGTTTTTTTAAAGCATGAGTCGATGACAGTGATTATTTCGAAAATGTGTTGCGGTATGCTTAATTAGACATTAGTATGCTAAGTCTTTAATAAACATAACATATCATTACTGCTCCCCTTTTATCCTTAAAGCCACTGCTTCTCTAATAATAAGCCATTCGCTTATATAACAACTCAATAACAACTAAAATTCCGAGCACACATTGAAGCTTATGCTGCTATGAAACTTTTAAAGGTACAAAGGCCTCTTATTTCAGCCTATCTATCTGGCATGGTAGTGTTTTTTCTTGCGCTCATTATTACTCTTGTTATGTATACCTTAAATGATCGATTTCAATTTAAATTGGTACAAAAAGAATTAGTTGATCTCGCAAGAATTGCCTCAAAGTATGTAAATACAGCAGAGCATCAATTACTCACTAAACCTGAACAAACTAACAATGACTTTTATCGAAAAATCATTACACCTCTGGTAGATATTCATAACGCAGTTCCCGATATTCTCTATCTTTACACCATGAGAGAAATCGACAAGAAAATTTATTATATTTTAGATACAGCTAATGATAACAGACTAATTAAAAAAGAAGGATTAGATAAATCCTTGGTTATGGATATTTATGAATTTGATAAGTCCGAAGATGCTTTCAGAAACTGGCTGCCAACTTTACACGTGGGAAAAATTGATATAGACGATGAGTTTTATCTTGAAAATGGGCAATATATTATCAGTGCATCTGTGCCAATTTTTGATCAAAATGGTGGGTTTTTTGGCTTATTAGGCATTGACTTTAATATCAGTTTATATGAAAAAAACCGACAAGAAATATTAAAAATTGCCTTTGCGGTTATCTTTATTGCATTAATCATCTCTATACTAATAGCGCGAAAGGTTTATTCTATCAGTACGAAGCTTGAAAAAACCCATGCGCAATTGTATCTACAAGCACACACAGATTTTCTGACGAACGCTTATAACCGGCGTTATTTTATTGAACTTGCCGAGAGGGAAATCAATCGAAGTCAACGGCGCCCCCATACCTTATCTTTATTGATGATCGATATTGATTACTTTAAGATTATTAATGATAAATATGGACATCTCACCGGTGATAAAGTGTTGATACTTTTAGTAAAAACCATCAAAAAAACCATGAGGAAAAATGATATTCTGGCACGTTTTGGGGGTGAAGAATTCATTATGTTACTGCCTGACACAGAACTTGAGAAGTCGGTTATATTTACCAAACGCTTACAAAAGGAGCTGTCTTTACTGAAAGTTAAGTCTTTAGAGGGCGAAAGCTTTAACATCACGGTTAGTATTGGCATAAGTCAGTTTGAATCAAAACTTGATTTTGATAGCTGGCTTAACCAAGCAGATGATGCGATGTATAAAGCTAAGGAGTCTGGTCGTGATCAATTCAAATGCTATAGTTTATTAGAATAGCTTACTGCCTGAAATCAACTCTCACCCAATTTCACGGCTACCAGTAAGGGCTGATCTGATCTTGCTTGAGTCCTTAGCCCACTCCCTACATAAGCCTTACTTTTACTCGACTCCTATTTATAGACACTCGCTATCGCTAATTATTAAACACAGTGTATGCATCACCTTGAGCAGAGGTGAACTAGACAGAGTTTGAAAGCCTAACAGCTAACCCCTCATAGCGTTAACTTCCACCCACCAACATTTGTAGTGATACGTGCTTGCAGCAATCAATTAGCTATGTAGCGGTTGATTATCCGCCTAATACCCAATTATTCTCATAAACACACATCCAGATAATCAGTGGCGTATAGGGAACCAATGTAGTTATTAATAGTCACACAGAATACAGGCTTAATATCTTTAAATTCAACAGCTTGCGCTCGAAATAGCACTTGCTTTAATATTTAAGCCGTTTATTATCAATCATAAGTAAATTGTAAAATCTAATGGAGAGAAATCATGCGTGACAACCCGGTTTTTGCAGCTAGCGCGGCATCCGCGGATTCGGCACTAGCAACTAACAAAGTACTACGTAACACTTACATGCTGTTATCGATGACCCTACTGGTCAGCGCAGGCGCAGCAGGTCTGGCTATGTGGTCCAACCTAAGCTATGGCGCAGGCATGATGATGTCTATTGCGGCTATCGTTTTGATCTGGTTTGTTCTACCCAAAACAGCCAACACCTCAAAAGGTATTTACGTTGTATTTGCCTTCACTGCACTACTTGGTGGGGCTCTAGGCCCAGTTCTAAACCATTATTTGGCAATGGCAAATGGCAGCCAAATTGTAATGCAGGCCTTAGGCGGCACAGCCTTGGTATTTTTTACCTTGTCTGGTTACGTACTCACAACCCGCAAAGACTTCAGTTTTATGGCCGGTTTTTTAATGACGGGCCTAGTGGTAGTGGTGTTAATCGCCGTGGCGCTAATGTTTGGCTCCATGTTTGGTCTAAACTTACCTGCTGCCCAGCTAGCACTCAGCGGCGGTATTGTATTGTTGATGTCTGGCTTCATCCTGTTTGATACTAGCCGTATCATCCATGGCGGTGAAACAAACTACTTGATGGCAACAGTGTCACTCTACTTAAACATCTACAACCTGTTCACCAGTTTGCTACATATACTAGGTGTAATGAGAGACTAAAAGGGACGGTTAACCCCTTTAATAACAGCGTACCAAAAAGCCTCGATTTATCGGGGCTTTTGTTTATTTGGTAGTTAAGGGTGCTAAACTTCGGTCATGAAATTTTCATTACTCATTCTTGGCGCGCCTTATAGTAGCCAATCCTCAGACACCGCCCTGCGCTTTGCCAAAGCGAGTTTGGCCTGCGGCCACCAAGTATTACGTATCTTTTTTTATAATGATGCCGTTAATAACGGTAACGCATTAATAACACCCGCCCAAGATGAGCAATCACTACCGAAGAAATGGCAACAACTTGCTAAAGAACATAAAATTGATCTGGTGGTGTGTATTTCTAGCGCATTAAAACGCGGCGTGCTGGATGCAACAGAAGCTAATCGTTATGAGAAAAGCGCCGATAATATCCAACCCGGCTTTACTATTGGTGGCCTTGGCCAATTAGTTGATGCAGCAATCAACTCCGATCGCTTGATTACCTTTGGGCGCTAACATGGCCAAGAGCACCAGCAACAAAAGAATCTTAATCGTTTGTCGCCAGGCACCTTACGGCAATGCCTTGGCGCGTGAAGCCATTGATGTTGCTCTAGCAACAGCCGTGTTTGACCAGAATTTAGCATTACTGTTTATTGGTGATGGCGTTTGGCAACTGTTAAAAAACCAACAGTCCGAATCAATAGCTGCAAAGAGCCAGCAAAAAATGCTGGCCGCCCTAGTGCTGTATGACATTGAAGATATCTACGTTGACAGCGAAGCACTCAACAGCAGAAATATTACAGAAGATGAACTGTCTATTACCACTAAAAACTTAAGCAGTAACCGTATTGTAGAGCTGTTAGATAACGCGGACATTATTTTAAACTTTTAACTAAAACACTGATGATATTACATACCGTCAACAAATCACCACCACACAGCAACTGTCTCGCAGAATGCCTGCGGCTATGCACCGATAAGCATACAATCTTATTGATTGAGGATGGCGTTTATGCGGGCCAAAATGGCAGCCCATATTTAGCCAACTGCCCCACTAAAAAGATCTATGCACTACAAGCAGATGTGCTGGCGCGAGGGCTAGACAAAAGACTGAGCCCCGCTGTCAGCGTGATTGATGACCAGGGTTTTGTTGATTTAGTCACCCAGCATCAAACCGTACAAAGCTGGTATTGAGTAAATGCATCTGCTTATTGGCGAAAAAATTATACCTCTTGATAAAGAGGGCTTTTTGAAAAACCTAGCGGACTGGAACCCGCAAGTCGCAGAAGCTTTATCAAATAATGAAAAGATTGAGTTAACCGCCGCGCACTGGGATGTAATCAATGTGCTGCAGCAATTTTATCAACATTTTGAGCTTTCTCCTGCAATGCGACCACTGGTAAAGTATGTTGGCCAGCAGTTGGGCCGTGACAAAGGTAACAGCATTTATTTATTGGGACTTTTCCCCGGCAGCCCGGCAAAAATTGCCGCCAAAATTGCCGGCCTACCTAAACCGGATAACTGCTTGTAAAACAGCTATCTAAACATTATCTGTAACCCGCATTAACAAAGACTCACAATATGTCCCAGCAATATCAGCAACGACTCGGCCAACACAAAGATAGCGAACACCCTTTCGCCCCTTTTGTTCGCATTCTTGGTAAAGGTAAGACTGGCAGCCGCTCACTGACTGAAGCTGAGGCTTATCAAGCGATGCAGATGATCCTGAACAATGAGGTTGAGGACATCCAGCTGGGGGCATTTTTAATGCTGCTCAGAGTGAAAGAAGAAAGCCATCAAGAGCTAACCGGTTTTGTACGCGCGGTACGTGATTCGATAACTGCACCAAAAATAAACGTTGATCTCGATTGGTCCAGCTATGCTGGAAAAAAACGCCAATTGCCCTGGTATTTACTGAGCTGTTTTTTATTGGCCGAAAAAGGTCACCGCCTAGTGATGCATGGTGCAGCGGGACACACCATCGGGCGACTCTATACTGAACAGGTGTTAAAAAAACTCAACATCCCCATCGCCAACAACTGGCAGGATGTAGAAGAACACTTACAACAACATCAATTTGCCTACTTACCTTTGGGAGGTTATTGTCCAACCCTACAACGTATAATCGACCTCAGAAACAGCCTAGGGTTACGCTCACCAGTACACACCTTGTCGCGACTGATAAACCCGTTAGCAGCACCCTATTCTATGCAGAGCATATTTCATCCGGCTTATGGCGACAGCCATCAACAGGCGGCATTAGAGCTTGGACAAGCAAATGCGGCAGTGTTTAAAGGTGAAGGGGGCGAGATAGAGCGACGCCCAGAAGCGAGCTGTATCGTCAAAACAGTCATTGATGGTGTCATCGCAGAAGAGCTGTGGCCAAAAATGGTTGAAGGCCGGCAGTCGCAGCCAGAAAAACTAGATATTCAACACTTAATTGCTGTATGGCGTGGACAAGCAAACGACAATTATGGCCATCAAGCCATAATCGGTACCACCGCTATAGCGCTGCGATTGATGAAAAAAGCTGACTGTCAAATGGCCGCATTAGATTTAGCCGAAGAATATTGGCGGCAACGGGACTTAAAACGGCTCTGAGGTCTCTAGAGTTCCAAAGCACTTTGGTTATTATCCAGCCACTGGTTGCACCCATTTATGGAGCTAGCTATTTATAACCGTTAGGGTTTTGGCTTTGCCAGCGCCAACTATCAGCAGTCATTTGCTCAATATCCCGCTCAGCACGCCAGTTTAACTCGCTGGCTGCAAAAGCTGGTGCCGCATAACAGCTGGCAATATCACCGGGACGACGATCAACGAGCTGATAAGGTATATTCTTGCCTGATGCTTTCTCAAACGCCGCCACCATTTGTAATACCGAATAGCCGCAGCCCGTGCCTAAGTTATAAGCAACAGCACCTGGATTTGAGGCTAGTTTCTCTAGGGCCTTAAGATGCCCAAGAGCGAGATCAACCACATGAATATAGTCCCGTACACCGGTACCATCTACGGTATCGTAATCACTTCCAAACACGGCTAACTTTTCTAGTTTACCAACAGCAACTTGGGTAATAAACGGCATAAGATTATTAGGGATACCATTAGGATCCTCACCAATACGACCACTCTTGTGGGCGCCAACAGGGTTGAAATAGCGTAAAAGAATGGCGTTCCAACGCTGATCTGAGACATAAAAATCACGTAGAATATCTTCGATTATCAGCTTAGAGCGACCATAGGGATTGGTCGCCGACAGCGGGAAACTCTCATCAATGGGTACAGATGCTGGGTCGCCGTAGACGGTGGCGGATGAGCTAAACACCAAATTAAACACATTGTGTCGTGCCATTACCTCACAAAGGCATAAGGTGCCATGAACATTGTTATGGTAGTAGCGACCTGGCTCGTTGACAGACTCGCCAACCGCTTTTAGTCCAGCGAAATGAATCACTGCGTCTATATTGTTATTGGCAAACACAGCATCCAAAGCGGGCACATCACAGATATCCACCTGATGGAAATCAACACTACGGCCAGCTAACTCCTCCACACGATTAAGCGACTCCAGCTGGCTATTGGATAAATTATCAACCACAACCACGTCATAACCCGCCGCTAATAATTCAATGCAGGTATGGCTTCCAATATAGCCGGCTCCGCCAGTCACTAGTACTTTCATTACTCACTTGCTCGCTATTTAGTTAATTGAGATAAACAATAGCTTAAGTTTAGACAATCACCATGATAATTTCATTACGC
>JBNMPS010000117.1:0-8749 GCA_051277005.1 Pseudohongiellaceae bacterium
CAGCAATAATCAAAAAAGGTAATATCCATTTAATTTTTACGGGTATTTTGGTGTTAAATTTAGTGGCTGACATGGGTTGCTAGAGACGTCCTATAAATTAAAGTGCCATTATTAAGCGGTGCACAGTATAAACAATTTGAGCGTAGTGATATCTAAAATACATAAACATTAGGTCTATTCAAAAACCTGGACTAGTCGACAAGTATTACCGGCCATCATCGCAAGTACTGCGCTAAACTAAAATAAGCAACTTTTACACATATGACTATAGTTAGGCATAACCGTAATGAGGTATCGAGCTAAACGGTCATCAAAGCTGAGAAAACGGGTCAAGCATAGCGGCCAACATAGCAGGATACTGGTACCAATCAATTATTACTGAACACCATTGTATTATTAACCCACCCGAACACAAAGAAGTGAACATTATGGCCGATTACAACCCTCCCATTGACGATGTATCTTTTTTAATCAACGAGGTTTTTAAGCTTCCACAACAATGGGCAGATAACGCCGTGTTATCAGAGCGTATTGATGCCGATACCGCAGAAGCGATGCTTAACGAATGTGCCAAAATCAGCCGCGAACTTATTGCCCCCAATAGCCGCAACGCCGATGAAGAAGGCTGCGCTCTCAATGATGGGCAAGTTTTCACCGCCAAAGGCTACAAAGAGGCTTATCAAGCTGTCAGTGAGGGCGGCTGGGTTGGTTTAACCGGCAACCCAGACTTTGGCGCACTTGGCATACCTAAAGCCTTAGCGGTGCACTGCGAAGAAATGTTCTCCGGCTCAGACCTATCTTTCTCGCTATTTCCAATGCTAACCGCCGGAGCTTGCCTAGCAATCGATGAGCATGGCAGCGAAGCGTTAAAAGAAAAGTATTTACCCAAGCTCTATTCTGGCGAATGGGCAGGCTCTATGTGCTTAACCGAGCCTCATGCCGGTACCGACCTAGGGCTCATCAAAACCAAGACCGCAGATAATGGCGATGGCAGTTACAATGTGTCAGGTACCAAGATATTCATCACCGGCGGCGACCATGATCTCACTGATAACATCATCCATTTAGTGTTAGCAAAATTACCCAACGCTCCTGCTGGCCCTAAAGGTATCTCGTTATTTTTAGTCCCCAAACGTTTAGACAATGGTGAGGCTAACGGCGTTAGCTGCGGCTCCATTGAACATAAAATGGGCATTAAAGCCTCTCCCACCTGCGTTATGAACTTTGATAGCGCTAAAGGCTATCTCGTGGGTGAAGAGAACCGCGGCCTCATGGCGATGTTTACCATGATGAACTATGAACGTGTCGGTGTTGGCATACAGAGTATTGGGCCATCAGAACGCTCATACCAATGCGCCACGGCTTACGCTAAAGAACGTTTACAAGGCCGCTCGCCAAACTCAACCCATGGCCCAGACCAACCAGAAAGCATCATGGTTCACCCCGATGTACGACGCATGTTACTCACCATGCGCGCCTTTACCGAAGCCAGTCGCTGTTTTAGCACCTATGCCGCCAACCTATTGGACATCGTGAAATTCTCTAGCGATACCGACACAAAAGAGACCGCCGCGGCCAAAGTCTCTTTACTAACACCTATCGTAAAAGGCTTTTGTACCGATAGAGGCCTAGAAAGCTGCATCTTGGGCCAACAGGTGTTAGGGGGCCACGGTTTCATCAGGGAATGGGGCCAAGAGCAACTCGTAAGAGATGTGCGCATCACCCAAATCTACGAAGGGACTAACGGCATTCAAGCGATGGACTTGCTAGGGCGTAAAGTTATTCCCTCAAAAGGTGCGAGCGTTTTCGGCCTAGTAGAAGAAATGATCAGTTTTGCCTCAACCTCTTCCCTTTCAGATAACATGACAAAAGACTTATGCGAGGCAGCAGAGCTGCTAAAAACAACAACCGAATATTTGGTCAACAATGCAACGCCTGAGCTAATCGGCGCCACCGCGGTTTACTACCAAGACCTTATTGGTTACGTGATACTCGCCTACATGTGGTCGAAAATGACGAGTGTAGCAACAGCTGATACGCCTCTGCATCGTGGTAAACGTCATGTTTCTGCCTTTTATTTCAGCCACTTGTTACCACGCATAAAAGGCTTAAATGAAAGTATTTGTCAGGATCATGCCGCTATTATGGCGCTAGATGAAGAGGATTTTTAGATTTAACGGTACATTCTCTGTCTCACAGTGTGAGGGGGAGCTTAGTCTCCCCTTTTTATATTACTTAAAACCCCTTTATAATTGGGCATTATTAAGTAATAGGATCGACAGGTTTAATGATCACCATCCCACCTCATTATTTCCACGTCACGTTGGCGAGCGCAAAACGCAAAGGCTTATGCCCTGAAACAATATGCAAAGCCATTGACGTTGACCCCGCCGTAGTCAATAACCCCGCAAGCACCATCAGTGCCGAACAATTTTCAAAATTATGGCAATACCTTTGGGATACTATGGATGATGAGTTTCTTGGCTTTACCCGTAAACCTTGCAAACGCGGCACCTTTGCCACGGCCTGTAAATTAGCCCGACGCAGCTCCAGCCTCAGCCACTTCTTTAAAGAAATAAATCGAATCTACCACTTAGTTGAGAGCGATATCATTGTATCGCTAGAGTCCAGAGACGAGTATCAAGCCCTAACGTTGGTTAATCATACCCCTGAGCATGATATCGACCACTTTGCCGTAGAATATATTTTATTTTATTGGCATCGATTGGCGTGCTGGTTTAGCAATCAAAAAATCAAACTACTCTACGCTGAGTTTTCCTACCCTGAGCCCGCACACTCAAAACTCTACAAATTACTCTTTCAATGCCCTGTTCATTTCAACGCCAGCAGCAATGCATTGATTATTGATGACAAATTTAAACATCTTCACCCTATTCGCTCTCGATCAGAACTCTTTGATTTATTAAATCGTCTACCAAAAGATTTTTTATCCATACCCGGTAGAGATAGCAGCTTAGAAACACGCATTAGAATTTTAATCATCAAACGGTCAAAAGAACAATTAAACTTCCCCACCCTAGAGCAACTGGCTGACTCATTGCACATGAGTAGAACATCATTAGGCAGAAAACTAGCCTTAGAAAACACCAGTTATCGCGAACTTAAAGAATTCATACGGCGAGACTTAACTCTGGAAAAACTCAGTAAAACCCGTATGAGCGTCGCAGACATTGCTCAGCTTGTTGGCTTTTCAGAATCCACGTCATTAAACCGAGCGTTCAAAAAATGGACGGGGATGACACCACAAAAATTTAGAAACCAAGGGACCAAGTAACACTCGCTATTTTATTTAGATCATGACCGATAGGGAGACATAATATAGCCAAATTAAAAGCGGCCCCGTTAACGTCAGACAGGCTGATAAGCCATGCCGATTATGAGCCATATATCTCATAACGATAAATAAAAAACATGAACATCAAAAACAGATCGCGTCATTCCGGAAAGCGTTTTTTGCTTATCCGGAATCCAGTGACGTTAGGTCTGATGGGTACCGAGTCAAAACCGATAGGGATGCATAATATAGCCCAATTCAAAGCGGCCCCGTTAACGTCAGACAGGTTGATAAACCATGACGACTATGGGCCATATATCTCATGACGATAAATAAAAAACATGAACATCAAAAAAAGATCGCGTCATTCCGGAAAGTGTTTTTTGCTTATCCGGAATCCAGTGACATTAGGTTTGATGGCTACCGAATCAAAACCGATTGGGACGCATAATATAGCCAAATTCAAAGCTGCCCCGTTAGCGTCAGACAGGTTGATAAGCCATGCCGATTATGGGCCATATATCTCATGACGATAAATAAAAAACATAAACATCAAATACAGATCGCGTCATTCCGGAAAGCGTTTTTTGCTTATCCGGAATCCAGTGACGTTAGGTTTGATGGGTACCGAGTCAAAACCGGTAGAGCCTGCCCCGTTAGCAAAGGAGTGTTTATCTGTATCAGCCCACACTTATTTTTAACTTTCACACGTTGCTGGGGTTACTGGCGGCTATTATCCAAAGCCGCCAACTTTCAATGATATCCCACACATTCATTACCCTTACGCGGCATCCAAATATTATTATCATCACGGGTAAATGCCGATACCAACTCCACTTTACCAACAATCTTTTGATTAAAATCATCCAACTCATAGATCGGCACTTTGTATTCCAAATGTTCATCATAGCCAACCGTCTGTAGCTCATAACGGCCGATAAAACCTAAGGGCATTTCAAATCTAACCACAAAACCAGCATTATGCTCTACGGCATCCCACTGGCGAGCTATTTTTTCTGCATATTCCAAGTGTAACTTTGGGTAAAAAATACGTTGATCAGGGGCATTAGGTGAAAACTTCCGCCAATCAGAGCGAATTAACGCGGCCAATTGCATGGGTGATAACGGCTGGTATAAGTACATGGTGGGTGAGCTAGACATTGTGCTTTTTGTTGATTGCATATTCATAACATCCTCTAAATCATTTTTGCTTTGGCTACATAACGAAGTGGGCCACCCACTTCTGCAGTGTCAAAGGGATAACAGGTAACTAACAACAATGTTTGTTTATCACCCTCTAGGTTAATGTGTTCGACTCGACTATCTACAACGTGTAAATCGTGAACCTGATAACGCTGAGTAACACCGCTAAAATCGGTCAGCTGCAATTCATCATTTAATTGCATCTTACTCATAAACTTAAAATGGGTATCTTTATGGCCGGCAATAACAGCAGTACCGTGGCTGTTTAAATCAGCCGACCCTTGCATATAGCCCGGGCCAAAAGCTAAAGAATTACCCTTAGCCCCTTCTAAAACATAAAGATCAATATTGTTAACCGCCGATTGCAAACGTGCTACTGGCCAAGTATCTGCCCAAGCCCAAGGTTTGATCTTGTCGCCAGTCTCTAAGGTTTTATGCCAGGCATCTGCTATTAAATACTGGGCAAATTTCGCTTTAGCCTGTATCCAAACACTGTCGCCAAAAAAAGCGCCGGCACTAAATAACAATAGGGCAAAAACCCCTCTACGTGAATGTCTATACAACATAAACATTAGTACTCTCCTTGACGATGCATACCCGGCACACACCAAAGGCCGGCTAACAATAAAAACAGCAATGATAGATAGAGGCTTTGTTGACTGCGCGTGGCCGTATTGGGATAGGCGAACGTCTGTGGGGCCTGGCCTTTAGGCCGTGCATTAAGCACCGGTGATGTTTTCAATGCTTCAGTGATTTCTCGGCTTACTTGTTTATCAACCGCAACGAAGCTGGTATACGCACTCATTATTTGATGGCTGAGTGAAACGGATAAAACATCACGCTTCACAGAGGCTTCATCCCTTCCCTTAACCTTTTCATCCATAAGGCTGCTAATCTTTTCTCTGGCCCATAGTTTAGAAATATCTTTTTGGCTCTTCTCTTGGCTGAGACTAATCGTTTTATGCCATGTCTTATCACGAATTTTACCGCTCACCTTAATATCGCCTTGCAAATGATTGGTTTTAATATTAACCAGTAAGGGTTCACCTTGATAAAGATCAGGGATTTTTTGTGGGTACGCTTCAACACTCACACCCTCTGGCCAAGTGATTGTAATATCCTTCATAACCGGGCTATCAAGCTGACTGAACAAGCTTGTCATTTTTTCATTCACTTCATTAATATTACCGATATAGGTAAAACTGCCCCGGCCAAACTCAGCCGCTTTACGCATAAAATAATGATTAGGTGCTGAGCCAATGCCCACGGTAAACAAGCGACTACTACCCAATTGATGATGAATGGCTTTAAATAAAGCTTCCTCATTGCCTACCGCACCGTCGGTAATAAAAATGACTTGTCTTACCCTGCCGGTATGCTCTTGATGGTTTAAGGCAAACTGCAACGCTGGCAACATGTTGGTGCCACCGCGCGATTGTAAGTTGTTAACAAATTTTTCGGCCTTGTGTATAGCATGAGCATCTGCCACCACAGCCTGAGAATATAAAGGGTAATGCTGGCTATTAAACTCAATAATATTAAAATAATCGTCTGGTTTAAGTTTTTTTAACGCTAATAATAAACTTTTTTTGGCCTGTCTGATCGATACCCCACCCATAGAGCCAGAGGTATCAACAATATAAATAACCTCCTTAGGCATAGCCGATTTAGCGTATTGTATATTGGGCGGCAACAACATAAATAAATGATACTCATCACCCGCAACCGTCTCACTAAATAATGCCGCTTTAGGTTCCATGCCTATATCTGGCGTCCAACTCAACACAAAATCTTGATTCATTGACACCACGTCATTACTTAACCTTAAGTGATATCGATTATCTTGCCGAGATAAAATAATATTGTGGTAGGCACTATCAATATGATCTAAAGGCATCGCCATATTAATATCAGCGGTGATTTTTATAGGGTTAACCACGTGATGTCCGCTGGCCGCAACCGGGTTTAACATCGGCGTGATGTGTGAAGCATCGGGTACTTGCTTAGTATCAAAGGCCCAACCTATACCGGGTTTCATGACAATATTTTTTTCATTCATAGTTTCATCTAATGGACTAATGTCTTTCAGCGGCGCACCAGGGATATATCTGGGGGTAATCGTCATAGGGAAACGAAGAGAAAAACGACCTTGTTGATAGGCGATGGTTTGCGTGTACTCGAGATTAACGTCAATGGTTTCATGGGGGGCAATATTAGCGACTTTAACCGTAAACATATTCGGCCGTTGCTGCTCGATAATACCGGCCTTTTTACCCGCTTTTTTAGCGGCTTGATATATTTTTTTGGCTTGTTGTTTCTCTTTTATCGTGCCTTCAATAATTCTGTCGGCAATTTTTATCTGCATAAGATGCACGGCCGCCTTTTCGGGTAAAGGAAAAACATAAACCGCTTCAACCCAATCATCCGATTGATTTTTAAATTGCTGGCTTAGCTCAGCCTTGGCCATTAAACCATGAAGAGTAAAATGAACCTCACTATTGAGCACAGTGGCATTATGGAATAACACCTCGCCCTTTTTTTTGTATAACAACTGCCCTGCCTTTACATCGGATAAGCGCCATTGGCCTGGCCCTAGCGCTTCTGAAAGCGGCTGTTCAAGTAAGGTCTCCTCTGCAGAGGCATACCACGCGACAGTACTGATCAGTACGGTCAATAACAAAAAAAGAAATAAACGCCAAAAAGAGGGTTTCTTGGCGGTATAACCGTAGGGATAATCTACCAAGACTTCTCGCTTGGGGTAACGCCGTAACTTGAACATAATGTGCCTCTATCATTGCGTGGGTATCTAATGGGTAGTAAAACAAGCAACAAAGGCATTAAGGCGGGGCTAATATGGCAAAGCGCTGAACAATTATGGCAAATTATGGCAGGGGCTAGGTTTTAGCATTTTATGCATTACAATAGGTTCCTAATAAAAAGCTAATGACAGTTTAAAAAACTGTCAGCCTAGGATGAATAATGCCCAGACATATCGCCATTGTTGAAGACGAAGTAGCCATTGCTGAGAATTATCGCGATGCCTTTACCCAGCAAGGCTATCAAGTCAGTGTTTACAACAATCGCCCCCAAGCACTGCAAGCCTTTGAACACAGCCTGCCTGACTTAGCTATTATCGATGTAGGTTTGGGCGATGAAATTGAAGGCGGCTTTGATTTGTGCCGTGAGCTACGCAGCCACAGCGCCGAATTACCGATTGTTTTTTTAACCGCAAGAGAAAGTGAATTTGATGTTATCTCAGGTTTACGTTTAGGCGCCGATGACTACCTCACCAAAGACATTAGCCAGGCGCAAATGATGGTGCGTATTATCGCCCTATTCCGACGAGTTGATGCCTTAAGAAACCCCAATATTAAAGAAGAGGTTATTCATCAGGGGCCATTGAGTATTAATAAAGAACGTATGAGTGTTAGCTGGGCCGACCAGCCGATTGACTTAACCGTGACTGAGTTTTGGATAATCTATGTTTTGGCCAAACATCCAGGGCATGTAAAAAATCGCCAGCAATTGATGGATGCCGCCAACGTGGTGCTAGACGACAATACAATTACCTCGCATATAAAACGAATACGCAAAAAATTCCAAGTGACTGACAGCCAGTTTAACGCCATAGAAACGGTTTATGGCATGGGCTATCGCTGGAAGGCACAGTAACAATGACCTTAAACAAACAATTACTCTGCGTTAGCTTACTTCTACTCAGTATCCCTTGGGCGGGCTGCCAGTATTTACAAGAAATGGACACACTATTACGTAATAGTGAAAACCGAGCATTAATCGCCAGCACCGAAGCGATTGCGGCCTCGTTATCTCAAAACCCTTCACAACTCTACCCCAATCAAACAACGAATCTTGGCCAAATAAGTCATACTGAACGATCTGTTTATTTTGATGCGTTAGAGCAAGCCCCTTTGATTGATGGCTATGATGAAGAGTGGCAACAAATACCCTCAAAAACATTACAGAACCCCAACAATCCCGCTAAAAAAACCAAGTACAAAACCGCTATCCACAATCAACAGCTGCTCTTTTTGTTTGAAATTACTGATGACGATATCGTGTATAACAATCCATCTCGATCACTCATCCATGATGGTGACAGAATAATACTTCATACCGGCCTTAACGATTACACCTTCACCACCTCAAGCGCGGGCTATGTGACTGCGCGTTATATTAAAGATGATGGCAAACATAAATCGACTTATAGAGAGTCAGCCATTACCGCTCATT
>JBNMPS010000118.1:0-8618 GCA_051277005.1 Pseudohongiellaceae bacterium
TACTGTTGTTGAATATGTCAGTGGTGGCAGCCTGGAAGATAGATTGACTCAGGCATTCCCTTTAGCGCATTGGCTATTATTGGCTCAACAGCTTTGTGATGCGCTTGCGTTTATCCATCGCAAAGGCATCGTGCATGGCAACTTAAGGCCAAGTAATATATTAATGTATAGTCCGGCACAAATTAAGCTAACAGACTTTGGTTTTATTGATCATAGTGCTGAAGAGCGAGATTGGTACCAGCCTGTTAATGAAGAAAAAACACCCTTGAGTGACATCTATTCTGCTGGCGCGGTACTGTTTTATTTGTTTACCGGTATTCCTGTAGAAGTGGAAGAGGATGAGGTTAGCAATCTATCTGAGTTGTTAATTTTGCCTGCACCCTTACAAAAGGTGCTGGCAAAGATGTTGCTGGTGAATACTGATAAGCGTTATCGAGATGCTTTAAAGGTTAAGTCAGATTTGCAGTCATTCACCGATGACCAAGAAACGATCATAATTCGTCCTAAAGTCACACAAATAACGGTTAAGACCAAGAAAAAAGCCGTTAAGCTCAAAGCTAAGCCCAAACGTAAAATATGGCAGGGAGTGTTGATTTTGTTGGTGGTGTTTTTCTTTATTGCGGTTGAGTTATTGTGGGCTGCCAGTAAGGGGCTTTTAGGCGCTGATTTACAACAAATATTTATTCCGTTTCAGGAATTTTTAATGAGTTATTTTACTGATTTTTGACGATGTGTATTAAGCGCTTCTACAAAGGCATTTGCGGCATTGCTGAGGCTGCGATTGGGGTGATGGATATAGCCAAGCTTTCTTTGTAATTGTAAGTCTTCAACTTTTAATTCAAGAAGTTGATCATCTATCATGGTCTTGGGGAGCACGCTCCAGCCCAGGCCAATACTAACCATCATTTTAATGGTTTCAAGATAATTGGTTGCCATGCTGGTGTTGAGTTTTAAGTCGTAACGATTAAATAAGTCTTCAACAATCCGCCCAGTGAAGGTGTTAAGGCCAGGTAGAATGGCTTGGTGCTGACTTAGCATTTTGGGGCTAACGTGTTTATTGCCCGCCAAGGGGTGATCACTAGCGACAACGGCAACCAATTCATCTAACCAAACAGCGCTATGGCTAACTAGGCTGTGCCCTGGATCTAATGTAACGACCCCTAATTCTATTTGGCCATGCATGACTTGCTCGTGTGCCTCTTCAGAGTCCATGAAGTCTATATCGAGATGAACCTTTGGGTATTTTTTACTGAAGGCCTGTAGCACTGAGGGGAGGCGGTGTAGGCCTATGTGGTGGCTGATGCCTATGCTCAAGGTGCCCGCTACCGTACCCCGTAACTCTTTGATGGAGCGCTCAGCCTCTTTTACATCTTGTAATATCTGTTGTGCTTTGGGGTATAGCTCTCGGCCAGCTTCGGTTAGTTGTGTGTTTCGGCCGATACGATCAAATAGCTTGCAGCCGAGTTGGTTCTCCAGCGTTGCAATACGCTTGCTGACGGCGGGTTGGGTGATGTGCAGGTGCTCGGCGGCTATCGAAAATGACCGGTGATCAGCGACATATATAAATGCCTGAAGTGACTGTGTATCCATACCTGTAGGCTAATTTATTCCATTATGGAATGCAAACTATAAAAAATATGAATTTGTTTTATTGCTGTGTAATGCATACAATCACTAACATCTTATAAGTCCCCGTCATAACTGGCCTCTCTCTACTATGAGAGTGTAAATATCGAGGTGGAAAAATGCCTGCAACTATACCTGCAACTACACTTGCAAAAACACTTTACGACAAATTGTGGGACTCCCACTTAGTTAAGCAGCGCGATGATGGTTCTGCTCTCATTTATATTGATAGGCAGTTAGTGCATGAGGTGACTTCACCCCAGGCCTTTGAGGGTTTACGACTTGCCGGCCGTCCACTTTGGCGTGTTGATGCCAATTTAGCCACTCCCGATCATAACGTGCCATCTGATGTCACTGAACGTGCTGCTGGCATTGAAGGTATTGTCGATGAAGTATCACGCATTCAAGTGCAAACACTTGATGATAACTGCGACCACTTCGGGGTAACCGAATTTAAAATCAACGACGTGCGCCAAGGTATTGTTCATGTGGTTGGTCCAGAACAGGGGGCAACATTACCCGGTATGACCATTGTTTGTGGTGATTCTCATACTGCCACGCATGGTGCATTAGGCGCCTTGGCGCACGGCATTGGGACCTCTGAGGTTGAGCACGTAATGGCCACTCAGTGCTTGATCCAAAAGAAAATGAAAAACATGCTGGTTAAAGTCGGCGGTAAGCTTGGCTTTGGGGTAACACCTAAAGACGTGGTGTTGGCTGTGATTGGTAAAATTGGTACGGCCGGTGGTAATGGCCATGCGATTGAGTTTGGTGGTGAAGCCTTTCGCGACATGTCGATTGAGGGCCGTATGACCGTGTGTAATATGGCTATTGAGGCTGGCGCTCGTGTTGGCATGGTTGCCGTTGATGATAAAACGATTGAATACGTTAAAGGTCGTCCTTTTTCACCTCAACCTGAACAGTGGGAGCAAGCTGTTGCCTATTGGCATACGTTGCATACCGATGATGGCGCATACTTCGATAAAGTCGTTGAATTACTTGCCGATGAAATTATCCCGCAAGTCACTTGGGGTACGTCACCAGAAATGGTTGTATCCGTTAACGATAATGTACCCTCGCCAACCGATTTTGATAATGATGTGCAAAAAACCGCTGCCGAGCGCGCTTTGGTATACATGGGATTAACGGCAGGCCAGGCGATTACTGACATCAAATTGGATAAAGTGTTTATTGGCTCTTGCACTAACTCGCGTATTGAAGATTTGCGTGCAGCCGCAGCCGTGGTTAAAGGCCGTAAAAAAGCTGATAACGTAGTGCAAGCTTTAGTCGTCCCAGGCTCTGGCTTGGTGAAAAGGCAAGCTGAAAAAGAGGGTTTGGATAAAATATTTACCGAGGCCGGTTTGGAGTGGCGTGACCCAAGTTGTTCAATGTGTTTGGCCATGAACTCCGATAAATTGGGAGCGGGTGAACACTGTGCATCGACCTCAAATCGTAACTTTGAAGGTCGTCAAGGCTTTGGCGGCAGAACCCATTTGGTTAGCCCAGAGATGGCAGCAGCTGCTGCGATTGCCGGCCACTTTGTGGACGTACGTGAAATGATGAGTGGCAAGGTTTAAGGATTAACGATGAAACAATTTATTACTGAAACAGGTGTTGCTGCACCTATGGATAGAGCGAATGTCGATACCGATATGATTATCCCCAAGCAGTTTTTGAAATCAATTAAGCGTTCTGGTTTTGGGCCAAATTTGTTCGATGAGTTACGTTACACTGACGAAGGTGAGCCTGGTAAAGATTGCTCAGCGCGGCCATTAAATAATGAGTTCCCGCTAAACTTTGCTCGCTACCAGGGCGCTAAGGTTTTATTGGCTAGAGAAAATTTTGGTTGCGGGTCTAGCCGTGAGCATGCGCCATGGGCATTGGATGACTACGGTTTTCGTGCGGTTATTGCCCCCAGCTACGCTGATATTTTTTATAATAATTGTTTTAAAAATGGCTTGCTACCGATTGTATTGGACGGTGCCGTTGTGGATCAATTGTTTAATGAGATGTATGCTCAAGAAGGTTACTCGCTAACGGTTGATCTCAACGAGCAAGTTGTTAAAACCCCTAGTGGTGAAAGCTTTACGTTTGAAGTTGAAGCGTTTCGTAAGCACTGTTTGATTAATGGTTTAGATGATATCGATTTAACGTTGCAGGATGCTGATGCGATTAAAGTCTTTGAAAGCGAATGGCAGCAGCAATCGCCTTGGCTTTTTGCCAAAAACCCAACCTCATAATAAATAGTCGCTAATTAGATAGTAACTAAATAGAGAGCAGCTAAGGATATTTCAGTGAGTAGAAAAGTTTTATTAATTTCTGGTGACGGTATAGGGCCAGAAATCAGTGTCGAAGCTAAACGTGTTTTAGATATTATCAATGACCAATTTGATTTGGGTATTGAGTATGATGAGGCCTTGTTAGGTGGCGCCGCTATAGATGCAACCGGTGTGCCGCTACCCGATGAAACTCTAGTAAAAGCCCGTGTTTGTGACGCGATTTTGTTTGGCGCTATCGGTGGCCCTAAATGGGATAATATCGATAGAGATATTCGTCCTGAAAAAGGCTTGCTAGGTTTACGCTCGGGATTAGAGTTGTTCGGAAATTTACGGCCTGCCATTTTATACCCACAATTAGCCGATGCCTCTTCACTCAAACCAGAGGTGGTTTCTGGTTTAGATATTTTGATTGTCCGTGAATTAACGGGCGGCATTTACTTTGGTGAGCCACGCGGTATTCGCACATTAGAAAATGGCGAGCGTGAGGGTTACAATACCTACAAATACAATGAAACTGAAATACGTCGTATTGCCACAGTGGCTTATGAAGCAGCTCAAAAGCGTGGTGGTAAGTTATGCTCAGTTGATAAAGCCAACGTTTTAGAAGCAACCGTTTTATGGCGTGAAATTTTAGAAGAGATGGCAAAAGATTATCCTGATGTTGAACTTAGTCATATGTATGTTGATAACGCAGCCATGCAATTGGTACGTGCGCCAAAACAGTTTGACGTAATCGTTACCGGTAATTTATTTGGTGATATATTGTCAGATGCAGCGGCGATGTTAACCGGCTCTATTGGCATGTTGCCTTCTGCCTCCCTCGACAAAAACGGCCGTGGAATGTATGAGCCTTGTCACGGTTCTGCGCCAGATATTGCAGGGCAAGGTAAAGCAAATCCGTTAGCGATGGTGCTTTCGGCGGCAATGATGTTGCGCTATTCACTGCAGGCAAAAGAGGCAGCTGATGCGATTGAGGTTGCTGTGGGTAAAGTATTAGATGCAGGTTACCGTACCCCCGACATTCACACTAATAGTATGACATTGGTGTCTACCCGTGAAATGGGTGATGCGCTAGTAGCTGCCTTAACTGAGTAGTACGGCGTTATCAGAATAATTATTACATCATCGAATTAAGATTTTAGAGAACAATTATGAATAGAGTAGGTTTTGTAGGTTGGCGTGGCATGGTGGGCTCTGTGTTAATGGAGCGCATGTTAGCCGAAGGTGATTTTGCTGATATTAATGAGGCTGTTTTTTTTACGACATCCAATGTTGGTGGTAAAGGCCCTGACATAGGTAAGGAAATACCAGCGTTAAAAGATGCTCATGATATTAATGAGCTAAAGGCGATGGATGCGATTGTTTCTTGTCAAGGCGGCGATTATACCAAGGTGGTTATTGGCAAATTGCGTGATGCCGGATGGGCGGGTTACTGGATAGATGCTGCTTCAAGTTTACGGATGGATGATGATGCTTTAATTGTTCTTGATCCCGTTAACATGAGTGTAATCAAAGAGGGCTTGGCCAGTGGTGTTAAAAACTTTATTGGTGGTAACTGCACCGTTAGCTTAATGCTAATGGCTATGGGTGGTTTATTCCGTGAAGGTTTGGTGGAATGGACTTCGGCCATGACCTACCAAGCTGCTAGCGGCGCCGGCGCACAAAATATGCGTGAGTTGATTAACCAAATGGGTGCGGTGAAGGCGAGTGTTGCAGAAGAGTTGAAAAACCCCGCTAGCGCTATTTTAGCCATTGATAAAAAAGTAGCTGACACCATTCGTGGTAACGACTTCCCAACCGCAAACTTTGGCGCGCCATTGGCAGGTAGCTTGTTGCCATGGATAGATACGCAGCTTGAAAATGGCCAAAGTCGTGAAGAGTGGAAGGCACAAGCTGAAACTAACAAACTGCTCGGCTTATCGGCTAACCCTATACCGGTTGATGGTATCTGCGTGCGCATTGGTGCAATGCGCTGTCACAGCCAAGCCTTAACGGTGAAGTTGACCAAAGATGTGCCGATGGATGAAATTCACAGCCTATTAGCTTCAGCTAACGACTGGGTGGATGTTGTGCCTAATGATAGAGACGTTACGCTGCAAAAATTAACGCCCGCTAATGTCACGGGTACTTTGCAGGTGCCCGTTGGCCGTTTGCGTAAAATGAACATGGGTCCTCAGTATTTATCAGCATTCACTGTCGGTGATCAGCTGTTGTGGGGCGCGGCAGAGCCGTTGCGTCGTATGTTACGCATTTTAATTGAAGGATAAGACACCGTGTCTAAAACACTAAATGTTGCTGTTGTAGGGGCTACCGGTGCGGTAGGTGAAGCCATGCTAGAGATTCTGGCTGAACGTAAGTTCCCGATTGAGAAGATTTATGCGCTTGCCAGTGAGCGCTCTGCAGGTGATACGCTTATGTTTAATGGCAAGGCGGTGATGGTTGAAAATCTGGCTGAATTTGATTTTAGCCAGGTCGATATCGCCTTGTTTTCTGCCGGTGGCAGTGTCTCGGCTGAGTTTGCGCCCAAAGCGGCAGAGGCGGGGGCGATTGTGATCGATAATACCTCCCACTTTCGTTATGACGACGATATTCCCTTGGTTATACCTGAAGTAAACCCCGAGGCGGTGGCTGATTACAACAAACGCGGCATTATTGCTAACCCGAACTGCTCAACGATTCAGATGTTAGTAGCCTTAAAACCTATTCATGATGCGGTAGGCATTAAGCGCATTAACGTTTGTACTTATCAGGCGGTGTCGGGCACCGGCAAAAAGGCGATTAAAGAGTTGGCGGGGCAAACCGCCCAGCTACTGAATGGCCAGTCACCAGAAGCAGAGGTGTATCCTAAGCAAATTGCCTTTAATGTGATTCCACAAATCGATAGTTTTGAAGAAAACGGCTACACCAAAGAAGAGATGAAAATGGTGTGGGAGACACAAAAAATATTTGCTGATCAATCGATTACCATAAATCCTACCTGTGTTCGTGTGCCTGTATTCTTTGGTCACAGTGAAGCTATTCACATTGAGACGGCTAAAAAAATCACGGCCCAGCAGGCAACGGAGCTACTCGCTGCTGCTGAAGGTATTGAGCTGATTGATGAACATGTCGATGGTGGCTATGCCACGGCGGTAGGTGATGCTTCAGGGCAGGATGCTGTGTATGTAAGTCGTATTCGGGAAGACATTTCCCACTCTAACGGCCTCAATATGTGGACTGTGTCAGATAATGTACGAAAAGGGGCTGCTTTAAACAGTGTTCAGATCGCCGAAATCTTGCTAAAAAGCTATTTCTAATCAATACTTACGGCAACTAGTAGAGACGCATTCTAGGTTTTTCTACGGTTTCAAGATTTTGATCGTTTGGATGCTTGTTTTTCAAACAATCAACGGATATCGGAACAATAAAGATAAAAGCTTACGATAAAGCTAAAGATAGGGAAAAGTAGTGATGATGGTGCGTAAAAAGCTTGCGGTTTTGGTGGCAGCGTTGGGTGCATTGCAGTCCGGTGCAGTCAGTGCGTTGGGGCTAGGAGATATTTCTCTTAATTCAGCGCTTAATCAGCCGATGCAAGCGGAAATCAAATTATTGGATACCGGCGATTTAGACCCCTCACAAGTGCTGGTAAAGTTGGGCGCCAAAGAAGACTTTGACAGAGCAGGGGTCAGTCGTGACTTTTTCCTTTCAAATATGCGTTTCAGCGTTGAGATTGGTGATGATGGCAAAGGCGTCATCAAAATCAAAACCAGAGAGAGTGTGCTTGAGCCTTATCTTGATTTTATCGTTGAGGCTCGTTGGCCCAGTGGCCGCATCTTACGTGAATACACCGTTCTGCTAGACCTGCCAACATACAGCGCTATTCCCGCGCCTACCGTAACTGCTGCCCCTGTAATCACCTCTAATACGCCCTCTTTAAGACAAGCATCAGTTTCAAAAAGCTCACAAAAGAAAAGGGATAATGTATCACGCTCCTCTACTGCTGGAACCTCAGCTAGGGAGAGCCTTCGGCAAGGTGATTTAAACCCGGGTGAAAACTACCGCGTTCAACGCGATGAAACGCTTTGGGAGATCTCGGCAAAAAGTAAGCCTGCAGGCCACTCTGTGCAGAAAGCTATGCTGGGTATTCAACGCTTAAATCCACAAGCATTCATTAAAGGTAATATAAACCGCTTAAAAGCGGGTTATGTATTACGCCTTCCTACGGATGCTGATATTCGAGACATATCTGAAGGTATTGCCCAAAAAGAAGTCGCTAATCAAAATCAAGCCTGGAAAACGGGTGTGTCTAAACCATCCATGATGTCAAACGCTCCATTGGATGCTTCTGCTCCCACAGCATATGCTGATGAGCGGCCCAGTGAAGATTCTCGCTTGAGTATCACTGGCTCAGGTTCGTCAACAGGCACAGGCAGTGAGGGGGCTGGAAGCGGTTCCGGGAGTGCGGCCTATAGCGAAGAGCTAGATGCCGCCGAGGAACGATTAGATCAGACCACGCGCCATAATGAAGAGTTAGCGGGCCGCTTAAATGATATGGAAGCTAAGATGGCGACCTTACAGCGTATACTTGATTTAAAAGAAGATCAGCTGGCGGTATTGCAAGCAACTAAATCAGATTCATTAGACTCAGCTTCATCTACGCCGACTATTGTGTCTCCTACTCCTAATCCTATATTAGAAACAGAAACAGAAACAGAAACAGAAACAGAAACAGAA
>JBNMPS010000119.1:0-8564 GCA_051277005.1 Pseudohongiellaceae bacterium
TCCAGAGGGTTATTATTTTACCGTTTATTAGAGCAGTCCATAGCAAGCCCTCCTTTGACCTATAATAAAATTAAAAATAGGTAAACACTACATATAGTGGCCGGTCTCTCTAAGTGGATAGCCCTTCAAAATCGACACCACCAGCCTCATGCCAATGGCCCGCATTGGTCAAAGACGAAAATGCCAGTATTAGCGATAGCAACCAAATGGTTAAGGTTGTATTAAGTTTCAAGTACTTACAGCCAAAAAAGTGTTACAAATATTGGCTAAATAGCTTAGCAAATATTTTTAAACAAACATAGACTTTTATGTTCGGTATTGTGATGGTGAACATCAACACACTTTGTGATAATGCGATTAAATCCTATCGATTACTTTCACCGGAAATCGTTCACCGGTATGATTATGCCTCACAAACCAACATGTAATTTATCAATATGACCTCTATTAGCTGCATCACCCTAGAACCCAAATCACCCGCAAAGGCTACCGTTATTTGGCTGCACGGCCTAGGTGCCGACGGCAATGATTTTGCCCCGATTATTCCACAGCTTCAATTACCTGAAGAGCTAGCCATACGCTTTATTTTTCCAAATGCACCCAGCATTCCTGTAACCATTAATAACGGCCACGTTATGCCCGCTTGGTATGACATTTTAGAAATGAATATTGATCGCAAGGTCGATAGCCAGCAATTAAAAGCATCGGCAACGTTGATACAACAAATTATCGACCAAGAAATTGAAAAAGGCATTGATAGCAATAACATTATTTTGGCAGGGTTTTCGCAGGGTGGCGCCGTATGCTACGAAGCGGCATTAACCTACTCAAAACCGCTGGCAGGTTTATTAGCCTTATCGACCTATTTTGCCACCGCCGATAACATCCAGATACACACTTCAAATCAAGTCATAGCGATACAAATTTTCCATGGCCAGCAAGATACCGTTGTGCCAGAACAACTCGCTACAAAAGCCCAGCAGCAATTAAAAAACAAAGGGTTAGACGCTAATTATCAAGCCTTTAATATGAGTCATGAAGTGTGCCACGATGAAATTCGTGCCATAAGCCAGTGGATTAAAAGCAGATTGACAAAATGACTTAGCTGCAAAATAACAGGGCCTAACGGCTTGATAGGTACCTTTGAAGGGTTAAGGACCTAAACAATGCGTCTATTCATCATTTTGAGCGCAACGGCCTAGCCAGATAGCTAATAGACCGCCGCTCCCCGCCCATAAACGTTATTTATTTACCCTATAACCTACGCCCATTTAACGTAATTGTTTAAATGGGCTATTATTAGTAGTACACAATAATAAATATAGGATATTTATGGAAAAAGTTAAGCGAACATATATTCGACCTAACAGCAGTTTAAACCTACTCTCTCACCGAGAAATTAACGGCCTAACCAACCCTGACACTCAAATTCACCTTCTTTTTAAACAGTGCGCTTTAGCCGTGTTAAATACCGGTAGCGAAGAAGATGATATCGATGTCGTTAATCAAAGTTATCGCAATTTTCGAATTCAAGTTATTCCTGAATCCAGAGGCATTAAACTAGAAATAGAAAACGCCCCCGACAGTGCATTTGTTGACGGAAAAATGATTTACGGCATACAAGAACACTTGTTTTCGGTACTTAGAGATATTGTTTATACCCACCATAAAATTTCTGTAGGTGGTCGATTCGATTTTAAAACTGGCGAAGGTATCACCGATGCGGTGTTCCGAATTCTCCGCAATGCCGGAGCCGTAAAACCCAACAAAGCGCCCAATCTCATTGTTTGCTGGGGTGGTCACGCCATTAAGCGCAATGAGTACGATTTTACCAAGCATGTGGGATATCGTTTAGGCTTGAGAGGTTTTGATATAGCCACAGGCTGTGGCGTGGGGGCAATGAAAGGCCCAATGAAGGGTGCCGTTGTTGGCCATGGCAAGCAACAACTACGTCACGGGCGTTATGTTGGCATCACAGAGCCCGGTATTATTGCCTCTGAATCCCCTAACCCCACCGTTAATGAGTTAGTCGTTTTGCCCGACATAGAAAAACGCTTAGAAGCGTTTGTTAGACTCGCTCACGGTATTATTGTTTTTCCTGGTGGCGCAGGCACGGCTGAAGAAGTGCTGTATTTATTGGGCTTACTCATGCACCCGGATAATAAAGAAATACCTATGCCACTCATTTTTGCTGCACCAGAAGAAAGCGCCGATTATTTTAAAACCCTCGACAAATTTATAGGCAACACCCTTGGCACTGAAGCACAAAAATTTTACGAAATCGTTATTGGCGACGTTGACAAAGTCGCTAAGCTAAGCCAGAAAGGCATAGAAAAAGTACACCGTAATCGACGCATACAAAATGAATCCTATACTTACAACTGGCTACTTAAAATTCCTTTTGAAATGCAACAACCTTTTGACCCTACCCACGAGAACATGAGCAACTTAAAACTGATTCGTGACCAACCTGCTCACATTTTAGCCGCAGAGCTAAGGTGTGCCTTTTCAGGTATTGTAGCCGGCAATGTTAAAGCCAATGGCATTGAGAGAGTTAAAGCACATGGGCCATTTAAGCTATCGGGGGATCAAGAGCTAATCAATCATTTAAGCGACTTACTTTGCAGTTTTGTACAACAGGGCAGAATGAAAATTAAGGGCGAGTACCGACCTTGTTATCAGCTTTAAAGAGATAAAGCTCTGATCAAATAACGACCACAAAAATGAGTGACCGTTAAAGCTCCAAAACCTTGAAGTGATGAGTAGACAAAGTCTACTCCTGCCAGCTCTCATCATCTTCATCGAAGTCACCAAACATACCTGATAAAGCCGTTTTCTCTTCGTGGCTAACCGATAGATCGCTTTTCATATCAACAACTTCGTGAGCAACCTGGTTTCTACCGCCCTCTTTAGCTTGGTATAAACAGCGGTCAGCACGCTCAACAAATCGCTCAGGCTCAATATCTCCTTGCGAGGCATCATAGAGTGCCAAGCCAAAACTAGCCGTTAAGCCAATATCCTGCCCTTCTACCATTATTGGCGTACTTTCAATCAAAGAGCGCATTCGCTCGGCCACTTGTAAAGCCGTCATTATATCGATAGCAGGCAAAATAATGCCGAACTCCTCGCCACCATATCGGCAAGGTGTATCTAGCTTACGTGTAGCCTTGGACATTATTTGAGCGGTACTGACTAGCGCTTGGTTGCCAACATCATGCCCCCATTTATCGTTAACCTGCTTAAAAAAATCTAGGTCAACCATAATCAAGGCAGTTGCCTGCAGCGTTCGACGGGTTCGCTCCATTTCTAAGCCAAGTAGGCCAATGAAGTGCCTGAAATTATATAAGCCCGTTAAACTGTCGGTTCTCACCTGTTGCCGCAGACCGGTTACCTCTTCTCTAAGCGTAACAACTTCGTCTATCACCAAACAGGTGGATTCATTTACCGGGCATTGCGGATTAACTTGATCCGTCACAGAGCATTCCACCTCTTTACTCAATTATTGTTAACAATATAAATTCTAGTCGATAGAATATCCACTAGATATAATATTATTTTTCCTTATTGATGCTAGAATGATGATAATGAAAATACTAATAATAGAGGACAACTCTGAGCTGCAGGAAGAAATGACAGCCATGGTTACCCAAATAGGCCACAGCCCAATTCCTGTAAGCTCTGGCGAAGAGGCACTTCAGTTAATTGGCGTTGTGTCCTTTGACGTGGTGATTCTCGATATTGAAATGCCCAGTCTCGATGGCTTAGAAACAACCATCCTTATGAGAGAAGCGCTTGGCTCGCTCTGGGTACCCATAATTTTTGCAACCACCGAGAAAAGTGATGCCACTGTTCTTGCTGGTGTTAAAGCCGGAGGGGATGATTATCTATTTAAACCCTTCAGCCCTGCCCTGCTTAAAGCCAAACTCATCGCTATGCAACGTATTGCAAAAATGCAACACCAGCTCAGCGAATATGTAACCGAGCTAGCCTTGCTTAGCGAAACAGACGGCCTTACTCAACTATTAAATCGCCGAGCATTTACAGAAAAAGCGGTTCAAACACTGCTCACGTCTAAGCGTCAACGTCGCCCTAACGCTTTAATCATGTTAGATGTAGACCACTTTAAACTTTACAACGATAGCTATGGTCACGCACAAGGTGACGTGTGCCTTCAGCAAATCTCTCAATGTTTGAAAAATGTTGTCAAACGCGACAGCGACTTAGTTGCTCGCTACGGCGGTGAAGAATTTATTATTTTGCTGCCAGAAACCGATATTTTTGCCGCTGAGGTTATTGCCCAAAAAATCATTGATGACATCGCCGAGCAAAAAATATCTCATCAGGCATCGCCTGTTGCCGACCTTGTTACGGTTAGCCTCGGCATCGAGCTCTCTGATAACCAAGAAACGCTAGAAGGTCTCACCATTGCCGCCGACAAAAACCTATATCAGGCAAAAGCCAATGGTAGAAATCAGTATGTAGCCAATCATGGAACCAGTAATAAAACAATCCTAATTGCCGATGATAATATTGGCAATCTTACCTTACTAACTGATATTTTAAAAAATCTAGGTAATATTATTACGGTTGATAACCAAACTGAATGCCTAGAACTAGCTGAAGATATTAAACCTGACTTGCTATTATTAGATATAGACGGCGATGAGATTTGCGGCATTGAGTCTAAAAAAATAATTGAAAAAACCAATCAAAAGAGTAATAACAAAGAACGAGTCATCAACTGCCTTCATATCACTACCAATCAAAACCACCCCGAACAACACATCAACATCGCCAAGCCAATTGACATTGAAAATTTAAGAACAACGGTCGATCGCATCCTGCGGCAATAAATCATTACGTTACTTTCTCATGCCCAGATGGCATCGGCAAGCGATCGGACAAACGTAAAAATCCTCGAACCAAGCGATAAAGCACCCAGACACCCAAAGCCAAAAATAACGCAATACTCACCGGTATCAATACAATCGTAAAAAATAACAACGTAGCAATTGCAAACCCAATTAACGAAAACCAAAACGTCTTAATTTGCCACTCGAAGTGAGACTCCAAAAAACTGCCCTTCACCTCAGCTTTTTTAGCATAATTTAAAATCACGGCAATCAGTGATGGCCATCCCGTTAGAAAAGCCGTAACAATAAATGCAGAGCTTATCAAACCCACAACAGCACTAAATAAATGTAAGCCGTAAATCACAAAGGTTAAATTAATAAGATTAGATGATGGTTGAACATTCATTAGCCACAGCCCCTCAAAGTGTATTTATCGAACAGTAACATACAACACTATGCCCAGAACATAAAAACCACAGCACATTCATTCACATCATCAAGTGAATAGCCAATAAACTCACCGGCAACAAATAAAGCACGGAGGACATTACAGCCCCCCTCCACAGTAATAATTTAGGTATATTTGTAGCATGAACGAAACGACACAGATAAAATAAATAGGTAATATAGAATAAATATTGGCGCTTCATACCAGCAGCGTATTTGCTGCGGGCATGAAATTGACATTATTATTGCAGGGATAGAATATTAATTTACGCGATTAAATGACAAAAGAGTCTCTATTTTCTCCAATAACTCTTCTTGCTTAATCGGTTTACAGATATAGTCATCCGATCCTAAAAAGTTAATTTCGCGCTCTAACTCACTAGCATCGAGGTCAGACATAATAATAATCGGAACATTTTTTGTTTGATCATCGGACTTTAAATCCTGGCAAATATCATAGCAATTAGGCTCCGCCAACATATCATCTAATAAAATAAGATCAACACATCCCGCTGTGGCGACCCCAGTGAAATCACCACCCTCCGGCAACTCTGTTAGTATGTATTTACCTTCTAAGCAGGTAATCAACTGCATTAGCTCTTCGCTATTGTTATCAATCACCATAATATTTGAGCGTGTATCCATAAAATATTTACCCCTTCGCTATCTTATTCATAAGCATAGTTGATATTAACCGTTATGGATTGCCAGCATGATAAAAAATCTCTTACGTATAAAAAATCGGCTGAAATCCGGGTATTAATTGATAGCGAGTAGCTCAACATCAAAAATCAACGTTGACGCAGGAGGGATTGCACCAGCACTGCGATTACCGTAGGCCAGCTCACTAGGAATAAAAAATCGAGTTTTCTCACCAACTACCATTAATTGCAAACCCTCAGTCCAGCCTTTAATAACTTGATTCAAACCAAAAGAAATAGGCTGACCCCGCTCCACAGAGCTATCAAACACCATACCGTTGATTAAGCTGCCATGATAATGAACTTTGACACTATCATTTGCCTTTGGATACTGAGTGCCACCACCCGGGCTTAACACTAGATACTGCAACCCTGAGGCGGTCGTTTTCACACCCTCCTCTTTCGTATTATTGGTTAAAAACAACTTACCCAATTCTTTATTTTTAGTAACAGCCTCACTTTGAGTTGTGGTGTATTTATAAACCAAAAAAGCCAGCAGGCCCGCAATAATAATAGCAATAATCTTAAACACAACAAAACCCAATCAAAAAATTAAAATTAATTATATAAAAAGCAATAATAGCTAGTGCCTATCAATAATCACACGAAGTATTGATAACCACCATAAACTAGAGCAAGTAAAGCGACCACAGCAACACTGATCCAAACTATAGAGCTTGTTTTTTTCGACCCATCATCAAACTGCTGTTCAATTTCACTTAAATCAAGAGGCTGGCTATGCAAATTACTCTCTTGCTGCGCGCGCTCTATATCCTCTTGCTTAATAGCCGAGCGCATCATGGTAACATCCATTTCTACGTCTGGCTCTTTTGGCGTTAACGGCGAATTGACCACAAAATCTAAAAAAGCAAAACTGACTGTCTCACCACCGGTTAAATCAAACGCCTGCACTCGCTCTCCGTTCACAAAACAACCATTGGAGGAACCCAAATCTTTAAGCGAAAGCACATCACCCTCTACCGTTAGCTCTGCATGCTCTCTCGATAAGTGCTTAAAAGGAATGAATAAATCAACGTCCTTAGAACGGCCCAAAATACTTTTGCCCGTTATCAAAAACGGCCGATCTTTTAACTTTGGGTGTTCAGCAGTTAACGTCCAAATTTTTGAATTTTTAACGCCACTTGGATTTTGGGGTGGCTCAACCTGTTGATTTGATTGCTTAGGGTCAACAATCATTAATCGTTCTTTACCAATACGCAGCTCGTCACCCTCAACCAGTAGCTGCTCGCCGGCAACCGAATTATTGATATGGCAAGTCGAGTTGTCACAAGGCAAAAGCCGCACGACATCACCATCTAGTTTGATAAAAGCATGTAAATCATTAATACCCAAGCCTTCCAGTACAACATCACAATCGTCACTGGCGCCTAAGCTTAACTGTTCACCAACCAACCAAAATCCCCGGTCAGGGTTATCCTTAAATTGAAGTTTTAACATAGATAGATCCGAGTTTGCCTCTATTTCTAATATGACTAAAATTGTATACAGTGTAGGCTAATATGATCGTAAGTAATTAATTTAACTGATTTTTCTTAAAAAATGAGACCTGTGTCGCCCTCAAATATAGTGATCTTAGCCGCCAGGGTCTACAATCAGTAGCTTAGAAGATTATTACAAACCGTGGTTTACTTTCTCAATATAATCTACATAAAACAATTAAAGTCGCTATGTCGGCCATAATAAGAACCTAAGCACCTCTATACAGCTAAAACTTCAATTACCACTTGCAACAACAGACGATCGGAGAGCAATTAATGGCAATACCTGGATATCGAATTCTTCGTAAAATTCGTCAGGGAGGCATGTCTACCGTTTATTTAGCGGTTCAAAAAAGCGTCGATAGAGAGGTTGCCATTAAAGTCATGTCACCTACCTTAAATAATGACCCGAGCTTCGGCAGCCGGTTTTATCGAGAGGCTAAGCTAGTTGGTAAGCTTTCGCACCCCAATATTGTTTCTATCTATGATGTGGGTAGCTATAAACACTATAACTACATCGCAATGGATTACCTGCCAGGCACTCCACTGCAAGACAAACTCAAAAGCAAAGGTGTAACACCGCAAGAAGCTGTCAACATCATCAGAGAGATGGCTTCCGCCCTACACTATGCACATCAGCAAGGCATCATACACCGAGATATTAAATCCGATAACATCCTCTTTAGAGACGATGGTTCATCAGTGTTATGTGACTTTGGTATCGCAAAGTCCACCAAAACCAACCTTAACATGACCAGCGTGGGCTCAGTATTAGGTACCCCCAACTATATGAGCCCTGAGCAAGCCCAAGGTAAAACTGTCGATAACCGTGCCGACCTCTATAGCTTAGGCGTGGTGTTTTTTGAAATGTTAACAGGGCAGCTCCCCTTTCACAGTGACGACCCAATATCAGTGGCTGTACAGCACATGAGCACCCCCATACCCAAACTACCCGGGTCATTAAAGATATTCCAAGAGGTCATCAATAAAATGATGGCCAAAAAAACCAGCACACGGTATCAAACGGGGCAGGAAGTTATTGATGCCTTAGATACTCTGCAAAC
>JBNMPS010000120.1:0-8516 GCA_051277005.1 Pseudohongiellaceae bacterium
CCTTGAGCGGGTAGCCATAAAAAGCCGTAATCCACACTCAACTCTAAACCGGGTGAAATCTCTTCTAAACGATACTGATCTTTAGGGCCTGCATAAAACTGTGATTTAATCTCACCTTGCTGTCCTGATGCCACTTCAATTGCGGGGCCAGTAAAGCGAACAAGGTTTAAGCCATCAGCTGTTTTAACACTTGAAAAGCTATTATTGGTTTCAACGTCAGGAATCCATGCGGTTAAAAAATAGTGCTGAATAATGGCAGCCCAACCACCTTGGCGGCTATCTTTGTAAGGGGCTTCAGCCATGTCATCAAAACTGACTTTATTGTATGGCTCCTCTATTTGAGTAAAAGCAGCACCTAAGTAAGGCGATAAGCCCATACCACCGCTATCGGTACCGGGGTCACTACTACTATCTCTTTTTAACTGGCCAAACATGCCAGCACTCCAGCTCTCTGTGCTGGTGTTATCAATTAAGTAATCAACGCTAATGACATATTCACCTCGGGTAAAGGTGAAGCGCTTAGTAATTGATACTTGTTGATCGGTCATTAAGTGTAAATCAACGATTAATTGATCTTGACCGTTAGCCATTTGATATTGGCGACTAACACTATTAAATAATGGCCGGCCTTTATTGGTATCAGTGCCGTTTTTACCCACTAAGCCACTTTGCGCAATATAAGTTCGCTCCGTGTTTTGTTCCATTAATACAAAAGGAACATCGGGTGTATCGATTGCGGCAAAGTGTTTAGGCAAGGCAACCGCCGTAATATCGCCACCAACTGGGTTAATCTCCAGTTTTAATGCATCGGTGGTAACCAGAATAGTGTCTTGGTTAAGCTCTACCGTGGCAACTGCTTTTTGTTCAGCGGTTCCCGAAGGGAAATTTTCCTGTGGGCTTGGCTCATTAGGAATTAAAGCATCTGCATTGTCAGCTGGGGCCGCTTCAGTTTGTTGGATGTTAGCCACAGGCGCTTTATGCTCAGTACGAAACTGGCTCCACTCAATGAGTAACATATAAGAAAGAACCGCGACGGCTCCAATCAATAAATAGCGTTTAAAGTCCATAATTATTCTGTTGGATGTTGGTGGTGATGATTGGTATCCGGAACGGGGTCGTAACCTCCGGGATTAAAAGGATGACAGCGTAACAGTCGGCGCAAGGCGAGCCAAGAACCTTTTATTATTCCCTGCTGTTCAACTGCCTGAATCGCGTAACTGGAACAACTAGGGTAAAAACGGCAATTATCGCCTAAAAAAGGGCTAACGCAATATTTATAGGCTTTTATACAGCTGATCAATATTTTGCGCATGGTAAGCCTTGAGCGGGGCTAGGATTGCTTCGATTTTTGGTTAACTTTACGATGTAGCTGTTGCCACATATTTGCAATCATTTGATGCAGGGTAGCGTTATCCATATGGTCAATACCATGTCTGGCCAGTATGACAATATCTAGAGCAGGTATGTTAGCTTGATTAAGTCGAAAACTTTCTCTGATAATACGCTTAACACGATTACGTTGAGCGGCTAATCGAACATTTTTTTTGGCTATAACTAAACCTAAACGAGGATGTGACAATCGATTAGGTTTAGTTAAGAAAAGGACTTCTTTTGAAGAGACTTTAAACTTGGCATTATCAAATACCGGTTTATAGTCAGATGCCTTTAAAAGACGTTTTGATTTATCAAAGGCATAGTCGGCCATTACAGGCACAACAGCAGTGATTAAGCGCTTAGGCTCTTACGGCCTTTTGCACGACGGCGAGTAATGACTGCGCGGCCATTTTTAGTCGCCATACGAGCGCGAAAACCGTGATTACGCTTGCGCTTTAAGTTGCTTGGTTGAAAGGTTCTTTTCATGACAAAAATCCAATAGCTAATATTTCGAGTGTTCGATTTCACATGGCATCAGACTGACCCCCGGCGAAGAACCGCGCATTCTAGAGAAAAGCATCGGCAATATCAAATTCTTTCTGGGCATATTTCAAACAAATTGCCAGATAAAAATAACCCCCTATATATAGAAGAAGGATTTCCGTTAAACCACTACATATAGATGTAATAAATATATATATATTTGCACACTAAATCAACAGCTTATACCTTAGTTATACACAGGTTTATCCACAGCTTATATAACGTTATTTTATTTTTTGTTTTTTTGAGATTATTTTTTTAACTCGTTGATTTAAAGCGATTTTATGTGTTTTTTTGGATAAATATTTTTGTGGATAAGTTAGCTTTTGGAGAGTACAATTCCAGCCTAGATTACTGTCTACATCCCTGCGTTTAGCATCTTACTCCCCTCATGACTAAGAAGCGGCATAGACAACAATAATAATCGCTCAATATCATCGCTATAAAATAGGCAGCACTATTCAATGTTGTTGCCAAGGAGTTGTTTTTTGCCCGGGAAAATTTGGCAGCAATGCGTTAATTACCTCCAGGATGAACTGCCTTCACAGCAGTTTAATACTTGGATACGCCCGTTAAAAATCAATCCTGATGTGAGTGATGCGATTCAATTGTCAGCACCTAACCGTTACATAAAAGATTGGGTTTGTGATAAATACATGGAGCGTATTAAAGAATTAGTTTCTGAGCTCAGCAGTCATGGCCCACTAGAGGTTAAATTAGAGATTAACGCTCAAACGCCTACCTTTAGACGGCGTACACCTGCTGCTTCAGCCTCCTCCAGTGCAGGCGCTGTTAAAAATGTTGTTACTCATAAGCCAATGGGCATGCAGATGAGCAAAGCCCGTAAGGTGGACGTTGAAGGGGGTATTCAGCACGACACCAAACTCTTTTCTAACTATACCTTTGATACCTTTGTTGAAGGCAAATCTAACCAATTAGCTAGGGCGGCTGCTAAACAAGTGGCTGAAAGCTCAGGTGATGCCTATAACCCACTATTTTTATATGGCGGTGTGGGTTTAGGTAAAACCCATTTAATGCACGCCGTGGGCAATGCTTTGATGGAGCGCAACCCAAAAGCCAAGGTGGTTTACATACCGTCAGAGCGTTTTGTTGCCGATATGGTAAAAGCGTTACAACTTAATGCCATTAATGAATTTAAGCGCTATTATCGTAGTGTTGATGCGCTATTAATTGATGATATTCAATTGTTTGCCGGTAAAGAGCGTTCACAGGAAGAGTTTTTTCATACCTTTAATGCTTTATTAGAGGGCGGCCAACAAATGATCTTAACCTGCGACCGTTTTCCTAAGGAGATCAGTGGCTTAGAAGATAGGTTAAAATCAAGATTTGGTTGGGGCTTAACGGTAGGTGTAGAGCCTCCAGAATTAGAAACCCGGGTAGCGATACTATTAAAGAAGGCAGAGCAATCTAATATCAATTTGCCGGCAGATGCGGCATTTTTTATTGCTCAAAGAATACGCTCCCATGTAAGGGATTTAGAAGGTGCGCTTAAGCGTGTTATTGCCAGCGCACACTTTACTGGCAGGCCTATTGATGTAGAGTTGGTACGCGAGTCATTAAAAGACTTACTGGCCGTACAAGATAAATTAATAAACTTGGATAACATCCTAAAAATTGTTGCCGAGTATTACAAAATAAAAGTTTCGGATTTGTTATCAAAGCGACGCAGTCGTTCGGTGGCCAGGCCCAGACAAATGGCTATGGCTTTAGCGAAAGAGCTAACCAACCATAGCTTGCCAGAAATTGGCGACAGTTTAGGTGGTCGGGATCATACAACGGTGTTGTATGCCTGTAGAAAGATTAATGAATTGCGTGAAGAAAACTCCGATATCCGTGAGGATTTTCAAAACTTATTGCGTACATTGACCACCTAAGCGAAAATTAATAAAAATTAGTACGATAAAACTCAGTAAATTAACACGATAAAAAACATAGAGATCAAATAATGAAATTTGTGATTTCCAGAGACGCCCTATTAAAGCCACTTAATCTTGTTGCAGGTGTTGTTGAGCGCCGTCATACCTTGCCAATTTTGTCGAATGTGATGCTGGCTTTGGAAGGAGATCAACTTTCTATTACCGGTACCGATCTTGAAGTTGAGCTAGTAGGGCGAGTTGCCTTAGCTCAATCGCCTGCTTCGGGCGGTGAAATCACGGTTCCCGCTAGAAAATTAGCGGATATCTGTAAATCGTTACCTGATGGTAGTGATATTGAATTTATCGTGGGTGATGACAGAGTCACAGTTAAAGCGGGCCGTAGTCGCTTTTCATTATCGACACTCGCGGCGGGTGATTTCCCCAATGTAGAGCAAGGTCCCGGTAGCCAAAGCTTTGTGTTAAAACAAGGTGATTTAAAGCGCTTAATTGATAGAACCAGCTTTGCTATGGCTCAGCAAGATGTTCGTTACTACTTAAATGGCATGTTGTGGGAAGTTAACGCCGGTTATTTACGGATGGTTGCTACTGATGGCCACCGTTTGGCGATGTGTACCTTAGAGACGCCTATTGATGCAGCAGAATTATTACAGGTCATTCTGCCGCGTAAAGGGGTGATTGAACTCTCTCGTTTGTTAATTAATGAAGATCAAGACGTAGATGTCGTGATTGGTTCAAACCATATTCGCGCTACAACCACTGATTTTACCTTCACCTCTAAGTTGGTGGATGGCAAATTCCCAGATTATGACCGCGTTTTACCTAAGCAAACTACCAAGGCAATCTTTGGTTCGCGTGAAGATTTACGTCATGCTTTCTCACGTACGGCTATTTTATCGAATGAAAAATACCGTGGTGTACGCTTAATGCTCTCTGATGCCAGCTTAAAAATTATCGCCAACAACCCTGAGCAAGAAGAAGCCGAAGAAGTGGTTAATGTTGAATATGCGGGTGAAGAGTTAGAAATTGGCTTTAATGTTAGCTATTTACTGGATGTGTTAGCGGTATTGAGCGGCGATAAAGTGAAACTTTCACTGTCTGATGCCAACAGCAGTGCTTTGTTGGAAGAGTCTGAGCAGGGCGATTCCCGCTATGTTGTTATGCCTATGAGGCTGTAACATAGGGTTTATTTACACGCCTATATAATCTTATGCTTATCCGGCGGTTAACAATCACCGATGTACGTAATGTTCGCCAAGCTAATTTGGCGGACTTATCGCCGGTCTCCATCTTTTATGGCGTGAATGGCAGTGGCAAAACCACTTTATTAGAGGCTATTCACGTACTCTCCTCTGCAAAATCATTCCGTAGCCATAAATTGAAGCCTCTTATTAACAATGAAGCTGAGCAGTGTGTGGTGTTTGCTGAGGTCGCTGCAACTCACGCCCAAGACATTTACCAGCCGATTGGGGTGCGGCGTCATCGCTCGGGTGAGGGTGTTATTAAAATTGATGGCCAGGTGGTTCGTTCTGCGGCGCAATTAGCGGATGCTTTACCTGTTCAGGTCATTAATTCTGATTCATTTCTCTTATTGGGCGGTGGCCCTGTCGTTAGAAGACAGTTTTTAGATTGGGGAGTGTTCCACGTGGAACATCGTTTCCATGAGGCCTGGAAAAGCCTGCAGCGCTGTTTAAAACAACGGAATAGTTTGCTGCGACATGATAGAATAGACGCCTCTGCGCTCGCCGTATGGACCCCTGAGTTTATAAGGCTGAGCGAGCAGCTTGATGGTTTTAGGCAGGCTTATTTAGAGCTATTTATGCCTGAGTTTGAGCGGTGCTTGAGTCAGCTTATTGAGCTGGAAGGTTTGCAGTTGCGATATCAGCGAGGCTGGGCCAAAGATCACAGCTTGGCAGAGGTTTTACAAGGCCAGGCGCTGAGTGAGCAGCATCAGGGATATACGTTGAGCGGGCCACACAGGGCAGATATAAAAATTCAATACCAGGGGCAGTTAGCGGCCGATATATTATCTCGCGGCCAGCAAAAGCTCATTGTTTGCGCCATGCGCATTGCTCAAGGTTATTTATTAAGTCAGTTATCTAAAAGGCAGTGCGTGTATTTAGTGGATGATTTACCCTCAGAGTTAGACGGTAACCACCGCAAAGCGCTTTGTAGATTACTCGACAACCTGGATTGTCAGGTATTTATTAGTTGTGTTGACCCTCGTGATTTAGAAGGGTGTTGGCAGCAGCAAGAAAAGATTAAAATGTTCCACGTGGAACAAGGTGTAATAACGCTACAGAATAAAGTGTTATAAACATAATTCTAAAATATAGTACAAACACATAGTATGAGACGGCGGAAAAACGATGAGTGAAGAAAATAACTACGATTCCTCCAGTATTAAGGTATTAAAAGGCCTTGATGCAGTAAGAAAGCGCCCGGGGATGTACATCGGCGATACCGATGACGGCACTGGCTTGCATCACATGGTATTTGAAATCGTCGATAACTCTATCGATGAGGCTCTAGCAGGGCACTGCTCTAAAATAAAAGTGACGATCCATCCAGATGAATCCGTTTCTGTTTCGGATGATGGCCGTGGTATTCCTACAGAAATTCATGAAGAAGGTGTCTCTGCTGCCGAAGTTATCATGACGGTACTCCATGCCGGCGGTAAGTTTGATGACAATACCTATAAGGTTTCGGGTGGTTTGCACGGGGTAGGGGTTTCAGTCGTAAATGCTCTATCTGAAGAGTTAAAACTCACTATTCGCCGTGGTGGTAAAATTCACGAGCAAATCTATTGCCATGGTGTGCCGCAAGAGCCGCTTGCTGTAGTGGGTGATACCGAGGTAACAGGCTCTGAAGTTAGATTTAAGCCTTCTCCTCAAACCTTCACCAATATTCAGTTTCATTTTGAGCAGTTAGCTAAGCGTTTACGTGAGCTGGCCTTCTTAAACTCAGGTATCAATATTGAGTTAACCGATGAGCGTAGTGGTAAAACTGAAAACTTTAGCTATGAGGGTGGTTTAGGCGAGTTTGTCGGTTATTTAAACCAAAATAAAACCCCTATCAACAAACTCTATCACTTTGATGTCGTCAATGATGATGATATCGGTGTAGAAGTTGCGTTGCAGTGGAATGACTCTTACCAAGAAAACATCTTTTGCTATACCAACAATATTCCTCAGCGTGACGGCGGTACTCATTTAGCGGGTTTCCGTGGTGCGTTAACCAGAAGCTTGAATAGCTATATCGAGCGCGAAGGCCTATCTAAAAACAACAAAGTGGCGACCAGTGGTGATGATGCTCGGGAAGGTCTAACGGCCATTATCTCGGTTAAAGTACCCGACCCTAAGTTTTCGTCACAAACTAAAGATAAACTGGTTTCTTCAGAAGTAAAAACCGCTGTAGAACAAGCAATGGGTAAAAACTTTGGCGATTACCTATTAGAAAGCCCACAAGAAGCCAGGCTTGTTGTGGGTAAAATGATTGATGCCGCCAGAGCCCGTGAAGCAGCCCGTAAAGCCCGTGAAATGACCCGCCGTAAGGGCGCACTCGATATTGCAGGCCTGCCGGGTAAACTCTCTGATTGCCAAGAGAAAGATCCAGCTCTTTCCGAGGTATACCTGGTGGAGGGTGACTCTGCGGGCGGTTCAGCCAAGCAGGGTCGTGATCGCCGTACCCAAGCGATATTACCCTTAAAAGGTAAAATCTTAAACGTAGAGAAAGCACGTTTCGATAAAATGCTCTCGTCTGTTGAAGTAGGCACCATCGTAACAGCGCTAGGCTGCGGCATTGGTAAGTCTGAATTTAACCCCGACAAACTTCGTTACCACAGCATTATTATCATGACCGATGCGGATGTTGATGGCTCACACATTCGTACCTTGTTACTCACCTTCTTCTTCCGTCAAATGCCAGAATTAATTGAGCGTGGCCATTTGTTTATTGCCCAGCCACCCCTGTTCAAAATCAACCGGGGTAAGCAGCATCAATACCTTAAAACCGAGGAAGATTTTAGGCAGTATTTAACCCATAACGCCCTAGAAAATGCGACATTACATGTTAATGCGGATGCACCAGGCATTAGTGGTGAAGGTCTAGCGGCTTTAGTTACCGAGCATCGCGCAGTACAAGCGACTATCGATAAGTTATCACGCTTGTACCCAGCAGAAGTAATGAGCGCCATGGTAAACGTAGAGCCGTTAACCGTTGATAAAATGAGCGACAGAGCCTATGTGGAAACCTGGATAGAGCCACTACAAGAGCACTTCAGTACTGAAAAGCAGCAGTCTATTAGCTACACAATATCGGTACAAGAAGACACCGAACGTCATATATTCTTACCGGTAGTCACAAAAACGGCGCATAGTGTTGATCGCGATTATCGCTTTGATCATGAGTTCTTCGCCTCTAATGACTATAAAGCCATTACCACTCTAGGTGAAAAGCTCAAAGGTTTGTTAGAAGACGGTGCCTTCGTCAAGCGTGGTGAAAAAATCATGGACGTTGAAAGCTTTGATCAAGCACTGACTTGGTTAATGGGCCAAGCTGAAAAAGGCATCAACATCCAACGTTATAAAGGTTTGGGTGAAATGAACCCCGAGCAACTATGGGAAACCACCATGGACCCAGAAGAGCGCCGTATGTTGCGAGTCACTATTGAAGATGCAATTACCGCTGATCAAATATTTACCA
>JBNMPS010000121.1:0-8486 GCA_051277005.1 Pseudohongiellaceae bacterium
TAAAGGTGTTTATCACATTAATGCTGTTGATTAGGTAACGCAATTCCAGGTTATCGTCACGCTGGAGCGCATCAGTGAGGAATTTATGCTCCCCGCATTAGAAGCAATGTTGTCGACATTCCCCTTTAAAATAAGGGGTTTCCATACCGATAATGGCAGTGAATATATCAACTATACGGTTGCTGAGCTGCTTGAAAAATTAAACATTGAATTCACCAAATCACGCCCTCGACGTAGTAATGACAACGGTTTGGTTGAAAGTAAAAATGGCTCCGTGATCCGCAAGCTCTATGGATACACACATATACCTCAGCCATATGCAGAAGATTTTAAAGCGTTAAATAAAGCTGAAGTTTATCGATATGTTAACTTTCATCGTCCCTGTTACTTTCCTAGTATTATCACCGACAACAAAGGGAAAGAGAAAAAGAAGTACCTCTACGACGACATGATGACGCCCTATGAAAAACTCCGTTCACTGCCTCGATCCAGTCAGTATTTAAAACCAGGGATAACCCTTAAAGCACTGGATGCATTTATGGATGAAATGGCAGATGATGAGGCAGCTGAACAATTGAATTCAGCGCGAGATAACTTATTTAAACAACTCCATGAGCGACTCAAAATAAGGGCTTAAATACACCCTCCTTCAGGCTCATCTCTGGATTGGAAAATACTGTAGGCTTGCTGTAGGGCCGTTGTATTCCATACCCTACTGCATTTTTGAAGAATACACTGGCTAAAGCTTTTTATCGCCTTACAGTATACGTCATTATCGGTTAAAAAATTGTTGCACGCTGGCAATTGGGTTGATCAGCAGGTTGCGGTTAAAGGCTGGCTGCGCAGCTGTAGAGATTCAAAGCGGGCATGTCGGTTTTGGCAATCCATGATGTCAGTTGCTTTGATGCTTAGACCGATTTAGATGAGTCGGGTAGCTTGCTGCTACCGCTTCTTGCTCAGGTTGAGCTCAGTATGACGGATGCGAGCCGAAAAAATTTCAGTGAATACATAAGAGCTATGAGTGTTAGTGAAATGATCGGCGTGGTAGCTGACGTTAAAGAGCTGTTCGACCAGCATCAATCAATGGTGCTTTCCCCACATTATATTCAACCCTCTTTGGTTCAATCCTAGCGCGCTGACGCTAGCTAATTATCGTTATAGGCTTTACTCTTTGGTTGTTAAAATACTGGGCTTGCGTATTTTCTCGCGAGCGGTATCATTTCGCCATTATGATGTTGCACAAAGATGTTAAATCGATAAATAAAACAACAATAATAATAGCCTAATGTAAGGGCTTACCAACCCCAAAAGCGTTGTAGGGTAAGCTTTTTATATTCGGCTTGTAGTAAATACAGATAATAGGGTTAGCAATGACAGAATCATATAGTGTTGTTCTTACGGGTAAATTACTGAATGGCGAGTCGTTAGATGACGTAAAAGCCAAAGTAGGTGCTGCGTTTAAATTAAATCAAGCACAGTTAGATAAATTATTTAGCGGTAAACCCGTAGCGTTGAAGCGTGGCTTAGATAAAAAGCAGGCAGTACGCTTGAGTACGCGGTTACAGCAACTCAATGCGCATGCGGTCATTAAAGCGGTCGCGGCTAAGCCTGAACCCGCCAAACCAAGCGTGCCGTTTACCGATATCGTTTCACCAATGCCTGATACGGCAGTAACAGCTCTGAAGCCAGTTGGCGACGTTGCGCCGTCTGTTGCGGAAGAGTTCAAGCCAGCGGTTGTTGAAGCGTCTATTGTTGAACCTGAATCAGAAGAGGCTACTGCGACGGAGGCTGTTGTGGAAGAGCCCTCAGCTACGGTGAATAGTCAATCAGGCACAGCTGGCTCCGATAGCATTGCGTGCCCTCGTTGTGGTAATGAGCAAGCTTATGCTACAACCTGCGGTCACTGTAAAATGGATTTAACCATGCATATCACGCGTATGGAGCGTAAGGCTAAGGCTAAGGCTAAGGCTGTAGCTGCTAGGTAGGCCGCCTAGGGTCAATGAAGCGTTGAGCCTATAGCCTAGCGCCATAAAAAAACGGCAGTGAAAACTGCCGTTTTTTATGTCTGAAAGAAATTGACCTACTGAGTAAGTTCGGATTCTTTGGCTCCCACTGATTTGGGCGACTGAGCGAAAGCGAAATTGATCTGTCTTTGTTTGCAGTCTATTTTTTCGATGGTGATATTGATGGTCTGATCCAGCTCAATAACGATATCTTTGCTGCTAAGACGTAATCGCAAGGGATCGAAGCTGTACTTCTCTTTAAGGGCGCGAGTATCAATAACGCCTTCGATGCCATTGCCATCTAATCTTATGGTGAAGCCATTACTATTGATTTGGCTAACGATACCACTCAGTTTTTGACCTTTCAATGACTCCAGGTATTGGCACTTGAGCCACTGCTCCATTTGGTAGCGAGCGAAGCGGCCGCGATCTAAATTGCTTTGTAGTTCGGCGAGTAGCGGCTCTGTTACGCTGAATTCTTGGCCGTTTAGTTTGGCTTTGATTAAACGGTGAGCTAGCAAGTCGCTGTACTTACGGATAGGCGAGGTAAAGGTGGTGTAGCGTTCCATACCCATGCCAAAGTGAGGTTTGGGGCTGGTGCTAAGTTTCCCGCGCGCTAACATACGGCTAAGCACGCTGCGAATAGGAAATGCGACTGCAGCGTCATCAATGCCATCGATTAACTGTTTGTATGCCGCAACGGTACGGAAGTCGGTATCTTTGATGGACAGTTGCTCATCGACCAGCTTGTTAACTCCTTCAATGCGCTCTGGGCGAAAGCCTGCATGGCCGTGGAAGATTCCTTGATCGGCCATGAAGTCGGCGGCACAACGATTGGCGGCAATCATACATTCTTCAACCAGTAAATGAGCGCTGGTTTTAGTATTGTGTTCAATACTGTCGATTTTTTTCTGATCGTTTAAGCGTATGCGAAACTCAGGCCGGCCACCGGCGATAAGGTTGTTGTCTTTACGGTTATTCAATAATACTTGACTAACCCGCTTGAGCTGCTGCAGTAGCTCAGCTTGTTCGTGCTCGGCGGCTTGCCCCTCTAAAAAGCTGGCTACGTCAACATAGCTGAGCTTAGCTTTTGAACTGATGCTAGCTTCTTGTAATTGATAGTCACTGATATTTCCTTCGTTATCGATCGTCATGCGGCAGACTAAAGCAGCTCTTACTTGATTAGGCTGTAAAGAGCAATGCCCGGTCGAGAGTAATTCGGGCAACATCGGCATGGTTTGACCCGGCATGTAAATAGAGCTGGCGCGGCGTAGTGCTTCTTGATCAATATCCGAGTTAGTGGGTATAAAGGCGCTAGGGTCGGCGATTGCGACGCTAAGCTTCCAGCCACTGTTGGTAGCTTCAGCAAACAGTGCGTCATCCATATCTTGAGTGCTAGCTGAATCGATGGTGACAAAGTTTAACGCTGACAAGTCTTCTCTTTGGCTAAGGTCGACTTCGTTAAGCTGTTCTTGCCAGTTAGCGGGCCACTCTTTCTCTAGTTCAAATTTGGTGGCGCTGTAAATAGCTTCTATACCTACACTGCTGTCTTTGCCGATAATATTAAGTACTTTGGCTTGTGGCTTGGCGGCGGGATAAGCGTGGCGGCTGATGTTGCAGTAGATGTAGTCGCCATTTTCGGCACCGTTGCGCGCGGCAGGCGGAATAAATATCCAGCGCTTAAAGCGGGGTAAGTCAGGCTCTACAAAGTGTCCTTTGCCTTTAATAACATAGCGTCCGGCAAACGTTTTTAAGGGAGTGTTGATGACGTTAAGCAGTTCGCCGCTAACTTTACCTTCCTTACTGGTGTGAATTTGAATATTAACTTCGTCACCGGGAAAGACTTTGTCCATTTCATCGGGGGTTAAAAAGATCTCACGCTCATCGTCGAGTACCACAAAGCCAAATCGACGTTCAGTACCTTTAACGATACCGTTGCCAAATTCTCTGGAGTCTTCAATTTGTTTTTTGAGGCCTTTCAGTTGGGAGAGGGTGCTTTTATCAAACATGCTGTGTTTACCGCCGATGCACAAGGGTGCCAGTAGAGGGAGGGGAGTGCCTTTGCCAACATGGCTACAGGCCTGAACCGCCAAATTAAAACCGCATAGCCTAGCGGAAAGTAGGGGCTTTGTAACCCCGAAAATGCCAAATTTTACTCGTGAGCAGTCTCTGGTTGATCTTTTTGGATAAAGCGCCCAAAAAACAAGCCAAGTTCAAACAGAATCCACATTGGGATTGCAAGGAGCACTTGCGAGATAACATCGGGGGGCGTTAAAAACATACCAATAATAAAGCAGGCGACCACAACATAATGGCGCTTTTCGGCGAGTGATTTAGGATCTGCAATGCCGGCCCAAATCAATAACATAGTGGCCACGGGGATTTCAAAGGCAATGCCAAAAGCAAAAAGCAGTTTTAGTGCCATATCGAGAAAGCGGGCAATGTCGGGGGTGTAGGCAACACCTTCTGGGCCTACGGAGCTAAAAAATCCAAACACCAGCGGGAATACCACGTAATAAGCAAAGGCTAGACCCGCATAAAATAAGAACACGCTGGAGATAAACATAGGTATGGCGATGCGTTTTTCATGTTTATACATACCTGGGGCAATAAAGCCCCATGCCTGAAATAAGACAAAAGGCATGGCGATGGCGAGCGAGGTGACTAAGGTCAGTTTAAAGGGGGTTAAAAAAGGCGAGGCAACATCGGTAGCGATCATCGAAGTGCCTTCTGGTAGCAGGGCGCGTAAAGGTTCAGAGACAAACGCATAAATGTCGTTGGCAAAGGCAAATAGGCAAATGAAGACCAGTAGCACGGCGAGTACGCTGCGCAGTAATCGGTCTCTTAGTTCGGTTAAGTGCCCAATCAGTGATTGGCTGGTCTCTTCTAACTCGCTCATAGGGGCTTGTTGCTATTTGTTTGTTCTGTGTTGTCTGGGCTTTTGTCGTCTATTGATTCGGGCTTATTCGGCGCTGTCTCGACATGGCCATCGTCCCTTTGCTCATTGGCTTGTGTATGAGCTTGGGCAGTGTGTTTGACGGGTGGCGGGGTAAGCTCGGAGGTGGCGTAGTCGGCAAAGTCATGAATGCCTTCTTTTAGCTCTTTTAAGCCGGGTTTCAGGGTTTCAATATTTTCTTGGAAGCGTTTTTTGTTCTCTTCGATGCTTTTTAATACTCGCTCATTGTGTAGTTGCAGGTTGATATCATTAGCATTAATGCCTACCTCTTTTTCAATCTCATCTTTCATGTCAGAGAAGCTGCGGCGAACTTTAGCTAGCCACAAGCAACCCGTGCGAATCGCGCCTGGCAGTCGCTCGGGGCCCATGACTAATAGGGCTAGCACCGAGACCATAAGTATTTCTTGAAAACCGATATCAAACATCGTGAGGATTTAGCTCTGTAGACTGTTTAGACTTTGTCTTTTTCTGATTCAGCGTCCGCTTTTTCTGCACTAGCGCTGTCATCTTCTTCTAAGGCTTTTTCTTCAGGCGGTTCATCGTTCATCGACTTTTTAAAACCTTTGATGGCGCTGCCTAAATCCCCCCCTAGGTTTCTTAAACGTTTGGTGCCAAATAGCATAATTACGATAACGAGGATAATTACTAATTGCCAAATGCTGATGCCGCCAATACCCATGATTTACTCCGCTCTATTAATGTCACTATTATGTACGATTTGCTTTCTCTTCTAAACCGGATAAATCAAAGCGCCTGGCTAGTTCATCAACCACGGCTTGTGGGCTTTCGCCTAAGTGAGAAAGCATAACCAAGCTATGAAACCACAAATCGGCTGTTTCATAAATTAGATTGTGATTATCGCCACTGATTTCTGCATCTTTGGCGGCGATAATGGTTTCTGCGGCTTCTTCACCAACTTTTTCTAGAATTTTGTTTAAACCTTTATGGTGCAGGCTGGCCACATAGGACTCGTCGGCAGCAGATTGCTTACGTTGTTCCAGAACCTCACCTAGGGCTTTTAATGTATCGCTCATGGCGTTTCTCGACTATTGATAAATATCTTTAGGGTCTTTTAATACAGGTTCAATGGTTTGCCATTGGCCTTGCTCATCCAGCTTGCGATAAAAACAGCTGCGTCTACCGGTGTGGCAAGCGATACCACCCAATTGCTCAATTTTGAGGATGATGACATCTTCATCGCAATCTAAGCGTATTTCATGAATTTGCTGCACATGGCCGGATTCTTCACCCTTACGCCAAAGTTTTTGACGGGAGCGTGACCAGTACACCGCACGATTTTCGTCTACGCTGAGTTGCAGGGCCTCGCGGTTCATCCATGCCACCATGAGCACATCGTTGCTTTGACGATCTTGCGCGATAGCGGGAATCAGGCCATCGCTGTTCCAGCGTACCGCGTCTAAAAAATGGTCTGAGCTAGGCATAGGGCTCTCTATCTCATGCTGCTAAAAGGGGTGTTGCCGTTTTAAGCGAGCATTATCGCATAGTTGGTAAAATTACACAGTTGGCTTAATGGCCTGTTATTAAAAGGGGCATTATATAATCCTGCAAGGGTATCAATTTCGTAGCCACAGCAATGAACCTGCAAATAATAGCACCCAGCTAATCGGGGGGAGGGATTGCAGATATGCCATGAGCGATGGGTTGGCCACGGTTGCGGCAGTGGCTAATAAAATAATAGCGGCGTTACCTAATCGCTTGTTGCGACGCTGCTGTTTAATTTGCTGTTGCAGGGTAGTGAGTTGCTGACCCTGCTGTTCACAAATCTCGGTTAGCTGGTTGTGTTGTTCTAGGCTGTGAGATAAAACCTTGGGCAGTTTGGGTAGCTGCTCTAATAAATCAGGCCAGCCTTTGCTTAAACGTTTTATCATGCCCATTGGCGAGTAGCGATCTTTGACCCATTGCTCTAAAAAGGGTTGGGCGGTGTTCCATAAATCTAATTCAGGGTAGAGTTCACGGCCCAGGCCTTCGATATTTAACATGGTTTTTTGTAGCAGTACTAACGAGGGCTGTACTTCCATGTCAAAGCGTCTAGCGGTCTGGAATAAATTTAACAACACCTGGCCAAAGGATATTTCGCCCAAAGGTTTTTCAAAGATGGGTTCACAAACGCTACGAATGGCTGCTTCAAAATCATTGATGCGTGTTTCGGGTGGAATCCAACCGCACTCGACATGTAGCTCAGCCACTAAACGGTAATCGCGCTGGAAGATCGCTAATAAGTTGCGGGCTAGATAATATTGGTCAAAGTCATTAAGGCTACCAATGATGGCGCAATCGATACCAATGTACTTTGGGTTGCCGGGGTGTTCGCGCGAAACAAAGACATTACCGGGGTGCATATCGGCGTGAAAAAAACTATCGCGAAAAACCTGAGTAAAAAAGATTTCGACGCCGCGCTCGGCCAATAATTTCAAGTTAGTGTTTTGTGCTTTTAGCGCATCAATGTCAGTGACAGGTATACCGTGGATGCGCTCCATCGTGAGTATGTTGTTACGGCTGTAATCCCAATAGACTTCGGGCACATAAAGCTCTTTGCTATTTAAAAAGTTACGCCGCAGTTGCGAGGTGTTGGCACCTTCTCGCTGCAGGTCTAGCTCATCAAATATGGTGTGTCGGTAATCTTCAACTACTTCAACGGGGCGTAGGCGTCTGCCATCGACTGAATATTTTTGTAACAGTTTTGCCAAGGTAAACATTAACTTAGTATCTTGGCGGATGGTTTTATCTATGCCGGGGCGAACGACTTTCACCACCACTTGTTCGCCACTGAGTAAAGTCGCTTCGTGAACCTGTGCAATAGAAGCGGAGGCTAACGGAGTGGTTTCGAAGCGGGCAAATAAGTGCTCTACCGAGTCGCCTAAACCTTTTTCAATGATTTCTCTGGCTTGGCTCTCGGCAAAGGGCGGCACTTGATCTTGCAGTAGTGCTAGCTCATCAATCAAATCATCGGGCAATAAGTCGCGACGGGTAGAAAGCATTTGGCCGAATTTAATAAAAATGGGGCCTAGTTCTATCAGTGCTAAACGTAAGCGTTCACCACGATTTTTTTTAGGTGCGGGTAAAAGGCCTAGTGGCGCTAGCGGTAAGCGAATTACGGCGGGAATAGCGTCGTGTTTAAAAAAAGTATCTAATCGATATTTTAATACGACGCGAATGATTTGGCTGATTCGATAGGTGCGTGTCACGGTAAATCCTAATGCTCTAACTTATCGGCGGGGTATCTGTTGCCGTAATTTATTGATCCGTGCCTCTAGTCGTTCGGTACGCATTTTGACGTGTGATATATTTTGGTAAAAGTCTTCTACTTGCCATCGTGGTGGCAGTAGCTCACTTTCTTCCTTGATATATTCTTCGGTTTGTCGCTTGAGATTGGTGAAGACTTGGCTGGCAAATGTAAACCCTTGGCGTAGGGTGTTGCCCAGTTGGTGGCCTATCACATCGCCAAATAAATTGGCTAGCGGGGCTTCCCAGTCTAACTCTAATTGTTGGCCGGTTTTTTGTAGCTC
>JBNMPS010000122.1:0-8412 GCA_051277005.1 Pseudohongiellaceae bacterium
CGCTTAAATGCGGCTTTTTTGTGGATAGCTTTTGTTAGTTGTTAGCTAAGTAATATATTCAAACAAAATTACGACTTTTTGAACACCTGCTGTTTGTCTCACTAAATTGGCCGCTCGTTGCCCTTCGTCCCTAGAGAGTAAGCCCATTAGGTAAACGGTACCGTTCTCAGTGACGACTTTAATTCGGCCGCCTTGAATTTTGGGCCGAATAAACATTTTGCTTTTTAGTTTGGTGGTTATCCATGTGTCATTTGATCGAGCCACCATTGATGCGGTGCCAGAAACGGCCAGCTCATTATGCACACGACGAACTTTGTTGACGTTGGAGGCAACCTCAGCGGCTATTTGGCGTAAAGACTCAGTGGGCACTTGGCCTGTGAGTAATACGACGCCGTTATAGCTGGTAACGCTGATATGGGCTTGGGTGAACTGAGGGTCCTTATTGTCTAGGTTAACTAATAATTTGGTTTCAATGATCTCGTCATCGATAACACTCCCCGCTGTGCGCTCGCCACGATCTTCATCGATAGGACCATCAGTGGTTATAGAAATTATTTTACTGCAGCCTTGTAAGTGCAGAGTAAAACAAAAGATTAGGGCTAGACTGAGATAACGCAACATAGGTGGATTATTCCTCATTACCAAATAGTTGTTGTTCAATGATGTCGCAAAGGCAATTGGTGATCATAAGTTGTGCTTCGCCGAGGCGAGCGCGGTTATTGGTTGGGATACATAGTTCAACATCTTCAGGTAAAAGTAAGGCTGAGCTATCATGCTCATCGCTATTAATTGTGATGACGAGCATATCTCTGTCGTGGGCGGCCTGAATGGCCTGCGAACTGGATGATGTGGTGTTGCCTGATGATAGCACTAATAAAATATCGCCGGCTTGGCCAAGGGCTCGAATTTGTTTGGCGAAAACCTCACTGAAGTTACCTTCAGCAGTGATTGCTGTAATCGTAGTTGGATCTGCATTTAGGGCGATAGCGGCCAAACCTGGACGTTCGTAATTAAAGCGATTGAGAAGGTGGCTAGAAAAGATTTGGGCGATTGCGCCGCTCTGGCCCTCACCGCAACACAATATCTTTTTGTCGCTTAAGAGGCATTGAGCCATCAATTCACCACAATCGCCAATGGCCATGGGGAGCTCTTCCATGCTGCGCATGGTGATGTCAATGTGGCTGTGGAAAAGCTCTGTTACGTGTTCGTATAAGTCCATCGCTGGTCCGATTTGTCGCTTCAATTTATTAGTTAATAAGAAAAGGCGTTTTTGACCCAGTCAAAATGTAGTTCGCCCGTATAATCACTGTTTGCTGCGATAACATCAAAGCGGCAATTCATATGCTCGTAATGATGTTGTTGGATATAATGTTCTGCCGCAAATAAAAGTTTTGCTTGTTTACGTTTGTCGACGGTTTCCAAGGGCGTGCCATGGCTGTTATTTTTGCGGTAACGTACTTCAACAAAAACAATACAGTCGCCCTCTAACATCACTAAATCAATTTCACCGCGACGGCAAAGGTAATTAAATTCTAAGACCCTTAGTTGATATCGAGTTAAATACTTGGCAGCTAATTGCTCTACTTCTTGCCCGCTGTAACTAGACTTCTTTTTTTGATAAGAGTTCTTTATTTTGTTAACAACTTTTGCGATTGCCATCCTGGCCTCCGTGAAAATCCTTAATTAAAAGTGTTTTGCTTATTGCGTGCCATTGTTGGGTTTGGGGGTAATGTTGGCATCAATAGCCTGGTTTAAAGACTGATCTGCCGCGGCGATAATATTGGCTCGGCCCCCAGAAAACTGGGCCAATAATACCGTACGTTCGATTTGATTGCTTGTATTTAATTTGAGTGTCCCGGTTTGGCCATAGACACGACTATTGGGTATATGTTTGAGCTGTTTTAGCCTTGGGTAAAGTTGGTAGCTATCGACGCCTAATGCATACATGCGCTGATAGAGCTTGCTGTGTTGAAGTTCTTGATTAACCGTATTTTTAAGCGGCACGTTGTTGTCGAGTACCCAGGGGATGTCGGTAAATTTAATGCCGTTGATGTCACTGTCTTTCTTTCTATCTTCATAGCCGCTGTATACTCGAGATGTGGCATAAATAGGTAAATCGCCAGCGTAATGATAATTAAGTAATGGCTTAATGGAGCGAGCTTGGTCCGGCTTGGCCAAAAGAAAAATCATGTCGATGTCTTGCCGTCTTCGGGGTTCAAATTCTATATGCTCACCAATGAGCTTTCTGATTCGTCTGGCGCGGTTTTCGCTGTGCTGCAAATACAGCGCTTCTTTGATGGATTTGGAATAGTCTTTTTGACCGGTAAAAAGGCTGTTGCCTAAAGTGTCGCCGCCTAATGTTTGCCAATGTTCGCTGAATGCGTTACTGACTTTAGTGCCCCAATGACCATGGGGTGAAATTATTAAGGCTTTACGGCGGTTTTCTAAAAACGCCAGCTCGGCGATTTGTCGGGCTTCATCTTCGGGGGCTAAGCCAAACTGGAATAGTTTTTCAGGCGCGTGGCCATAGTCATCAACACGGTTTAACGCGAGGGTGGGAATGGTCACTTGCTGATCAAAAAGCTGCCGAACATGATTTTTATCTAAGGGGCCTATAACAATTTCAGCGCCCTCAGCAATAGCTTGTTGATATAACGAGGTAAATGCGACATCGCCAGCGCTATTGTAGAGTTTGATGCTAGGTGCTTTGTCGCTGTGTTGCAGGTTACGATAGTGGGCGGCCAGCAGCCCATCGCGAATAGCTTGGCCGAAAGGAGCAAGTTTGCCGGTAACGGGTAAAATAATGGCAATCTGTTTGGCTTGGTTGGCGGCCAGCTCTCTAATTAATATCAGGTCTTCTGGGAGTCGTTGGTTGGCAGGGTGGAGTGGCCTGAGTAATTGCCATTCATCTAAGCGTCTTACCTGCTCATCTAAATCACCTTGGGCCGTTTTAATAATTAATGCCAGTGCTAGCCAGCCTTTGTATTCTTTACCAAAAGCGGTGCGCTCATAGCGAATTAAATCATCTGATGGTACATACATGAGTGAGCGCCAAATGCTTTGGCGGTTGCTTAGTTTGGCGCTATCACTTAATAGTGGGTCGATATAAATACGTTGCTGTGCGCTAGCTAGATGGCTGCCTAACAGCGCTAATACTTTTGCTCGTAACTTGGTGAAACGCAACTGCTCTGGCAGGACAAATTGGTTGCTTAAGTTAACAAGCCTTTCCCTGTCTAGAAGGGTTAGCGCTTCTTCATATAAGCCTTGCTGGATATAAAGCTGGCAGCGTAGCTCGCTGTATACAATAAAGTGTTCATTATTGAGGTGCTGCGGAGAGAGTTCTTCAAATATTTGAGCGGCTAACTCGCGTTGTTGTTGTTTTAACAGCAAGCGTAATAGCGTTAACTGTAGTTCTTGACGCTTGTTGCCGGCGCTGGCTTGTAATTGCTGTAACAGTTGCTGTATTTGCTCTGGCGCTGTTTGCGCTACGGCTAGCTCGGGATCAATGCCATCACTAGATTGTTGTGAGCACGCGGACATTAGAGCGCAAAAAATAGCGGTGGCTAATCCTTTGCCTAATGAAGGCTTATGTAAAGATGAAAAAAGAGCTGTTCTGAATGTCATAGCGTTGATAGTCTAGCGCTCAAATGATTTCGCATTGGAGTATTATTGTTGGCCGAATTAGCTGCGCTGTATGTTGTTGCAACACCTATAGGCAATTTAGGGGATATGGTACCCCGAGCGGTGGAGGTACTACAATCCGTAGATCTTATTGCGGCTGAAGATACCCGTCATAGTGTGAAGTTAATGCAGCATTTTGGCATAGAAACCCCCCTGTGTGCTTATCACGATCACAGTGGCGCCGATACCGTTGAATATTTGATTGGCAAAATACAGGCGGGTCAATCAATCGCGTTGATCTCCGATGCAGGAACCCCTTTAATCTCTGATCCTGGCTACCGCATCGTTGATGCTGCTATGACGGCCGGCATTAAGATTGTTCCTGTGCCGGGTGCCAGCGCGGTTATTGCGGCGTTGAGTGCGGCAGGCCTACCTTCTGACAGATTCATCTTCGAGGGTTTTTTACCCGCCAAGCAGCAAGGTCGAGTTAAACAGCTGGAGGTATTAAAGGAGGAGGCTCGTACCTTAATATTCTACGAGGCCCCGCATCGTGTACTGGCGTGTCTGCAAGATATGCAGCAAGTCATGGGTGGCGATAGAGATGTGGTGATGGCCAGAGAAATCACCAAAACCTTTGAGACCATTAAGCGCAGTTCACTGCAAGAGATGGTGCAATGGGTTGCTGCTGATCGTAATCAACAGCGTGGCGAATGTGTATTGTTGCTACGTGGCGCGATAGAGGTGACCCATGAGCTTGATGGTGATGCGCGCCGTATTATGGATGTATTATTACAAGAGTTATCGATTAAGCAGGCATCTGCTTTGGCCGCTAAAATCACCGGTCTCAAAAAGAAGCCTTTGTATCAATATGGGCTGGATCAAAAAGCCGATGTAACTACTCAGCCCACAGCCAAAATCGCGGTGAACCGCGTTAAAAAATGATCATTTACACTTGTAAACGCAGATTTTTCGCCTTGCTCAGCACAATTTTGACTGCAATCTGAATAGCTACGGGCAGTGCTGAGTCGTTACAAGCCGATTAAGCCTTGCTTTGTGAGGGTGTAATGGTAGAGTCACGCCCGAGTCAGCTAGACAGTCGCCGCTTTCGTAAGAAAGGGGAGGAAAGTCCGGGCTCCATAGGGTAGAACGCCAGGTAACGCCTGGGGGGCGCGAGCCTACGGAAAGTGCAGCAGAGAGCAGACCGCCGATGGCCTTTTTTACTTCGGTAAATAGGGCACAGGTAAGGCTGAAAGGGTGCGGTAAGAGCGCACCGCGCGACTGGCAACAGTTCGTGGCATGGTAAACCCCGTTCGGAGCAAGACCAAATAGGTGTCCTATAGGCGTGTACCCGCGCTGGACACGGGTAGGTTGCTAAAGCCTTGCGGTGACGTAAGGCGTAGATGAATGATTGTCTTAAACAGAACCCGGCTTATTGCTGACTCATTTTATTTTTTTGAAACTTCATGCTCGAGTGTGTGTGTGGTTTTTACCGATATCGACGCGCCGGGTCCTGTTTTGGGCAAGCCCAATCCGCTCTTTATTTATGGGCGGCGGCTTATTGCTGATCCATTGTAATTTTTAAAAAGCCTCAAGTTGTTTAACTTGGGGCTTTTTTATTTGTTTATTTAGCTGCTAGAATTAATGCGGTGTGTAAAACCATAACCCATATTGTGAGAGTATAAAAATGCCATCTTTTGATATTGTTTCTGAAGTAGACACCCATGAATTTACCAATGCGATTGATCAGGCTAACCGCATCATCGGCACCCGTTTCGACTTTAAAGGCATGGCGGCCAGCTTTGAGCGCAAAGAATTAACCGTTACCATTTTTGCTGAGTCTGATTACCAGATTCGCCAAATGGAAGATATGCTGCGCACGGCTTTAGTGAAATGCAAAATCGACCCGCAAGCCATGAACTTTGATAAGGTCGAAACGGCCGGTAAGCAAGTTAAAAAATTAGTCACGTTGCAAAATGGTTTAGAAAGCGACTTATGTAAAAAAGTGATCAAGCTCATTAAAGACAGTAAAATGAAAGTGCAGAGCCAAATTCAAGGTGAGAAGGTGCGTATAACGGGTAAAAAACGTGACGACCTACAGCAAGTGATGGCTCTGTTACGAGGCAAGGATTTAGATCAGCCGCTACAGTTTAATAATTTTAGAGATTAATCTTTTTATCGTGGCGCATCACGATTAAGGCCAGTGCAATCGCTGGTATCCCCATGCAGGCGGCGTAAGTGAAAAAAGTTTGGTAGTCGCTTGCATCCACAATCACACCAGAAAACCCGCTAAAAAATTTCCCAGGTAATGTCATTAGTGAGCTGAATAGCGCGTATTGCGTTGCTGTGTAAGCTCTATTGGTTAAGCCTGATAAATAAGCAATAAAAGCCGCATTGGCTAAGCCTCCGCTTAAATTGTCGGCACTGATTGTCACGATTAACCATTGAATGTCGGGGCCGACGTTGGCGAGCTTAACAAAAAGAAGGTTGGTTGCGGCAACCATGACAGCGCCTACCAGCAAAGGCCTATGGACGCCGTAACGGATAACGAGTAAGCCGCCGACGAAAGAACCTGCGATAGTCATAAAAAAGCCAAATACTTTGCCGATATTGGCAATCTCTGTTTTGCTAAAACCTAGATCTAAATAAAAGGGGTTGGCCATAATGCCCATAGTGATATCGCTTAAGCGATAGAAGCCAATAAATAAAAGAATCATTAAGGCGAAGCGTTTTTGTCGGTTAAAAAAATCGATAAAAGGTGAAACGATGGCGTTAAAAAACCAGCCGCTAAAGGAGTGGTAATCGGCAAAGGTTTTATTGTCGTTGGTGATTTTTTCAGGCTCTTTAATAATAAGTGTTGTTACTACCCCGACTAGCATAAGCAGTGCCATGCACATATAACTCATCGGCCAGCCTTGAAACTCAGCTATATATAAAGCGCCCGCACCCGCTACTAACATGGCAACTCTGTAGCCAAATACATAAGTGGCTGACATGGCACCTTGAAATTCTTGAATGGCAGATTCAATCCTAAAGGCATCAATCGCAATGTCTTGAGTCGATGATGAAAAGGCCACTAATAATGCGCATAGGGCAATGATTAATAAATCGTGCTGCGGTGAAAGTAATGACAGTAGTAATAAACCTAAAGCTACGCCTATTTGCCCAGCTAACATCCAGCTTCTTCGTTGGCCTAGTTTTTGAGTGAGTAGTGGCACGGGGAGTTGGTCAACGATGGGTGACCAAAAGACTTTTATTGAATAGGTAATGCCCACCCAGCCAAAAAAGCCAATCGCGGTTTTTTCGATGCCGTAATCATTAAGCCAAGCGGTGAGCGTAGAGAAAACCAACAGCAAGGGTAAGCCCGCAGCAAAGCCCAAAAAAAACATGGCAATAACTGGGCGTTGGGTATAAACCAAAAAAGCTTCCCGCCAGGAGAATTGGTTTTTATCGGTTGTTGTCAAAAGCGCAGGCCAAATGGATGGTTATTCGAATTGTGTGGCATGCTGGCATACCCGTGTTAATACATCCAGCTCTAGCTAAAAGTTTCTTGTGGCGGGTTTGTTATTTTGGACATCTCTGTGCTATGTTTGCGGCATGTGTCTAAGAGTTGATGAGTAGCTCTTTTTCGGTTCGTTCATTGAAGTGTTCTACTTCAAATTATTACCAAATAAACCTAAAGAATTTCAAACTTAATGTAATACTTTAAGTTTGCATTGTATCGGCTTGATTTATAAGAGGTTGGCTCTCTCTTCCTTTGCGAGATCGATGCAAATGTCGGCACAATACCTCCACAAACCTGGTAATTCGGGGCTTTCCCCCCCTTTCTGTTTCTTGACAAGGTTACGCTTAGCTCCCTATAGTGTGGAAAAGTGGAGAAAAGTGTCATTAAGTGGTTTTTTGTGATGCTAGATCCCAGAATAAAGTACAAATAAGTGGGAAAAAGTGTACCAAGGCAATTTCGCAATCAATATGGACGCTAAAGGGCGTCTGGCTATACCGACTAAAGTTCGGGATCTGCTGCAGTCTGACTGTAGTGGTAGCATCGTCGTGACTGCGAATACCACTGAGAAGTGTTTGTTGGTATACCCCGAGCCCCGTTGGCAACAAAAATTGCCAGAAATCCAAAACCTTTCCAGCACTAATAAAAAAGCTGCCCGCATTAAACGTGTGGTGTTGGGCTATGCAACGTCGTTAGAGGTAGATGAGTCCAGCGGCCGTGTATTGATTCCATCCACCTTGCGTGACTACGCCGGTTTAGAAAAGAAAATTGTATTAGTCGGTCAGGTGGATTACCTGGAATTATGGAGCGAAGAAAACTGGCAGTCTTACCTCAATGAGGAAGATGACGATGAAGAAATGCCAGCTTCACTCAGTGAGTTCTCTTTTTAGTCTGGGGTTATCTAGGTTTAAATATGCACGAAACGGTTTTATTACATGAAGCGGTCGATGCTCTGCTGCAGCGTGAAGGCGGTGAACGTCTTGGTGGCTGCTATGCCGATGGCACCTTTGGTCGCGGTGGCCACAGCAATGAAATTTTAAATCGTCTCTCACAAGAGGGTCGATTAATTGCTACGGATAAAGATCCGCAAGCAATGGAAGTGGGTGAAGAACTAGAGCGAAAAGATGGTCGCTTTGCCATCGTGCAGGGTTCCTTCGCTGATTTGAAACAGTTTATCGCAGAAAAGGGCGTCGCTGAGCTGGATGGTATTTTGTTGGATTTGGGTGTGTCATCACCGCAGCTGGATCAAGCTGAGCGCGGTTTTAGTTTTATGCGTGATGGTTATCTAGATA
>JBNMPS010000123.1:0-8283 GCA_051277005.1 Pseudohongiellaceae bacterium
TTTATCTAAAGCCGCCGTCATTATTTTTAAGGTTTGGTCATCAACTAAGGTAGAACTACTTTCACCTGATGCCTGTATGGCAGGGTCAGGAGCATAGAGATTCGGAATCGCGTAGAAAAAACCAATACTAACAATAAATGCGATCAGTAGGTATTTCCAAAGGGGGTACTTATTTAACATAGAGGTTCCATTTTAGCGTTAACAAATGACGCTGATTTTCTTGTTATTGCTTCATTATATTTTTACGCCGACAAACGCCGGCGTAAAAATTCTATTAAACGATTATTGCTATATTACGTTTATTTAACCTACCCACACACGGGCATTTCGGAATAAACGCATCCAAGCACCGTCTTCATCCCACTCATCAGGTTGCCATGAGTTTTGTACTGCACGAAATACGCGCTCAGGGTGAGGCATCATGATTGTTGCCCTACCATCTTCACTGGTGACGGCACTGATACCGTCAGGGGAACCATTGGGGTTTGCAGGGTAACGCTCGGTTACTTGTAGGTGGTTATCCACATACCGCATACCTACATGGCCGCTCTCAGCCAAGCCTTTTTGTTGCTTATCATTGCTAAATTCTGCACGACCCTCACCATGAGCAATCGCCACAGGCATATGTGAACCAGCCATACCCTTGAACAATATGGAGGGTGATTCTTGAATTTCAACCAGTGATACACGCGCTTCAAACTGTTCTGACATATTGCGAACAAAACGTGGCCAATGGTCGGTACCTGGGATCAATGATTTCAAGTTAGACATCATCTGGCAACCATTACACACCCCTAAGCTAAAGGTATCATCACGATGAAAGAACGCTTGAAATTGATCTCTAGCGCGGCTATTAAAGAGTATGGTTTTAGCCCAACCCTCACCCGCACCTAATACGTCACCGTATGAGAAACCACCGCATGCGGCCAAACCTTTAAATTGCTCCAAGGAGAGACGTCCAGATAGGATGTCACTCATGTGCACGTCGACAGCTTCAAAACCCGCTTTATCAAAAGCGGCCGCCATTTCCATTTGGCCGTTTACACCTTGCTCACGCAAAATCGCCACTTGTGGCTTTTGACGTTTTTTAGCAAATTTGGCTGCTACGTTTTTGCTAGGGTCATAAGACAACTTAGTCGACAGACCAGGGTTCTCTTCAGCGATCAAAGCAAACTCTTGCTTTGCACACTCAGGGTTGTCACGCAGTGACTGAATTCGATAGCTGGTTTCAGACCACAGCTGTTGATAGTGGGTGCGAGTATTGCTCAACACCACTTTTCTTCCACGCTTGAAGCTGATTTTATCTTCATCAGTCACTTCACCAATCAACGTTACGGCATCAGCCAAGCCATTGTCAGCGAAAGCTTTTAACACACTGTTAGTGCTGCGATGTTTAACCTGCAACACGGCACCCAACTCTTCGTTGAACAACACGCTTAGGTCATCTTTAGCTAATCCACTCAGGTCGACATTAACCCCACAGTGACCGGCAAAGGCCATTTCACAGATCGTTGTGAATAAGCCACCGTCAGATCTATCGTGGTAGGCAATACCCCACTCTTTATCCAACACTTTTTGCATCGCTTTGAAAAAACCTTTCAAATGCTCAGCATTGTCGACATCGGCAGGGTTAGAGCCAATTTGGTTATACACTTGCGCTAAACAACTAGCCCCTAGGCGATTTTGGCCAAAACCTAAATCGATCAATAACAGATCCGTATTGCCTACATCGGTTCGTAACCGTGGGGTAAGCGTTTTGCGTACATCGGTTACTGGACTGAAAGCAGAAATTATCAATGACATAGGCGCAGTCACTGTTTTTGTGTGCGCACCGGCCTCCCACGTTGTGCGCATAGACATTGAGTCTTTACCCACAGGGATGGTGATGCCTAGGGCTGGGCACAGCTCCATACCCACCGCCTTGACAGTTTCAAACAGTTTCTCATCTTCACCGGGGTGGCCAGCGGCACACATCCAGTTAGCCGACAGCTTAATGTCAGATATTTTTTTAATGTGGCTACAGGCAATATTGGTAATCGATTCACCAATCGACATGCGACCAGAAGCGGGGCCATCGATAAGAGCCATAGGCGTGCGCTCACCCATCGACATAGTTTCACCGGCAAAACTATCGTACGATACGGTTGTTACCGCACTGTTAGCGACCGGAATTTGCCAAGGACCAACCATTTGGTCTTGCGCGACCATACCCGTAATGGAACGGTCACCAATGGTTATTAAGAAGTTTTTACTGGCCACTGCGGGCAATTTAAGAATCCGCTCTGCAGCTTCCTCAAGTTCAACAAAGTTGGTATTTAGCTCAACACCTTTAACCTTGATGCGTTCAATTTCACGGTGCATCTTGGGTGCTTTGCCAAACAAGACTGACATGGGCAAATCAACAGGGTTGTTTTCAAAGTGACTATCGCCAACGCGCAAGTGATGCTCGTCAGTCGCTACACCGACAACGGCATACGGACAACGCTCACGCTCACAGAACGCCTCAAATGTCTCCAAGTCTTCTGGCTTAACCGCCAACACATAACGCTCTTGCGACTCGTTACACCAAATAGCCAAGGGCGACATCCCGGGCTCATCGTTAGGTACATTACGCAGTTCAAAATCACCACCACGGTTACCGTCTTTAACCAGTTCAGGGAAGGCGTTAGATAAGCCACCCGCACCCACGTCATGAATGAATGCAATGGGGTTGTTTTCACCCATGGCCCAACAACGGTCAATAACTTCTTGGCAGCGACGCTCCATCTCAGGGTTTTGACGCTGTACCGAAGCAAAATCTAAGTCTTCGGTAGATTTACCTGATGTCATTGATGACGCAGCGCCACCACCCAAGCCAATTTGCATCGCCGGACCACCTAAGGCGATTAGCTTACAGCCCGCATCAAATTCAGTCTTAATGACATGCTCAGCTTTGATATTACCGTAGCCGCCGGCAACCATAATGGGCTTGTGATAGCCGCGGCGCTCAATACCCGCTGGGCCGTTCACGGTTTCTTCATAAGTACGGAAGTAACCGCAAAGATTAGGACGACCAAATTCGTTATTAAAGGCTGCACCACCAATGGGGCCTTCAATCATAATATCTAGAGCAGACGCGATACGCTCTGGCTTGCCGTAATTGAGCTCCCACGGTAGATGGAAGTCAGGCAAATAAAGATTTGATACGGTAAAACCTGTCAAACCTACTTTAGGCTTGGAACCTTTACCGACAGCACCCTCATCGCGAATCTCACCACCAGAACCTGTACCCGCACCCGAAAATGGCGCAATGGCGGTTGGGTGATTGTGAGTTTCAACCTTCATCAACAAATGAATATCTTCATCATGATAGTTATAGGTAAACGTTTCAGGGTCAGGATAAAAACGCCCTCCTTTGCTTCCCGCTACAACGGCAGCATTATCTGAATAGGCTGACAAGACATTGTTGCCGCCTAACTCATTGGTGTTTTTGATCATGCTGAACAAGGATAAATCCTGCTCTTCACCATCGATAGCCCAAGTCGCGTTAAAGATTTTATGCCGACAGTGCTCTGAGTTGGCTTGCGCAAACATCATCAACTCTACATCGCTGGGGTTGCGCCCTAAGTCTTTGAAACTCTCAACTAAATAATCGATTTCATCATCAGCTAAGGCCAAGCCCAGCTCTTCATTGGCTTTAACCAAAGCCTTGCGACCACCTTTTAAAACTTTTACCGTTGTCATCGGCTTAGGCTTGTCGTGGCCGAATAAAACCTTAGCTTGATCTAACTTGGTCAATACCGCTTCAACCATGCGGTCGTGTATGAGTGATTTAACTAAGTCTACCTGCTCTGCTTTGAGCTTCTTTTTAGTTTGGATGTAAAAAGCAATCCCGCGCTCAATACGATTAATCGTTTTTAAGCCACAGTTATGGGCAATATCAGTTGCCTTACTCGACCAAGGAGAAATCGTACCCGGCCTAGGCACTACCAAAAACAGTTGGCCTTCAGCCTCAACAGCGTTAGCCTTAGGGCCATACGTTAATAATTTCTCTAGAATCTTTTGCTTGGTCTTGGGTATCTCCCCTTCAATATCGGAGAAATGCACAAACTCTGCATAAACACCCTCAAGGCCAATGATCGTTTTTTCTAGTTGAGCAACAAGCTTTTGAATACGAAACTCGGATAGAGCGGGAGCACCACGGTTTATAAGCATGTTGAGGTCATTCCTTAAAATGAGATAGCGATAAAAAAGCGTCTATTCTACTCGATTTCTAGCAAAAGGGTTATGTTTCTATGGGCTCTAATGATTGATTAAGCAGTCTTTTACAGCATTTTTTAGCTCTCATCTCGATCGCGCCTATAGCGCCGATCAAAAAAACACCAATCAATTTTGCAATGGCCCTACATCAATTTGGCAACCTCATGGATATCACTGCTAAAATAACAACTATCAATGAGGATTTTTAATGCGCTTTAACTTTTCACTACCGATCAAACCGCTAATGATGGCCTGCTCAATCGGCCTAGTAATCGCTGTCATGTGTGGCTGCGATAATTATAAAAGTGACCGCAAGGGCAAAAATAATCAGCTTACCATCGTCACAAGAAACGGGCTTACCACTTATTATCAAGACCGAAGTGGGTCAACAGGGTTTGAATACGAACTGGCCAAACGCTTTGCCGACTACCAGGGAAAAACCTTAAATATTGTCGCCGTCCACAGCTTGGACGATCTCTTTATGACGCTAAAAAATGAGCAAGCCGATATAGCGGCAGCGGGATTAACGATAACAGAAAAAAGAAAACACACATGGCTATTCTCGCCCAGCTACTTTGAAGTTAAGCAACAAATCATCTATAACCGAAAAACCCACAAAAAACCTAAAAACATCGAGAGTTTAATCGGTAAAAATATCACACTCATGGCCAGCAGCAGCCACAGTGAAATCTTTACTTCTTTAAAAAAAGATCACCCAGATCTCAACTGGCATGAAGCCCCCGACGCAGAAACTATTGATTTATTAGACATGGTCGAAAATGGTGAAATTGATTACACCATCATAGACTCCAATGAATTCATCGCTAACCGCGGCTTTTATCCACACCTACGCCCAAGCTTTGAGGTAGGCCAATCAGGGCAATTTGCATGGGCACTACCCAAGACCGCAAACAGCAGGGAGCTACTTAAAGATATCAACGCCTTTTTTAAAGAGATCGAAGCAGACGGCACTCTATTACAACTACAAGAACGATTTTACAGTCATGCCGAAGAACAAAGGCAAATCAATACCCATACGTTTGCTAACGCAGTCGATAGAAAACTGCCGCAATATAAAAGCCTCATAGAAAAAACAGCCCTACACCATGATCTCGACTGGCGCCTACTTGCATCAATTAGTTATCAAGAATCTCACTGGAACCCCAGAGCCCGCTCACCCACCGGGGTAAGAGGCATGATGATGCTTACCCAGCGAACAGCCCGAGAAATGAGTATTAGCAACCGCCTAGATCCAGAGCAAAGTTTGATGGGGGGCGCGGCTTATTACAAAAAACTTAAACGTAAACTACCACCCAATTTAAAAGAACCCGACCGGACTTGGTTTACACTCGCCGCCTATAATGTAGGGTTAGGGCATATAAAAGATGTGCGCAAACTTACCAAGCAACAAGGTGGAGACCCTAATAAGTGGTCCGATATAAAAACTCGCCTCCCTCTATTGCAAAAAAGGCGCTGGTATAGAAACACACGCTATGGCTACGCCCGCGGACAAGAAGCATTAACCTATGTACAAAATATTCGTCATTATTATAATTATTTGGAGTGGTCTGAACTAAGCCAAAACCGCACGCCACCCCCTAAAAAAATGGACCAGTATTTACCCGACAGCCTACAAAGCCAATTTGACGCTTTATAAATTCTTCTTTTTTACCTCACGCCTAGCTTTAAAAAAACTAGAAACAATATCACTGCATTCAGAGGCCAGAACACCACCTGAAAACTCCACCTTATGATTTAAGTGCTCACCATCGAAAACACACGGGTTACTTTCAATCACACCTGATTTTGGCTCTGTTGCGCCGTAAACAACCCTGGTAACGCGAGAATGAATAATTGCACCCGCACACATTGTGCAAGGCTCTATCGTGACATACAACGTTGTCCCGGGAAGGCGATAGTTTTGCTCATTCAAACCGGCATCGCGTAAGGCCACAACCTCTGCATGTGCCGTTGGGTCACAACTAATAATAGGCCGGTTCCAGCCCTCACCAATTATTTCACCACCGTTAACAACCACGGCACCCACCGGCACCTCACCCTGCTCCGCCGCTTTTTTAGCTAAATTCAGAGCATAACGCATCCATTTTTCATCTACGATTTTATCGTTCAAATTTTCACCCTTCAATGCATTGCCGCTATATCACTAGCAGATAAATTTTTGCTACTAAGCACAATTAAGACTTCTACCTATTTCGCTTAGATAACCACCACCAAATACGTATGAATTTAATTTAGATCAAAACCCCAGCTTGTCATTTGCGTTTTAATAATCATCGCTAATTCTACACCCTTATAAAGCCAAGAGAGATAAATATGAAAGCAGTAACCACATTAAGCAGCCTCATCGTACTGAGTTCAGCCTTTACTACTCCAGTATTTGCTTATGAACCCAACGACATCATTGTTCGTGTAGGTGCAACTACCGTCGACCCTCAAGAGAGTAGTAACCCTATTGTTTTGAACGGATCAACACTATCACTCGCGGGCAGAACCACTGGGCTAGGCGTAGATAGCAGCACACAGTTAGGCTTAACCTTTAGTTATGTATTAGATAAAAACTGGGCGATTGAATTACTTGCCGCCACCCCGTTTGAGCATACCGCAACAGCAACGGGAGAATTAGCCGGTTTGAATATTGCCGAGGTAAAACAGCTGCCTCCAACATTATCAGCTATTTACTATTTTGATAGTACCAACCCATTTAAACCTTATGTAGGTGCCGGTATTAACTACACCGTATTTTTTGATGAAGATACCACTTCAGAGGCTAACGCCGTATTTGCAGGTTTAGGTTTAACCAGTAGTAATGTTGAACTAGATGATTCTTGGGGCTTATCACTACAGGTAGGGGCCGATTATGAAATCGACAAAAACTGGCTACTTAACGCTTCCGTTCGCTGGATTGATATCGATACCGAAGCCACCATAAAATTTGATGGCGCAAACACCATTACCGGCGATGTTGAAATAGACCCGTATGTTTATACTCTTTCTGTAGGTTATAAATTCTAACCGTTGATCTACTCCATAAAAAAACGGCGCCTAAAGCGCCGTTTTTTATTTGTCCTAGTGAGTAGTTATTCCCACTCGATTGTTAACAAGAGAATATTTTCTTTTTATTTCAACTGGTTAAAGAAACCCACTAACTAAAATACCATAGAAAACACCATGTTTAATAATTTATTTGAAAATAGTTCATGCTTTAACTGAACGACCTAGCTAATTGTACCGGAAATTTACTTAATCAAGCCAAACAGTCCAGTCCAGAGACATACTGCACTTCTCAACTCCTACAGGATAAATAACTAAGATCCAAAGATCCCGATATATTACAGCACCGGAGCTCCATATCAGAGATAAATATAAGCCAATGCTACCTAATCACTTCAATCCCTTTTGCAAGTTAAGGGCGTACCTTACAGTTGATATGATTATCCCCTGACTGAGTTCGTAAGCTGCATAGCCTATCAGGCCTATCATTCAAAGTAGCAATACCCATATAACTCGCTTGGTAAATTCCTGAGCCATATCTAGCCTAGGTAACCCTTAGAGAGGGGGGGGGTAGTAGATTAGATCATGACGAGTTTTTTACGCGTGGATGAAAGGCGTGTAGTGGTGCATGGAAGATTACAATCTCCTGTAATCCAAGGGCGATATCAGAAAGAGGGACAGTGATTACTTGGTATTGAGTTTTGTAAGTCAAAGGATGTACGGGGATGGTAAGAGGTAAACTTGAGCAGCCGTTTGAACTAAAATTAAGTCTGACGCAATTTGTAATGTTCAATCTCATCTTAATATGTATTTTTCTTAATCGAAAAGTCAAACAAGTTGAAGAGAGAATAAACCAAGGGCCGAGTAATTGATTTTTTGGCCAAATAAAATACGTTACCACTCTCCCTCCCCAACGCCTTAAATCTCGCTCAACCAAACAATCAACAGCACCCACTAAACCCGCAAATATAAAAATGGGCAGTAAAAATACAATTAAGGCCAGACGAACAACAAAGGTTTGTGTTGCATCGC
>JBNMPS010000124.1:0-8086 GCA_051277005.1 Pseudohongiellaceae bacterium
CCGTTAGCCATTGCCATGCAGCAATGTAAAAAGCTAGCCGCAAAACCTCCAGCCGCATTACGTAATACCAAAGCGCTATTAAAAGCGCCCATTCAAGATGCGATAGAAAAAGTTATTCAGCAAGAGCTGTTGTGCTTTCAAGCAGGTTTACAGGGAGTTGAGTTTAAAGAAGCGGTAGAGGCATTTTTTGAAAAACGTGCCGCAGATTTTTCAGGTTTTGAGTGATAACGGTGTGTTGCTGCTGTCCCGTTAATTATTGGGTGTGCCTGTAATGTTTTTTGATAAAAAGGCCAAATGACGTAGAGGTATAATAAAAAATAATTCAGGCCTTAGCGGTGATGTTGTTTATTACTGTTGGTATTTTATAGGAAATTCTTGAGATGAAAATGGAAGCGCTTGCTTCGGGTGAAAAAATTCCCGCTCTGGGTCAAGGTACTTGGCGCATGGGAGAAAAGTCGGCTGATTTCAAACGTGAGGTCTATGCCCTGCGCTTAGGGATGGATTTAGGCATGACGCTAATCGATACCGCAGAGCTTTATGACGATGCCGAGCAGGTCGTGGCAGAGGCCATTAAAGGTAGGCGCGCAGAAGCTTTTATCGTTAGCAAGGTCCTGCCGAACAATGCCTCATATAAAAACACCTTAAAAGCCTGCGAGCGCAGTTTGCAGCGCATGAACATCGAATGTATGGATATGTATCTATTACATTGTGCAGGTATGACGCCGGTTGAAGAAACGCTGCAAGCGTTTGAACAGCTGGTAGCAGATGGGAAAATTCGTTATTACGGTGTGAGCAATTTCGATTTATACCCATCAAAAATGGCCGCGCTGGAGCCGGGAGGTCAGGCTATTGCAACGAACCAGTTGCGGTATAACTTGAATGCGCGTGGCATAGAGAGTGATGTGTTACCTTGGTGTCGTCAGCAGACTATGCCTGTTATGGCGTATTCCCCGCTAGATGAGGGTCGTTTAAATAGCAGCTTGTTAGATGATGTGGCAAATCGGCATGAGGTGTCGGCGGCGCAAATCGCGTTAGCGTGGCTGCTGCATCAAGAGGGCGTAATTTCCATTCCCAAAGCGGTAGATCCTGCTCATGTGAAATCAAATCATGCGGCGTTAAATATCAAATTAACCCGCCAAGATATGCAGGAAATTAATCGCTTGTTTCCTGCGTCAACGGGCTCCGGCCATTTGTAATTTTTTAAATTAACGGTGCCTCTACACGCCTCTCTTGTAGAAGGGCGTATTTAAATCAGTAGAGAGCCCTGGAGTTTATATGGAAATATATTATCGCAGAGGATTATGGTTTAGCCTCATTTTTGCAATCCCGGCGATTGTCATTTTGCTAATACAGATAGATATTATTGAATACGCGAATAAAGCACCCGATACAGCGGGTTACATCATAATTGGGATATGTGTTTTTTTAACCATCCTTACCGCATGTGCAAGTACACGATTATATTTTGATAATAACGAAAAATCCTGCATTCAAATTCGTAATCATTTCTATGGACAAAAACGAGTGATTTACCCTTATGTAGATATTCTCAATATAGTCGTAAGGCTGGAGCTTAATACGACCAACAATGCTGGAGGATATAAAGTGGGATTTACAAAAGCTACAACGCTGTTTGGGCAAGCGGCAACCAAATACGTTGAGTTACGCCATTTTGGCCGTGAACAAAGTGATTGTTTAGAGGCCGTGAAATTCGCAAAAGAAATTTGTGAGTATACGGACCTTAACTACTTAGACGATTCTAAAATAAAGAGAGTTTTCTGATTAGCATACTTACGGGTATGGGTAAGTGGGGCCCATTAGCCAAATCCTGTCAACAGGGCACAGAGCTTCTGAGTTTTAAATCCTGCTCGCAATCTATTTATAAATCTAAGCCCAGAATGCGTATCCCAATTGTCTATCAACGTGCTGTTTCATAAGGCGCAACAGATATGATCCCAATACCATTGATAATACGACGATGTGCGCTGACTTTTTTAGTCAGGCGGAGTAGCATAGCTCGCAGGGTTAATGGCTAATAGAGCCGTAAAACTATTTATTTCGAGCTTATTGGTTGCGTGTACAACGTGATTTAGTATAATGGTTGTACGTGCAACTATTTTGCCGAGGGAATACAATGACAGTAGAATTATTTTGGCTTATATTAACCGTTGCGATGACGGCGGTTTTATGGGTTCCCTACATTATAAATCGAATTATAGAACACGGTTTGCTCCCAGCATTACGTAACCCAAAGCCTGATGAGCCACCAAAGGCCGGCTGGGCAAATAGGCTAATGCAAGCCCATAGCAATGCCGTTGAAAACCTTGTTGTTTTTGCTCCTTTGGTTCTTATACTTAATTTTATGGGGGTAAGCTCAGATGCAACAATCGCGGCGGCTGTGATCTATTTCTGGGCGCGATTAGCGCATGTAATTATCTACACTTTTGGTATTCCTTACCTCCGTACGGTTGCTTTTTTTACCGCGTTTGTTGCTCAGTGTGTTTTGATTTATTCAGCATTAACAATGTAACCGGCTTAATTGGATAACCATGTTTGAACGTTGCCTTTATTTTAATGTTAATTCGCTAGCAAGAAAACTTAATGCTCGCTGGGAGCAAGCATTTGCGCCCTTTAATTTGCCGCCATCGCATGGCTACTTGTTGAGAGTGGTGCTAGAAAATCCAGGATTAACACAGCAAAAAATTGCGGAAGAGCTTCGATTGAATAAATCGACGGTAACTCGATTTATATCCGCATTAGAAAAAAAAGAACTATTACTTCGCGAAAACTCCTCAAAAGATCAAAGGGAGCGGGTCATAATCCCCTCTAAAAAAGCAGTTTCACTTCATAAGGGGCTAGAGGTTTTGGGTGACGAGCTTTATTCCTCGATGTGTGAAGTTTTAGGGCGTAATAATGTTGAGTCGTTTGTGAAATCCGCGCGGATAATAAATGATGCGCTATAAATTTAATGGGAGGCTTTAGTTATGCCTTATGTGAATATAAAAATTACCAATGAAGGTGCTACAAAAGAACAGAAAGTTGAATTAGTGGCGGGAGTTACAAAGCTGCTATCAACGGTTTTGGGAAAGAACCCCGCGACTACGGTGGTCGTTATAGATGAAATTGAAACAGATAATTGGGGTATAGGGGGTGAGTTAGTCGCTGACCGAAGAAAAAGAGGGGCTTAAAATAATAAAAGTAAACTATTTATTTCGTTTTGCTGTCTCTCGAATTGGCGACTTAGCGGGGTCATGGCGCCCTTAGTAAGACGTACATTTTTCACTCTCAAATAGGTCCTGAAGGCTTTTTCCCTTCTCTTTGGGGTATACTTCATTAAGAATACAGAGGCCGATAACTCTATCTAGGCGAAATGACCTGAAGTCTTCACGCATTTCGCACCAGCCTGCGATGGTCCAAACGGAACCCCAAAAAAATAATCCAAGCGGCCAAATAATTCGGTCAGATACTTTTCCATCGGCACGTTTATATTGTATTTTTACTTTCCGGAGATTATCTGCGGCGTAGCGAATTTCTACCATGGTGGCTGATATTTTTGGTGATATTCGATTGAAAGGAGAAAAAATTAGCGTGCTTTCAAGAGTATCTTTTGAACCATCCGGAAGCGAGCTTTTTATTTTACTCAAAGCGCTTTGTGCAGCGGTGGAGAGGGTTGTATCAGCCCAGCTTTCGACAACCCTAGCGCCAAAACTTAGTGCTTGAATTTCTTCTTTTGTGAACATGAGTGGCGGCAAGTCAAAACCTTTTCTTACTACATACCCTATGCCGGCTTCGCCTTCAATATTGACACCCGATGTCATTAAGTCTTTAACATCACGATAAATGGTTCGCTCCGATACTTCTAGTCTTTCAGCTAACCATCGAGCGGTTGTAATACGTCGTGTACGCAAGAATTGTACTATTTGAAACAGTCGATCGGCGCGTCTCATTAACTAAACGCCAAGCAGGGGAAGGTGTTTGACTTTGTGGTAAGTCAGCGCTAATCCGATACAGTGTTTGATAGCGTCAGTTGGTATGTTGTCTCCTTTATTAAAGGTAATAGCGCGATTAGCTTCAAACGTAAATGTATCCTGATATACCTCTTTAAACGTCTCAATGAGGCGGGTTTTGCAATTAAAAAGTATAGCGTATTGATTTGGTTTTGATGCTCTCCAAGCGATTCTTAGGGTGCTGCCATTTTTGCTGAGATAGCTTGGTTCGCCCCACTTAAGTGTTTCTTCAATGTCATCTAAACCAAGTTCTGATGCTGTCTCAAAAACGAGCTTCCGAAGTTGAATGAGATGATGAACAATAGTAGAGGGGTAACGTTTAAACGTACTTTCTACCTCTTTATCGTTAAATATGACTTGAGTGGGGCCGACCATGCTTGATTAACTTTTATCGAAGTAAGTAATTAAACTTAGCATAGCACCTTGAGGGTCGCTTACGACACAAAAGCGTCCAACATTGGGAATATCGCGTGGCTCCATTATGACTTTACCGCCGAGTGAATCTGCTTGCTTTGCGCTTTCGTTGACATTATCAACCGTGACGTATCCGCCCCACATTGATGGCATGCCATTAGCCTCTGGTGGAGTTTGCATTAAACCTGAAACTTCTTGGCCGTTTACTTTGGCCATAAAGTACGGCATTTCTGAATCGGCCTGTACTATTTCCCAGCTAAACATCTCACTGTAGAATGTTTTGGCGCCTTCGACATCGGTTGACATTAGCTCGTTCCAGCTAAATGCGCCGTGTTGTTTCATCGGGTTGATTGGGGTGTCGTTCATAATGTTATCTTCTGGTTGCTTTCACTCAGTATTAAGTGATGAATAAACTATACGCCTACCCTACTGACAGCATGGTGTCAGGAGTCTTAAATATTTCATCTTGATTGAGAAAGAGCAGAATGCATCTGAAGATATCACTTGATTTTGAGGAAGCCTTTTGAAAGCTTGTGCGACGTATGCCGCCAGCTATTTTCTCAAGGCTTAACTTTTTCAGAGGTAAGTCTTTAGCTCATTTGAGGTCAGGTTTGTATATTACGTGTTTCTCTGCAAGCAGACTCTTTTTGTTCGCGCGTAAGTATTAGTTTTTCAGCAGCAGAATAACTGTGCGAGAGGGATTTGTTGCCTTTAATAGTCCTGTGAATAGGGTTGCGGTATTTGCCCAATTATATTTTAATCGGAGATCCGGCTTACCTTGCTTTCTTTCGTTGTAAATTGTATGCCTGTCCTCTAGGATGGCCTGTGTGTACTTATTCATGTTTTCTCACTTCTTGGTGGGAGTGAAAATCCTTGGTATGACAAATGGCTCTTCTAAATTTTAGGGGAGGCGTACTTAGGCTATGAATTCGGGATACATAACAGGCATAAGCACCGGAAAATATACTGCGCGTTGGACGCATAGTTTAAGACGTTATATTCTCGAGGGGGAGTCGATGAGTAAGGGTTATTGGATCGTTAGAGCTGACGTAACAGATATAGATAAATTCAAAGAGTACGCGTCTAAAACACCAAGAATTTTGGAAAAGTTTGGTGGCAGATTCTTGGTTCGGGCAGGCCAGTTTCGATTGGTTGAAGGTAGCACCCGTTCAAGAAATACAGTTATAGAATTTCCATCATATGAATCAGCGCTTCAATGCTGGGAATCAAATGATTACCAAGATGCAAAAAAGCATAGAGTAGACGGTGGGGAGCTCGATATCGTAGTTATTGAAGGCTGTAATGCATAGGCTGGCCGGGTAAACATTCCATCGCTTGGTGTGTGCTTAACGCTATACCTGGACACATTAATTTAGTTCCAGCTTTGTCGTATATCGTAGGTGTAGACATTAGGTGAAATATGGGTAGATTAATTATTAGTAGTGCCCTTAAAAGTTTGGAGGATAAAAAAGAGTCATTCAAAGAACTCTTTAATCATGGCTCTCTGAGCGTAGAAATTTATAAACCTAATATTATTGACCTTCAGCAACCCCATAGTCGGGATGAGCTTTATGTTATAGCTACTGGTTCTGGTTTTTTCGTAAATGGAGAGTCTAGAGAAAGCTTCGAACAAGGAGAGGTGTTATTTGTTCCAGCAGGCGTTGTGCATAGGTTTGAGGATTTCACGGAAGATTTTTCAACGTGGGTGATTTTCTATGGCCCAGAAGGTGGTGAATAGAGCCCATAGCAAAAGAGTCATGTTAGTACGAAAAGTCATGCGAAAGTGTGGTCAAACTTTGTGTTTTGTATCGCTTCTGTGTGAAGAACTTGGGCCTATTTCTTGAAAAAGATGGTTTATTGGCCGATAATGGCGTTATGAACTCGATTCTTAAATACATGACTTATTTTTTGCTATTGGCTGTTTTGTCCAATGGCTTATTTGCTGCCCAAATGACGGCAGTAATGCAAGGTAATGTAACCTCAATGATGGACGCTGCTAGTAGTGATCTGCCATGTCATGGTGATGAGGGTGAATCGGCTAATGCAGTCAGCGAGCCAGATTGTTGTAATGGTGATTGTTCAGGCTGTTTTATCAGCTCTCACTATATGGTCTCTTCGTCGACGGTACTGTCTCCCACCAAAGCACTGTCTATCAGTGTCGTTATTGATAACCACCAGCTCCCTCAGCACAATTCCAGCCTTTATCGTCCTCCTATAATGGTCTAACCCCAGGGTAAGTACGCCCTGAATATGCGCTATTTGCTTTCAGCTGTCTGAAAGATAATTGTAATTTACGGGTATAGATCATGAAAAACCTTGTTCTAATGTTATTAGCCATGAGTTGTTTTAACGCCGCTTATGCCAGCGAGCTCTCTTTGGTGGAGGCTGTCACGCAGGCGGTGGCCAATGATAATTGGCTAACCAGCAGTCGTTTAAGAGAGCGCGCGTATCGAAACGAAGCGATCAGCTATGGCTCATTACCTGATCCAACTTTGTCAGTGGGGCTTGCCAATTTACCCACTGATAGCTGGGATTTTGATCAGGAAAACATGACGCAATTTAAAGTTGGGGTGACGCAACGTTTCCCCGGCGGCGATAGCCGGGCGGTTAAAGCCAGAAAAACTGAATTACAGGCGGATATAAACCCTATTCAGCGGCGGGAGCGTAAAGCTCAGCTAACTCAAGCTGTTTCTCATTTATGGCTGGATAGTTATTTGGCAAAGAGATCCATTCAGCTGATCGAAAACGATCGAGGCTTATTTGAGCAGTTGGTGGATATGACAACGGCTCGCTATAAATCAACGGTCGGGAAAATCCGGCAGCAGGATGTCATCAGGGCTCAGCTGGAGCTGACAAAATTGGACGATCGCTTAACACGATTACGCCTGCGTTATGACATTAGTCGTCAATTGTTAGCGGAATGGTTACCCATTGAGTTCCAGTCGCGCTCACTATTATTAGTGTTACCTAACATCCCTGCGTTGTCGTCTTTTTCAACGGAGCTTGTGCAAACGTACATTAAACGACATCCACAATTACTCATCGCTGATAAAAAAATTGATATTCAGCATGCCGAGGTAGAACTGATCAACCAAACCTATAAACCGGGCTGGGCGCTTAATGCTTCCTACGGCTATCGAGAAGATTCACCCATGGGTGTCGATAGGTCAGATTTTTTCTCCATTGGCGTCACGTTTGATTTGCCGGTTTTCACCGAGAATCGACAGAATCGAGGGGTGGCTGCAGCTCGCTACCGTCAGCAAGCACTATCGGTAGATTATCAACTATTGGAACGAAAGTTATTGTCGAAAGCCTATAAAGCACAGGCTGAGATTGATCGACTTGAAGAGCGCTCATCTTTATACAAAACAAGGCTGTTGAAACAAACGCATGACCAGCTCGAGGCTTCTCTTTCGGCGTACACCAATAACGATGGTGATTTTTCTGATGTGATGCGGGCCTATATTGCTGAACTCAATAGTAAAGTTGAGTCACTGGAAATTAAGGTTAACCATCGCAAAGCGCTAGCGACGATGAATTATTTGATGATGGGAATTCACCTGTCAGGCGCCAAAGTAGCACAGCAGGGAGAATGGAAATGAAATCAGGTAAAACGATCATAGCCGTAGCATTAATTGCCCTGTTAATAGGTGCTGGCATTGGCA
>JBNMPS010000125.1:0-7944 GCA_051277005.1 Pseudohongiellaceae bacterium
GCCGTATCGAGCTATATTTCTGGTTTGTACTGAACAGGTAGCCTAGGCCTTAGGGTCACAAAAGCACACCTCTAGAGGGAGTAGTCAAGCTGCTCCCTTTTTTATTGGCTTGCTTACGTCATGCCCGTCGATTTCTACTATTCGTCATACTCGACTTTCAGGTATCTAGAGCAACAAAGTGCAAGACTAGCCGTTTTAATGATGGCCATCAGCAGCCATCATTTACAATAATTTATCTCTAACGGGAACTCCATGCATAGAAAAATGTTCCTAACTGTATTAACGTAACCCCTACTAAGTACCACCCTCTACCCTTTGGAGTATTCATGTTAAGAACAGCCTTATCTGCCCGCCCATTGTTAACCATCATGCTAAGCGTTATTGCCATGCTCGTTATACCACAGGGCGTCATCGCCGCCGACGAATATGAGGCCGGCAAAAGCTACATTATTCTTGATCAGCCAGTGCGGACCCGTGATAGCAGTAAGGTCGAAGTGGTTGAGGTGTTCTGGTATGGCTGTGGGCATTGCTTTAATTTTGAGCCGTTGTTGAAGCAATGGCAGAAAAAACTATCCGCCGATGTCGATTATTGGCAATCACCGGCTATGTGGAATGGGCCAATGAAAACCCATGCACAAATGTTCTTTACCGCTAAATCGTTAGGTGTCCTTGAAAAACTTCATATGCCTATTTTCACCGCGATGAATGTCGAACGTAAGCGGCTTGGTGATATTGCTGAAATCGAACAGCTATTTGCTGACTTTGGCGTAGACCGCGAAGAGTTTCGTAAAACGTTCAACTCCTTCAGCATCACCAGTCAGGTTAAACAAGCTGACGCCCGCGCCCGCAGTTACAAAGTATCAGGCACCCCAGAGATGGTGGTTAATGGTAAATACCGTGTGACTGGCGGTTTGGCAGGTGGTCAGCCAGAAATGCTAAAAGTCGTCGACTACTTGGTGAAAATGGAGCGTGCTAAGCTCGCCGCAAAATAACTTTTTACTAAGCATGCTTCGCAGGCGGGTTTTCCCGCCTGTTTGCGTTATAGGTTTTTAGTTTTCGCAGGCTATACTTTGTAATTAGTCCACGCCATCCTCATTAAGGGTTGCCATGAGTAGCAGCAGCACGACAAGTGATTGGAAAAATAAATACCTCGACGCCCTCGACGAGCAAGAGCGGCGTGACCGCCGGCATCAGCAGCTGACCGCGTTAATGGTAAAAGCCCTGATGCGTATAAGCCTAGTGTCCGAAGGTATGGACACCCAGCTGGATAAACAAATGGCGGGGCTGCGGCAGTTGTTTCACGATGGCCTCCCCAGTGGGCAGGCGTTCAATACCATCGTCGAGGCGCTAGAAGGCCAAGTTAAGCGGCTAGACGTGGTGAAAAGCGAGCGCGCCAAAGCCACCGTGCAGGGCTTTCGGGAGTTAGTCGACCAGCTACAAAACTTAAAACCTGAGACCTCTGACGCCAAGCAATTAAAACAATTCGCCAAAACAATAGATCAGCGCAGCCAGCGTGCGCAGGATTATTCAGTGCTGGTGAGTGAGTTTGCCAAGCTACAAGGGCAGGTACTAGACGTCAGTAAGGTCGGACGTTTGAGTAAACCATTTTGGCATCAATGGTTGAGTAATAGCGATGATACAACCAATTCGCAAACGGTAGCGCCCGCTTCTGCTGATATAGCGGTAGAAGACACGACCCCAAAAGACACAGCACAAGAAATAACCGCACCAAAAAAAATGGGCGAAAACCTTTCATCTCTACCAGCCAAGGAGCATGAAGAAAAAACGTATCAAAGCATCGACTTGGCGAACGATGAGGATTTACCGACAGAAGATGTAAGCGCCGATAGTGTTGGCGAAGAGCCGCCTTTTGCGCGCCTGAATCGCGCCGTTTGTGCCGTGTTACAAGAGCTGTTGGACCAAATCGAACCACCTGCCTTAGCAAAAGAAAATTATCAAACCGCGCAAAGGCAGATCAGCAAAGGCTTAAATTGGTATGAGTTAGTGCCGACCTTAGAAGATGTCAGCATCGTTGTACTATCTGCATTTGATCAAAATCAAAAAGAGTTTGAAGCATTTTTATCGCAACTCAATGGTCGCTTAGAAGAGGCCTTTCTTTTTATTAGCAGCTCCGGCGAACTGCAGGGCCAAGGTTTTGCTGCTGGACAGGTATTGAGCGAATCAATAAGTGAACAGGTGAGCGCTATGCAGCAAAGCATTAACGATGCCACCGAACTTGATCAACTTAAATCTGAGGTTAACAATCGTCTAGATACTATCGTTTCAGCGATGGATGGTTTCCAAACCGGCGAGCAGCAGCGCGAAGTAAGCTTATCCGAACAGCTAGATTCATTGGTGGACCGCGTTAAATATATGGAGCAAGCCTCCGAGCAAGCGGAGGAGCGGATTGAAGAGCAACGACAAAAAGCTTTGCGTGACATGCTTACCCAGCTCCCCAATCGCGAAGCTTATCAACAACGACTGGGGCAAGAGTCTGAACGGTGGCAGCGGTATCAGCGACCTCTCAGTATGGTGGTTTGTGATATTGACCACTTCAAAAAAATAAACGATAACTACGGCCACCTCGCCGGTGACAAAGTGCTGCGTATCATTGCCAAAACCTTACGCAAGCGCCTACGCAAAACCGATTTTGTCGCCCGCTACGGGGGCGAAGAATTTGTCGTGCTAATGCCCGAAACAGCAAAGGAGCAAGCCCTAAAAGTTATTGAGGGGGTGCGCGAAGCCATCGCCACCTGCCCATTCCATTTCAAAGATCAACGGGTGTCCATTACCATGTCCTTCGGCGTCACCGATTTTGTTGGCGAAGATAATGGGGAGGGGGTATTTGCCAGGGCAGATAAGGCAATGTACCAAGCAAAAGAGCAGGGACGCAATACCAGTGTGTTGGCGACAGTTGAATAGAGCTCAGTTGTTGCTATAATTTTATTGTTTTATCGGCTCATGAGCATAGTGAGTGTCTTGGTAGCGAATCAGGTACGTAATATTACCCTGTTATAGTAAAAAGCTAGCATGATAATCTTCTTTCGCTTATTGAGATGATGAGCGTTTTTACTATAATAAATGTCAGTTCAGAGAATAGATTGTATGAATGTAGTAATGATCGGTGCGGGCTATGTAGGCTTGGTGTCAGGCTCGTGTTTTGCCGAATTTGGTGCCTATGTCACCTGTGTAGACTTAAACCAACAGCGTATAGATAGCTTGCAAGGCGGCGAGATTCCAATTTATGAGCCGGGGCTGCAAGACCTAGTCAGCCGAAATATTGCTGCCGGTCGCCTACATTTCACTATTGACCTAGCGCAAGCCGTTGCTGCCGCCGATTTAGTGTTTATAGCCGTGGGTACCCCTACAAGGCGCGGTGATGGCCATGCCGATTTAAAATATGTCTATGCTGCCGCCAAAGATATCGCCGCCAACCTCAGCGGCTATACCGTTATCGTCGATAAATCGACCGTTCCCGTCGGTACCGCTCGTCAAGTTGCACGCATCATTAAAGAGGCCAATCCGACGGCCGAGTTTGATGTTGCCTCCAATCCTGAGTTTTTACGTGAAGGGGCTGCTATCAGTGATTTCATGCGCCCAGATCGTGTGGTCTTGGGTGTTGAAAGTGAACGCGCCGAAAAGCTATTGCGAGAGCTCTATCGCCCGATCAATTTAATCGAAGCACCAATACAAGTAACGGATTTGGAGAGTGCCGAGCTAATTAAATATGCGGCAAATGCATTTCTAGCAACCAAGATCAGCTTTATTAATGAAATGTCGCAGCTTTGCGAAGCCGTAGGCGCCGATGTAAATGCCGTCGCCAAAGGCATGGGCCTCGATGGCCGTATCGGCAAAAAGTTTCTTCATGCCGGTCCTGGTTACGGCGGATCATGTTTCCCTAAAGATACACTGGCCTTGGTACGTATTGCCCAAGAGTCGGGTGTTAGCAGCCGTATTGTCGAATCTGTGGTTGAAGTTAATGCCGCCCAAAAAGCACGCATGGTGCAAAAGATCCGCAAGGCCCTGGGTGGCTCTGAGTCGGGCAAAACCATCGCCGTGCTAGGCCTTACCTTTAAGCCTGAAACCGATGATATGCGCGATGCCCCAGCATTATCGATATTACCGCCTTTAATAGACAAAGGAGCAACTATCAATGCCCATGACCCACAAGGCATGCATGAAGCCAAAGAGCTTCTGCCCGACTCGGTAAATTATTGTGACGATATATACCAAGCCCTAGAAGGCGCAGATGCTGTGGTGCTGATGACTGAATGGAATGCCTACCGGGCATTACAGCTTGGCAAAGTTAAAGATGCGATGGCAGGCAATGTGTTTGTGGACCTCAGAAACGTTTACGAGCCAGAAACCATGAAGGCTGCTGGTTTTGATTACCACGGCGTGGGCCGTTGAGCAGAAAGTACTTTGGCTATTGGCCGCTACATAAAGGGCTGTAAAAAGCCCGTTTGTTCATAAAATCAGCAGCCAAGCTACCCCGTTTTTTAGCAAGCACAAAAACCTCTTTTAAAAACTGTATCAATTACTGTTAGAAAAGCGGTAATACTTACTATCCACTTTCAAATGATCGGCTATAGTATTGTTTGTATGGATGTTTTTGGGTTTGTTGCGGTAGTGAGGCAGTTGTCACAATTATCTGTGTGAATAGTTAGCACCGCAACTTGAAACCTATTGTTAGAGACAAAGGCTTGTGACACTCTTTGCATCCCTTAAAAGACGATATTTGGACAAGCTTAGATAAGTGGAATTAATAATGAGAATTAAGAATTATATATTGGCCTGTGTAATGGCCCTGTTGGCATTTACAGGCAGTGTTCACGCAGTTGAACCCTCCTACAAAATTAACCCCGGCGACATCTTGCGTATTGATGTGTGGAATGAAGAGACCCTCACCCGTGAGTTAATCGTGCATGCCGATGGTTTTATCAGCTTTCCGCTAGTGGGCGAAATTTTGGTTGGTAAGCAAACCACGCTACAAGCCAAACAACAGTTGGCAAAGGCCTTAGGTCAATACCTAAAAGATGAGCCCAATGTCACCGTCGACGTGTTACGAATGGATGGCAACAAAATTTATATCATTGGCAAAGTAAATCGCCCCGGTGAGTTTCCCATGAGTGCCCCCACCGATGTGATGCAAGCACTTGCCATTGCCGGCGGCCTAAACACCTTCGCCTCTGAAAATAATATAAACATCCTACGCCGTATTAAAAATGGTGAGCAAATATCTATCCCCTTTGAATACGGCGATGTAAAAAACGGCAAGCAGCTGCAAACCAATATCGTCCTCCAAAGTGGTGACGTGGTTGTCGTGCCTTAAGTGTTGCGGTTTTAGATAATGAGATTATTGAACAAAAATCAAGTCGTGGTTGCTCTACTGGTAACGACTGCCTCGATCATGGCAAATGCAGTAGAATACCGGCTGGAATCTGCAGTTAAGGTTTATGTCAGTCACGATAATAATATTAATTTGATCCCTGACTTCGACCAGTCTTTATACGGTGAAACAGTAGCGCCAAGTATTGACTTGCAAGCGAATACTGAAAATTGGAAAAATTCTCTAGAAACAGAATTACTTTTTTCAAATTTTAATCGTCCGGGTTATGACAGCGATGATCAAAAAGTAGATTATAACAGTAGCTATCAAGGAGAAAGTTATCGTGCCGGTTTTGTGGTTCAGGCCGTGCATGACACGACTCGAACCAGTGAAACCGCAGATTCAGGGCGAGCATCTAATGAAAGACGTAAATACTATAGCCTGTCGCCAAGCTACAGCTATTACTTCTCAGATAAACAGTGGCTAACAACGACGGCTACATTATCCAAAGCTGAATATAAAGATGATCGGTATACCGGTTACGACAATGCCCAAATTTTTGCCGAGTGGAACTATGTCTACAGCGAGCAGCTGAGATTATTTGTGAGAGCAAACGCTAATAATTATGAATCTGATGGCCGCACCCAGCTTTTTACGTTTGTTAGGGTGATAGACACGCCTTTCGGGCAATTCCCGCAGCAGCAATTAATAGAGCAAAATTTTGTTACTAAAACAGAGGGCTCAGGCTTTCAGTTAGGGGGGAACTATCAAATCACAGAAAAGCTAGCGGCTTTTGGTTTATTTGGTTTTTCGAAGACTGATTCGGAATATGAAGTAACAGATGATAGTGATGCTTGTGCGTTAACAGCAAATGATCCGACGTGGGTATTACGGGGAGCTTGTACGCTTGCAGGGCAAAACTCCAGTACCGATTCAATTGATGCATCATTAAGTTGGACCGGTGAGCGACAGAATTGGAGTTTGAATTATAGCATTCAAACTCAGCCTAGCTCTGATGGTTATTTATTGGAGTCAGAGAGAGTAAGTGCTGATTGGTCTATTAGGCTAACTGCAAAAGATAAGCTTCGAATAGCCGCCGTCTGGGGTGATAATCAGGCCTTAGATGATGAAAATAATTTAGGGGTTAGAAGTGAGCGCACCTATAATAATGTATCCGCTTTATATAATCGACGTATTAACGAAAGTTGGTTACTGGGCGGGAGTGTGCAGTACAGATATCAAGATAGAGAAATAAACAGAACAAGTGCTGAAGGTGTAACTGGCCGAATAACAGTAACCTATTGGCCGCAAGTTAAGCAGTGGTGAAAGTAAGTATTTTTTACATGAAAAACAGTGAAAGAGATAGCGTATGAACATGGTAACGGAATTTGAAGAAGACAGTAAATCGTTAAGTGACTACGTGGCTATAATTAAGCGTAGGCAGAAAAAAATGGTCTTGCCTATGGTGGTCACTTTTCTGATAACACTCATGGCGATTATATTGTGGCCTTCAGTTTATATGGCATCAGCTACAATTTTGATTGAGGAGCAAGAAATACCTAAGGATATGGTGCGTTCGACAATAACTAGCTTCGCTGGTCAGCAAATTCAAATTATTACCCAGCGAACTATGACCTTAAAAAATATTATGGGTTTGGTCGAAAAGTATGAGCTTTATGATGAGGATGAATTAAAACGAAAAACCAGAACGGAAATTGCTGAAGAGTTCCGTGATGATGATGTTAGATTGGATGTAGTGAGTGCTACTGTTGTAGACCCACGTAGTGGAAGACCTACCGAGGCTACAATAGCATTTAATCTTGCTTATCATCATGGGGACCCGCTAAAAGCACAAAAAGTTACCAATGAGTTAGTGACGCTTTATTTAAATGAAAATCTTCGATCACGAACTGAAAAAACGACCAATACGTCTGAATTTTTAAAGTCAGAATCTTTAGCATTATCTGGCCAGCTAGAAGAGCTTGAAAGTTTGCTGGCACAATTCAAGCGTGATAACGAAGGTAGCCTACCGGAGCTTTATCAATATAACCTCAGTATTATTGAACGGACTGAGCGTGAATTAATTGATAATAGTTTACGGATTAAAGAGTTAGAAAAGCGAAAGATTCAACTGCAGGGTGAGCTGGTCCAACTAAGCCCTTATGCCGCCACTGTATTGCCATCAGGTGAGCGGGTATTAAGTGATTATGATCGCCTAAAAGCGTTGGAGTCTGATTACCGTCAAAAGTCAGCGGTATACAGTAGCCAGCACCCTGATGTTATTCGCTTGGAGCGTGAGATTGCTGTATTAAAAACTTCTTTAGGTGGCGGCCTTGATCCAAAGGATCAAGCTGAGTTATTACGTGCCGAAAGTAATAAACTAGAGCAGCTGGTGGACCAATACAAGCAGGATCACCCTAAAGTTGTTGCTCAGCAACGTGTAGTAGATGATTTGGCTAATAGTAATATGAATTACGGCAGTGCGTCAGCGGCCGATGTGGCAGCAGATAACCCTGCATACATTTTCCAAAATACACAATTGCAATCAGCAGAAATTGAGATAAAAATCTTGGCTGAAAAAAATGAAGAGCTAGCTGTAAAAATGCAGCGTTACG
>JBNMPS010000126.1:0-7844 GCA_051277005.1 Pseudohongiellaceae bacterium
GCACTTGCGACTCCCCAATAGAACTAGGATTATTATCTTTAAGACAACGCTCCTCATTTAAGGAATGATATTTTACACATAATTATTTAACAAGGGCTCTATTTACGATAGAAAGGACTATCTATACGTTAGATGGTATTTTCATATGTGGTCTGATTATTACGGCTAACCATGAGCCAAAGTTATTGATTGAACAACTTGCAGTATAAAAGACCGCAAAAGAGTCAGGATACGCCTATTTCGTCTCAGCACTCACCTAGAGATAACACTATTACTCAACAATCTATATTCACTCCAAAATTTCCGGTTTCACGAGACTCTAGCTTCCGCTTAGTGTCAAAAGCAACCTTTAGCCCAATCAAAAAAGGCTCCCGCAGGAACCTTGATCATAGAGCTAGTTACGATTGTTTTTTTGTTTGAAGCCAAGCAAACCAATTAATGCTAAGCCAAATAACCCGGCTGCAGCGGGCACTGGTACCGCGCTAGCTCTGTAAAGTGCTATACCTATTCTGGCGTCAGCTTTGCCCGTAAATGTGAACTTGTCGGTATAAAATTGATCGCCATTGGTGCCAAAAATAAATCCAGATGTAATAACCGCTGGGACTTGACACTGACTTGGATCCACCACATTTGTCCACGCAGCTTCAGTACGAGTAAGCCCCCATAACAGAAGGAGGCTTGAAGCAACCACGGGGTGTAATCAATGCCTGACACTAGATTATTGCAGCAAGAACAACGATCAGTATGGTGACAACAAAGACACCCACAAAAAACCAGTTATCCTTAAACTTCCACCATGGCTGCTCGAGTAGCTTCTGCCTCGCGTCTCTTTCCTTTTTGTTTCCTTTCTTCTTTTTAGTCATAAACAGGCTCGGTAGTCCGCATAGTGCTTTTTTATCACCAGCATATAAGATGATGGACGAATTAAAGTTTATCCAACTACAAGAGAGAAAATAACTTGTTATTTTTTCCTGCGAGCCCTTTAACTTTAATCAGCATTCACATCAACAAATTAATAGGTTGAATTAGGTGTATTTTCAGGGTTTATTTCACCATAAACCTCATCAGGATCAACGTCATTTATCAATAAAATCTCTCTGACTGCTTCAATATGGCCCAATACTTTTTGAAAGCGATCACCATACTCATATTTTGTGACTTCAATTGATTTTGGCATATACGTAAAAGCAATTTTTAATGCACTTAAACTAGATTGATTCATTTTTTCGCTCATTACAACACTCACTGTTTAATTGTTTCGATTCATAACGCCCCAACATCAGTTAACTTAAAGCGCAGCGTAAGGTTAACCTTTATAGTTGTGCGGGTTAGTGTCTTCGGACGTAAGCTCCAAGCTTTATTGCGCTATAAAAAAAGCCTCTCTAAATCCTGCCCGCAATCAAGGCGCCCTAACAACCTACATACTAACTCCCCTACCCCTAGAAACCCAAGTGCCAAATTTCCTTTAATAAAAAATAGCTAAACATTGTTCTGAATGTCACTTGATGTAATTTTAACCAGTGATTTTGTCAATTGAAGTGTGGACTTCCCAGCTTTTGCTAGACACTGCTTGATTCCAAGTAATACGCTTCTTCAGACTTAGCAGGCGATACACCGCCTGTGTGTGAATGACGTTTTATAGGATTGTAAAACATCTCGATAAAATTAAATATCTCAATTTTCGCTTCCTCCCTTGTCGAATAGATCTTACGTTTCGTGACTCGCTTTTTAAGCGTTGCAAAAAAAACTTTCAGCCATGGCATTATCATGGCAATTTCCACGCCGACTCATGGACGGCTTCAAATTATTGTCTCGCATGAAATGACGATAATCGTGGCTGGCATACTGGCTGCCTTGATCACTGTGCGCGAGCACTTCATGTTTGGGCTGCCTTTACCAAATAGCGATTATCAAGGCGTTTATCACTAAATACCGATCCATAGTTTTATCCATCGACCAGCCGACAATGCGTCGAGAAAATAAATCAAGTACCGTCGCCACATACAAAAAACCTTCTCGTGTTTTTACATAAGTAATATCACTCACCCATGCTTGATTTGCCGCATCATTTCTAAATTTATATTCTAAAACATTGCCTGCAAGTTTCCCTTTTTCACCACCTTCGATATAGCGTCGTTTATACCCAATCTGCGCGCGTAGCTTATTCATTCGCATGATTTTAGCCACGCGATGCACGCTACAATTCTAGCCCGCCTGAGTAAATCTCGATGAATACAAGGGCTGCCATAGGGTGCCCCACTCATCAGATAAAACTCTTTTATGAGTTTCAGAAGGCGTTGATCTTCAATCGCCCGGTTGGATAGTGCTTGATCCAGCCACGTATAAAAACCGCTGCGATGGAGCTTAAATACTATGCACATGCTCGCCACCGAAAATTCATCACGGTGATCACGGATAAAGGCGTACTTTACTCTGGGTTGCTTGCAAAGTACCTTGCGGCCTTTTTTAGGATGTCGCGCTCCTCTATGACGGGACTAAGCTCAGCCTTGAGCTTGGCTAATTCCGCTTGAACGCTGGAGGATTTGATTTCTTTAGGGCTACCTTGAAGGCTTGTGCGCAACTGATAAAGTGTTTTAGTACAAATGCCGAGTCGCTCTGCGACTTCGGCTACGCTGTAGCCACGTTCGACAACTTGCTTAACTGCCTCACGCTTGAATTCTTCTGGGTACCGCTTGCCTTTGCTTATAGTCACCTCTTTTGGAGTTACATTTTAACTCTTTAAAATGTCTAGCAAAGCCTGGGAATTCCACTCATTTTTCAAATTCAATTAAGAATATTTTGCTCAAATAATAGTAAGTCCCTTATATCCAGTTTTGTATCCTGATTAAAGTCAGCCCGTGATACTTGCTGAGTATCTAAAGATATTATCTGAGTTAGAAACCTTTCTAGTAGTAACAAATCAGCAATAGAAATTTCACCATCACCATTCACATCCCCAGTGTCAGCGACATCAATCACCCCACCATCAAAATATTCAGTGACATTAGATCGTCCATCATTATCTAAATCCAACAGTGCATCGCTAGCATCATAAGAATCAAGGCCATACAAATTTTCTACGGTATTAGGAATCAGGTCACCGTCGATGTCATCATCACAAACATTGCCAACGCCATCGGTATCGTTATCCAGTTGGTCGCTATTGCTCATCGTCGGGCAATTATCCAAACTATCCTCAATACCATCCAAGTCAGGATCGGCCAGTATGGTGAGCTGAATACTAGGGGTAGACGTTTCAGTGAGCCCATCTTCATCAGTAACCGAGGCCGTAATGGTATGGCTGCCAATCGAGAGCTGCGTTGTTAGCAAGCTACTACTACCCAAAGCACCGTCTAAAGAAGATAGCCATTGGATGTTTTCAGAGAGATCGCCGTCTTCAGGGTCAAATGCAGAAGCGCCAAAGCTGATGACTTCACTGGATAAAAATGTGCTGGCAGATGCTGGTGAATCGATGGTAACGGTCGGTGCTTGCAGGGCAACAATTTGCCAGGCCAAGCCATAATCCCACTCGAAATTGGAACCGGTATTATTGGTAACCCGCAGTTCATATTCGTGGCCACTGAGCAAGTTCAGGTAAAGGTTCTCAGTGTTTTCAATACTGCTATCAGATAGAGCTACTGCAGAGCCTAGGGTTAAATCAATCAGCTCTAAATCAAGGTTATAAAGGGTTGCCGTTTCATTGAAAGTAAAAGAGCCGCCATCTATTTCCAAGTTCCAGGCTAAGGATGCCTGAAGCTTTGAGGCAGCTGATAAAGCGGAGAAGCGATAACTGGCAATTGAATTGCTGCCTTTTGATCCGCCAAAGGATGAGTCGTAATCAAAGCCGGCTAATACGGCGTTATTGGAATTACCATCTTCCTGACTGTCATGCTCACCGCTCGATTGCATGTTATAGCTGTTATACACGTTAACCTGACCGGCACCATAGCGGCGATCAAGGCCATTATCCGTTTGGTTGGCTGCATCAACAACATAATCGACGATATCACTGGATGTGGTGTTAAGTGTTTTACGGTCTGCTCCAGCCATCAGTAACGCTGTTATCACCTCAGAGCGCTCAGCATTATAAATAGTTGCGTTAGCGCGATTGTTAGTTGAGCCATTAGAAAAAGCGGTATTGGTATGACCGTTTTCAATCAGAACAGCTGCGGCAGAGGCTGCGATAGGTGTCGCAGAACTGGTAGTGGTGGCGGGAGCAACCAATAGCGGTGCAACACGACCTGCAATATAAAGGTCATCCAGGCTGGTTGTGGTTTTGCCGTGAGCGGCGTCGGTACGACCAACCGATATAACATTATAAGCACTGGATAAAAAAACCTGATTGTTTCCGCTATTACTGGTCCCGACAAATTGAAGGTATTCATCCGTCTCAACCACCCAGTCAACCCGGCGCAGGGCTCTTGATGTGGCGCCAGTATTGTCAGTAAAGCCCCCGCCAATCCAGCTGTGGTTAGCAATACGGCTACTCGATGAGAGTGGTTTAGACGTGTAGTTGGTTCTTAAAAAATCATCCAGCAGCCAACTTCCAGCTTCAAAGGAGTGAATAGTGGTGATACCTGTAGCGATGGAAGAAGAGTTCCCATAAAAATATCGGCCAACTGCAGTGGCATGGCTGGAATAATCCGTGGTGGGGGTGCTGGTGGTGGATTGATTGCTAATGCTTTTCCCGGTGAACTGACTATCGTCAGTGTTGGGTATCCAGCTGCCGGAACTACCAGCCTCCACTTGGGTGACGTTAAAGCCCGCACCAGTAGGGGTGTTGATGCCCAAAGTGTCATACAGCTCGGTATAACCAATATCGTCTTTAATGCCAGCTACAGCTTGAATGCTAAAACAGCTCAAAATAATGGCATTAACCATCTTGAGGGTCGGTCTCATCGGGGGACTCTTGATTTTATTATTTGGAGCTATGATATTAGAAAGCCTCGGATATGGCTATTAACTAATACCGCTATCAAGCAGCATAATTGAATGAATATGGTTATAAGAACATGTGATAACTCGACAAATGCATAGATTGAAATTCACTCTTTCTGCCATAAAACTTTTCAGTTATTCGCAAAATAAATTCCCGCTGTTGTCTAATAACTGACTTGCAGACACTACATACTTTAGTCGGTACTGGCTTTAACTGTTACCAAAATCGTCATTAAAAAGCCGTGTAACTCCCGCTACTTTCGTATTAATTGGCGAATGTAATTATTCACCATGCCTTTATCGGTAAGCTTTACAACCCCTCCATATCTATCTGCCAATTGAGCTGGCATCATATCGATACTCATGGGGTCACCGGATGTCATGGAGAACAAGCAGTCTATAAGAACAACGTTATAAGACAGCGCACCACCCTCTTAAATAAGGAGTTTAACTATGAAGAACAGACTACTCGCAATTTGCGTAGCGGGCTTGATGGCTCTCGCAGGCACATCGCATGCAGCGTTTATTGAAACCGGTAACGGTGTAATTGATGACGTTACCAACCTCGAATGGTTACGTCTGGATAACACCAACGACCTCTCCTATAACCAAGCAAAAGCCTCCAGCTATGCCACTAATGGTGGATATCGCCATGCCACATATGCGGAGTTAACGACCCTTTTGGCTAACGCGGGTATGGTAGAGACATTCCCCGGGGGCCCCTCTCCCACACAGAATACTTTCGGCGCACAGTCACTAGGCGGCCTATGGAGCAGGAGTGCCGTATATGCCCCGAACCCGTGCTGTAACCTTGGGATTCTCGACAACTCCGGATGGTACGACAACGGTAGCGCAGGTGTCACCACCACTCGTGCCAGTTTCGGTCTTCTGGATGGTGGTGATGCGGGCGTCAACGTGAGTTTAGCAGCCCCAACTGCATCCCCGGACGACGTTGGTTCCAGTCCAAGCGCCGCTCACGGTAATTTCATGGTCCGCCCTTCAACTGTCCCTATCCCAGCCGCAGCGTGGTTATTTGGCTCGGCATTAATTGGTCTGGCTGGAATCAAACGAAAAAAGTAACCGCTAATAGAGTTAGTAGAAGCCTCCTTAATCGGGGCTTTTTTGATGGTATGTATGGCAGCTTTTGGCACGTTTGAGACCCAATATAGCCTCGATTAACTTCGGAGTTTTTAATGTCTGAGGCTGAATCTAAAGCTGCCGAAAATAGCTAAGAAAAATCGTTAGATTGAAGGATGTCTGTAGTTGAAGGTTTAGCGGTCGTAGTGGTACTAGCGTTTTAGTTAAGGCGTTTTGGTCGCTCATGACCGATACTGTTGAAAAACTCTCAAGGTTCAATTTCTAATGAACTTCAGGGTATCGAAATGCATTGCCACATAGGAGATCGTTCAATAAAGGCGATTCTGTGAGGTCGGTTTTAGAGCGCTTTCAAATGATGGCCGCTTGCTGCCTAATAGCAGACATAATAAGCCCTGAATCAATCGAGGCTGGTGGGTCTAAAATGTGCCAATAGCCGTCATTAGACAGTCATAAAAAAGGCCCCAATATTGAAGCCTTAATCGTTTAGCTTTCTTCGTTTATTTCTTACGCTTAATTCCAGCGAGACCAATCAAGGCTAGGCTGAACAACCAAGCGGCAGCAGGAATTGGAACGAACCCCACCAGTACGGTTGGTATTCCCCCTAGATCCAACCCCGGCAGCTTGCTCCCGTATCCCTCAAATTGCATGGGGTTAACAACTTCCTCAAGCAAAAAACTCGATGCAAACTCCCACGCAGGATCAATCGTCACAATCGGATCGGCTAAAGCCCAAATCAAAGTGGAAAAATTTTGTGTTGAGGAGAACGTATTGTAGCCAGGGTTAAGTGCTTCAGTTTCCAGCGAGATTCTGATTGTATCCCCGGCACGGCCTTGACTAACAACACGGCCTGACTGATTTTTAGTCCCTAATGTCGAGCTAAGAGAAGCACGTTTTAATGAATTGACAGTCATTGAAGCCACTGCGGAACCGCCATTGCTCGATCCAACACCAAGAAATAACTAATATTTAGTGGCACGACTAATGACTCCAACCCTGATTGCCCAACAATATTCCAGACATAATCATTCTTGGCATAGGCATTCCCGCCTGTAAGGCATCTTTCGGAGGAAACAGAACAGGAGCCGTAAACCAGACTCAATGCTTCTCAACCACCGGCCTGAGAATGGGCAAATGAATTACCAACCCCCAGAGTGCTACCCGAAGCAGAAGTAACCGCTGCGGCCTGCGCTGATGAGATCGGTATCAGCATAAACGCCGCAAACGTCAAACTGCCAACTATTGACCGCAGCGTAATTTTACTGGATGACAAAGGCACGGTGATGGATGGGCAGCCTGCAACAATCGCTTTTGCTGTACATAGCCCAATAACACTAAGGCCTACAAGAAGTTTAATATTCATGATTAGAATCCTTCCAACGATGGCCAATTATTTTTCTGTTGCTGTAGCTCAATCAATCTATAAAAGTCTGAGACCAATAACAACACTGTATAACAAATAAAATGTCGCAAGTATTACGCCAAAAAGTAAAAATTGAGTTGATTAAGAAAATAGCCAAGTAGCGCAGCAGGAATAATGTAAAAAATTATCGACGTATAGCTCATTAATAATGCCATATGCAGCGTCGGTAAATAGCTCTGCCATAAAAAGCTAATTGATATTAAGTCTGCTTAGGGTCATGAACCAAAACATGCGCCTCCGTTAAAACTGATAAATATATATTTATTATCCCAACCAATATTATGAGCTGTGTTCATTGTGGCGCGTATCTAATAACTTGATTAGCTCCAAAAAAGCATCATCCATAGTGGTTCCTGTGAATAGCAATAGCTCTAGTCGCACTATAAAC
>JBNMPS010000127.1:0-7812 GCA_051277005.1 Pseudohongiellaceae bacterium
TGGCATCAGTTCAAGCCATTTCAGAGATTTAGATGATATTAATGCCAATATATTGGAGGTTATGGCCAGTAATGGTAGATATTTTTGGATTGACTTTGATCAAATCGATTCACTAGAGTTTTATGCACCAGAGCGCCCCTTAGATTTATTGTGGCGTAAGGCACGGCTCAATTTAACGTGCGGTAAAGAAGGCGAAGTTTTTATTCCTGCGATTTACCCCACCGTTTCGTTGGGCGATAATTTGGCTAAGCTAGGTCATAAAACGGATTGGGTAGACGTCAATGGTGTTACCCGGGGGGTTGGGTTACGCTCCTTTCTGCTAGAAGATGACGATATTACGCTAATAGAAATTGAGACAATGTCTTGCGCTGAGTCATTAGCGTTAACAGGCGCATAATATGGCCAGGTTAAAAACGGATCAACCCATACTGCCATCGTTATTAGATCGTTTAATCGATAATGATGTGGATTATACGGTTGATACGGTTAAGTCTACCGGCGTGGTTCTTACTGAAATAAGGCACAACATACGCCGCGACCTTGAAAATTTACTCAATACGCGGGTATTTTTACCGCAAGGCCTAGGTGATAATACCGAGTTAGAAGTATCGCCTCTGAATTATGGCTTGGAAGACTTTAGCCGCACGCAATTTGATGTTGCAGAGCATCGTGAAGCTTTTCGAGATAAAGTATGGACCGTTATTAATTGCTATGAACCTAGGTTTGAGAGTGTTCGTGTCGAAATTAACGCTGTTGATGAAGAGTATTCCAGAACACTCTATTTAAAAATATCGGCTGTATTAATGATAGAGCCTGATCCAGTCCCGTTAATTTTTGATACACGTGTTCAAAATGTTGAGCAGGGCGTTAAATTAAGGGAGCTACGACATGGATGAATCATTGCTCTCATATTTCAACAGAGAGTTAACTTATATTCGCAAAATGGGTGCTGATTTTTCAGAAAAACACCCTAAAATTGCTGGCCGAATTCGTTTAGATAAAAATACCGTAGAAGATCCACATGTATCGCGCTTAATTGAGTCATTTGCTTTTTTGACTGCTAAAATTCGGCATCAATTAGACGATAGTTTTCCTGAACTTACAGAAGCTTTGATGGGGCAGCTATATCCCGATTACCATGCTCCCATTCCTTCAATGAGTATTTTCCAGTTTCGAGCTATTCCCGAGGTACCAACCGCAAGCGTAATAGAAAAAGGCACCGCATTTTATACCCAGCCTACGGCAATGGGTAAATGCTATTACCATAATAGTTATGATACCGATGTACTGCCTGTCGCAATAAAAGGGACGCAGTTTGTTAATGCTCCCTTTAAAGCGCCCCCTCTACCCGTTCACCTAAAAGGTGCTAATAATAGCCGAGCAATTTTAAAATTACAGATAGAACCCTTAGCAGGGAACAACCTAGCTGATTTCACCGTTGATAACTTGCGTTTTTATATTCATGGTCAGCCTCATATTAGTTTTAAACTCTACGAATATATGATGAGCCATGCGACGGCCGTTGTTTTATCGGGTGATGATGATGAAGGTAATAAGCAATTAATCCATCTGCCATCATCGGTATTGTCACCCTGTGGTCTTAATGAAAAAGAGGCGGTGATTCCTTTTGATGGTAGAACATCAAGTGCTCACCGGTTACTTGCTGAGTATTTTGCCTTTTCCAATAAGTTTTTGTTTTTTAACTTATCGAATATGTTGGGTGCATGGGAAAAGTTAACCAACGGTTTCTCAATATACATTTATTTTAATAAAACGCATCCCGAGCTTGTGCAGGGCGTTAGCGATAACACCTTGTTATTAGGCTGCACCCCGGTCATTAATTTATTTGATCAATCTATTGAAACAATTGATACTTCTGGAATGGGTATTGAATCACAGCTTCGAGTAAGCCGTGCTGGTTCAGAGTATGTTGACGTACATAGTATTCAGTCTATTTTTGCCCGTAACCCAGAAGGTAAAGAGGTTGCCTTAAAGCCTTTTTATGGTTCTCACCAAAATTTAGATGAGAGTAAAGACTCTATTTATTGGTGCTTGCGCCGAGAGAATAGCAAGTTTAAAAATGGAGCGGTAAGCCAGGGTACCGAAACGTTCGTTTCTTTTGTTGATAAAACGTTCAAAACCATCGCTCCAGATAGCCAATGGTTTATTGGTGCAAATGTTTTATGTACTAACCGGGATGCGCCCAGTAAATTGCCATTTGGCCCTAACCAACCTGAAATTGGTTTTATGGGAGAGGGCGCTGGGTTACGTATTAAGTGTTTAATACCGCCAACTGCAACATTGCAACCTTTATTGGGTGACGCGACCCGGTGGCAATTAACAACGCAGTTATCACTACAAAGTTTTTCTCAACACGATGGCCTAGAGGCCTTAAAAGATGTGCTTAAACTTTATGACTTTAGAGGTGATGACGAGTCGAAATCAATTTTAGATGGTATTCGTTCATTAACCACAGAAATGACAACAGCTAGGATTATTCAACAAGGCCGATCGGCGATATGCCAAGGCACACACATTACTATAAGCTTTGATGAGCAGCATTACAGTGGTGATGGCTTATACCTTTTTAGTGCTTTGCTGAGCGAATTTTTTGCTCAAATATGTGCCATAAATAGCTTCACACAATTGACGGTTAATATACAACAGCGCCCCGGACAAAAAATTAGTTGGCCACCTAAAAATGGTGAGCAGGCATTAGTATGAGTGCAGACGGGCTATTGGCTAGCGATATAGATGATTTTTTTCACCTGGTGAGATCTATTGAGCGGCAAGCTTATTGTGATGCGGCGGTAACCGGCGACTCTGTTACCAAGGTAGGCCATGATAACGGCCCTGAATTTGAATCAATACGGTTTAAAGGTAATACCAGCCTGTCATTTTCGGGCAGAAGTATTGGCTCACATAAGTTGCTTAAATCAGGCGAAACGGAACAGTCTCGCCATGAAATTGTTGTTAATTTTATGGGGTTGGCGGGTTCTAGTGGGATTTTACCCAAGCATTATACGCGCATTATGCAAGAGCGTTTAAAGAATAAGGATACAGCACTTCGAGATTTTTTAGATTTATTTAATCATCGATTAATTGCCTTGTTTTACCGTGCTTGGGAAAAGTATCGCATTGCTTTTCAGCATGAATCTTATATGTTAACGGCGCAAGCTGACCCCTTCACCAAGGTTCTTAAAAGCTTATCAGGCCAGCATGTCGAAAATACTTTTGACCCACAGTTGTTTTATGCCGGCCACTTTCAGCGGCAAGTAAAATCAGCCAATAACTTAAAGCTTATGTTACAAGATTTATTATCTATGTCGGTCGATATACATTCTTTTTCTGGCCAATGGTTACCCATTAATAAACGAGATAGATTCGTTATTACCTCACAGCATGCTAATAAGCAACAACGCTTAGGTAGTGGCCTCTTGGCAGGGAGCCGGTATTGGGATATAAGCTCAAAAATCACCATAGAATTTGGCTCTGTATCTTACCGTCGATATACCCAACTTTTACCTGGCGAGCCAAAGCGGGCATTATTGGAAAAATTGATCAATAACTATGTGGCACCCCATTTGAATGTAGACCTTGTTTTTAATATAAAAAGTCACCAAACAACCTTACCGCGCTTAGGTGGGATAATAAAGTTAGGCCAAACACTTTGGCTTAATAGCGACACTAAAAACTCGTTACGTAGCCACACGGCTCTACAGCGAAAAGTCGTATCCGTGAAACATTAATAATATAATTGCATAGCAATAATTTAAGTCATCAATGAGGAAAGGAATTAAAGTGTATGGAATTTGATCAGCTAGTAAAACATATGTCACCAGAGTGTCGTGATATTTTTGAGCAATCTGTGGCTATTGCGTCATCGCGATCACACTTTTCAATTGACCTTGAGCACTGGGTGGCTGAAGTATTTAATCAGCCGGTGAGTGACATCGAGCAATTATTGAAACACTTCGATCTTAAAATAGAAAACCTTATTTCTGATATAACGGACTCTATGGAAAGCCTCAAAACGGGCAATGATGGTTTCCCAAAAATATCACCTGATTTAATTAGAGTGGTTTTTGACGGCTGGATGATAGCCTCCACAGAATATGAATCGTTGCGAATTACACCTGTTCATATTGTATTGGCGCTATTAGATAATGCCAATACACGGTTGCGATTATTACAAATATCGCCGGAGTTTGAAAAGATAACTGCCTCGGATATGAGGGAGCAATGTAATGGGTTATTACTAGGTCAGTTTAAAGAGGAACCTTCATCAAAGGGTAAATCGCTTACATCAACCCCGGCTCTTGATCAATTTACGATTAACCTAACCGATCAAGCTCGTCAGGGTAAAATTGATAAGATTATAGGGCGTGATGAAGAAGTGCGGCAAATGATCGATGTTTTATGTCGCCGCAAACAAAATAACCCCATTCTTACCGGCGAAGCCGGGGTGGGGAAAACCGCTGTGGTAGAAGGCCTAGCGGAGAGAATTGCCAGTAATAATGTGCCTCATAGCTTACAAGGGGTAGAGTTGCACACCTTAGATTTAGGCTTGTTGCAGGCGGGAGCGGGTGTTAAAGGTGAGTTTGAAAACCGTTTAAAAAATGTTATTAAGGAAGTTCAGCAGTCACCTGTTCCTATCATTCTATTTATTGATGAGGCGCATACTCTTATTGGTGCGGGTAACCAAGCGGGTGCTGGCGATGCCGCAAATTTATTAAAGCCTGCGCTAGCCAGAGGTGAGCTGCGAACTATTGCGGCTACCACGTGGGCAGAATATAAAAAATACTTTGAATCAGATGCCGCATTAACACGACGCTTTCAAGTGGTGAAAATTGAAGAGCCCTCTGAGGAGAAAGCCACGGTAATGTTACGTAGCGTTAGCCCCGGCTTAGAGCATCACCATGGGGTTACTATTCTTGATGAGGCTGTTCGCCAAGCGGTAATTTTATCCCACCGTTATATTGCTGGCCGTCAGCTACCGGATAAATGTGTTAGTTTGCTAGATACTGCTTGTGCCAGAGTTAATCTTAGCTTAACAACACCGCCGGCTTCACTTGAGTTTTACCAGAAGCAAATGGAAAATTTATCGTTTGAGTGTGATCGGCTAACACAGGAGCAAGCTAACGGTTTTTATCATGGTCAGCAGATTACGGAGCTACAGCTCAAACGAGCTGCCGCAAAAACGGCCTGTGATGAAGTCGAAGAGCGGTGGGAATCTGCCAAATCTATTATTGAAACAATAGCCGTTTTGCGCCATAAGATAGAGCGGCTACAAACTCAGTTAACGGATAATAACGATGATGCCAATCAAGCGGTACCGCATGAAAATGAAATGCAAGGGTTGATTGACGAGTTAAAAGCTGCCCGTGAGCAGCTTAATATCTGCCAGGGTGATACGCCATTGCTTTATGAATGTGTTGATTCGCAAGTGATTGCAGAAGTTGTTGCCGACTGGACGGGTATACCTGTTGGGCGTATGCAGAATGATGAAATTGAAAAAGTCATCGGCCTACAAGGTTACATGAAAGAGCGCGTCATTGGCCAAGATCACGGCTTGACGGCGATTGCGAAGGCCATTAAAACGGCCAGAACTAACTTGGCAGATCCTAACCGTCCTCGTGGTGTTTTTATGTTGGTTGGCCCCAGCGGTGTTGGTAAAACAGAAACCGCACTGGCATTAGCTGAGCAGCTTTATGGTTCTGAGAAAAGCATGACTGTTATTAATATGTCAGAGTTTAAGGAAGAGCATAAGGTGTCATTGTTAATGGGGTCGCCTCCAGGCTATGTGGGCTACGGTGAAGGTGGCGTGTTAACCGAAGCCGTGCGCCGTAAACCCTATAGCGTTGTGTTACTTGATGAAATGGAAAAAGCGCATCCCGGCGTTCAAGATATTTTTTATCAGGTTTTTGATAAAGGTATGTTGCGTGACGGTGAAGGTCGTGATATAGATTTCAAGAATACCGTGATCATTATGACCAGTAATGCGGCGAGTGAACAAATCAGCAATTTGTGCGAAGATCCCGATACTAGGCCTGCTGAGCGAGAACTACTCGAAGCAATTAACCCGACACTTCGAGAGACATACAAACCGGCTTTTTTGGGGAGGGTTAACGTAGTGCCTTATTTCCCCCTTGATGATAACTGTTTGGCTGATATTGCCCGTATTCAGCTAAATTTGATTTGCCAGAGAGTTCGCAAGCATTATAAAGCCGAGTTAGTTATCACTGAAAACTTTGTTAATAGCATTACCCAGCAATGTCGAACCTCTGATACCGGTGCAAGGCAGATTTCTGCGCTGTTAAATCACGGGCTGTTACCACAAATGGCAGAGGTATTGTTAATGGCGATGTCAAAAGAAATGATATTTGATCGTATTATTGTCGATATTAACGAAGATTTTTCTTTTGATATTCTTTTAGAGGAAAAGAAAGAAAATATTCAAATTGAAAATGAGGTAAATGTATAAATTATTTACTCAATAGCGGAATACATTTTGAAAAGTGTGATTGAGCGCAAAATTTTGAGAGTAATCTGCTATATAATACTATCGATCTCACATGTGCGTAGAGATTAAATTTAAGTACTTATTTGAAAAGGATTAAAGGAATTATATATGTCAATTTTTGTAAATTATGATGGTGTTAAAGGCGAATCAACAGACAGCGGCCATAAAGCATGGATGGACGTTGAAGTTATTACGTGGGGCGTAGGCCGCCAAATTAACTCTAGCACCTCTACTGGCGGCGATCGTGAGTCATCTAATGCCATTATCAGTGACTTGCAAATTACTCGTAACATGGATAGCGCAACACCTAAGCTATTTATTGAGTCTTGCTGAGGTACTGGTAAAGATGTAGTTATACATTTAACCAAAACAGGCACGGGTTCTGGTACTAACGTGTATATGGAATACACATTGAAAAATGCACTAATTAGTAGCTACCATGTTGACGCTGTTGCTACTGATACAGCTCGTCCTACAGAGACACTGGTTATCAGCTTTGTTGATGTTGAAGTTAAGTACACTCCGTACGACGAAGATGGCAACGCAGAATCTGCAATTGCTGTTGGTTTTGACACGGCAACTAATACCAAGCGTTAATGGTGTTGACTGATGTCGCCCTTGGGCGGCATCAGATTTTAATTTAAGTTGTCCCATATTCTTGCCCCAAATTCTAGGGCTTATCCGTTACTTAGTGTGTTCTTTTATCTCGTGGCCTTGTTTTGGGTACTAAAGCGGGGGAGACTTGTCTTGCCTATAGTAACTACCCATCAAGCTGACCGCTAAGTTCGTTTAAATACAACGCTAGGTAAACGGCACTTATTGCTCAGTCGGCGAATATTAGTGAAACCATGTCTCAGGGGTTTCGTTATCAAGTCGATGTATTTTCAGAACCTCACCATGGCTTAAAAACCAAAGATTTAGTCAGCACCACTTGAAGTAACACTGTATTGCTTCTGGTTGGCTACCAGCCGATTTTTTGTATCAGTTGTGCGAGCAAAAATTAGAGCACAGCTTGCAGCGCAGGCTTGGTTGCCCGAGTACAGCTTGAATCTCTATCAACCCCGTGGTTATACCTCACCTGTGCGATCAACATGACGGGTTGAAGAAGGTAGTCATGCTAGCGGGCAGGGCAAAACCCATGTTGCTGCGGCCGTTACAGGGAGCATGTGATTCATGGAATTCGCGGTTGTTTCTACACGGCCACCGAGCTTGCGCGGTTATTACAAGAGGCGAAACTCGCATTAAAACTAAGCAAATTTTTACTCAAGCTGGACCGGCATCGTTTCTTC
>JBNMPS010000128.1:0-7720 GCA_051277005.1 Pseudohongiellaceae bacterium
ATGATATATTGCCCGATGAGCCCTTGCTGATGATGGGAGCTGGCCCTGTGCCTATTCCCCATATCGTCGCGGCAGCCAACTCTATTGTGATCAATCATTTGGGCGACACAATGGCCCAAATTATTGAGCAAGTTAAAACTATGTCCCGCTATGTGTTTCAAACACAATCGGATCATATATTAGGCGTGGCAGGCCCTGGTTCCGCAGCGATGGAAATGGCTGTAGCCAATATGGTGAAGCCAGGTACAAAAGTATTGTGTGTCTGTAATGGTTTTTTCAGCCGACGATTGGCTGAAATGGCTGAGCGTGTAGAGGGCGATGTGATTCGCCTAGAGGCCGGCGAAAAAGAGTCGGCCTGCCCAGAAATGGTTGAGCGTTACATTGTCAAGCATCAGCCGGAAGTATTAACCATTGTGCAGGGTGAAACATCCAATACGGTTTGCAATAAATTTTTAAAAACCATTGCGGGCATTGCCCGGCGACACGGTTGTTTTGTTATCGTAGATGCTGTTTGTACCTTAAGTACCATGCCGTTAGAGATGGAAGATTGGGATATCGACGTTATTATCACCGGCGGCCAAAAGGGCTTATCATCAATCCCTGGTGTTTCACTCATCGCTTTTTCAGATGCGGCTTGGCAGCATATTATTAATAGAACCGATATGCTGCGTCATTGGTGTTTAGATGTAAAACTGGCAGAGCAGTTTTGGTATCAAAAATCCTATCATTATACCGCTCCAGTTTCTGGTATTTTGGCCATACATGAAGCTCTAAGATTAGTTTGCGGAGAAACATTACCCACACGATTTGATCGGCACCTACGCTCTTCGAGCGCACTGCAAGCAGGCTTGGAAACGATGGGCTTAGAGTTATATATAAAGCCCGAGGCACGGCTCAATTCGGTGGTAGGGATTAAAATGCCAGATAACATCGATAGTAAAGTGTTATTGCGCTATATGTCGCAACATTACAAAGTGGAAATATCAGGGGCCTTTGGCGCAAATATTGTGCGTATAGGCCAAATGGGTGAACAGTGTCGATCGCACAATGTTTTTAGAGCTTTACACGCATTAGGTGCCAGCTTGTGTGCCTTGGGCGGGTCGTTAGATATGCCCGCAGGTGTCTCTGCGCTAGAAAAAACACTCGATAATTTTAGTTATTCTCATGCCCTGAACGATGAGTGTGCTAACAATAATTAACCGTAAACTAAACTAGCACCAAAGGAAATTGAGTGCCTGTGATGTGTTTTGTTGCGCAGCTTAGCACTCTTAAAATAATTATTTTATTTTAAGAGTGCCAATAATGATACAAATGGCACCGCTCACCATACCTGCCCAAGCTTCAAGCGGGGCGTCTCCACTGACCGCTTTGGTAAACTGAGAGGCCGCTGAGTCATAAATGTTATAACCCCAAGCAGCCAAAGCGACCCCAATAACTAAAAGTACAATGCCGATGTATTTGTTTTTTTTCATAGATTATTCCAATTTTCTGTATAACGTATGGCATGCTTTCTTATTTTTCACATTGCTATAAATTCATTAAGCGTTATTTGATTTCCAGGGAAATATTCGCCGTTACTAGATACTCCGGCTATGTAGTAATCACCGTTCTTTTTCTTTAGTGTGTCTACCATATCAAGTACTTTGTTTTTTCGGCGGCTGAAGACGTGCTTCCATTTTAAAATACGGGATCCCAGATTTATTAAATTCAGCCCCCTGCATTTTCATACCCAGTTTTTTATAAAAACCAACAGCTGTTGTCCGTGCATTACACCAAAAAGTCTCTACACCAATTTGTTCAAGTTCACTCACGATATGTGCAATAAGTATTGAGCCAATGCCATGTCGTTGAAACTTCACTAAAGTGGCAAATTTTCTTAGCCTGGCAACATCTTCCTCCAGGTAAACTGAGGCGATACTGACTAAGGTTTCATTTAAATAAACACCATAGTGCATCGCTGTTTCATCACCATCGACCTTACAAAATAATAAAGGCTTATTAGGCCATAAAACCTCATGCCTAATGGGCAGGGCTTCATCCCACCTTATGGTTCGTATATCCATCAATGTCTCATTAACACCCGACTACGTTTACTCACCGCAAAATTTCCACGAATTCATATTCGTTGAAAACTTGTTAATTATTTATATTGGTGAAAATTTAATCATTTATTTGTAATGAGGCCTTGGCACGGTTTTTATCACTGGATCATGCTAACGAAATTCCTGGGCCTGAATCAGTAACTTTCGTAGTGCGTTAAAATAGCCCTTTTGAAAAACCTTTAAGCGCCGATTTTTTATCACCCAGTTGTTGTTTTATGTCACCCATAAAATCAGCTTCTTTATTTAAGCCTTCCATCTTGTCTGCGAGTTGATGTTTAACGCCTTGGCTGAGTTGATTTTTGTAGCTGTTTAGTTCGCCTGCGGCTTGGTTTTTTAGTGAACTGGCTAAGGCTTTATCTAAATCACTTTTAACGCTCAAGTCTGGGTTGTTAATGTCGCCGCTCATGCTTAACGTTAAATTAAATTTCTTGATACCGGCTAATGTTGCGGCAATAAGCTTTTCTGTGGTGCTAGCGTTGGGGTTCTCTAGTGTCGTGTTGAATAGGCTATCAACAAAATGGCTGTCAGCGGTTAAGTGAATATTGTCGCCATTAAGTTTTAGTTCGCCACCGCCATTAAGTGTTGCTGAGGCTAAACTAATAGGCTGGGTATCGCTGGCCGATAGCACGACGTTTTTGATAGCAAGTTGTTTAAATTGTACGGTCATTTCACTAAGGGGTTGCTGACGTAAATCGATGCGGCCTTGGCTAAAAAACTGAGCGCCTGTTTGGGAGCTTCCGCTTAATTTAAATTGAGCGGGATGCTGCCATCGTTTGGGTTGATGGGTAAGGTGTTGAGCGTTGCCGGTAAAATTTATCGTTTCGCCCAGCACATTAAAATACCCCGCTAACGTGGCCTGCTTGATTAATAGATCAGGGTGGGGGTTGTCTTCTTTAAATTGGACCCATTGCCCTTTGCCTCTTTGTGCTGTGCTCTCTTGAAGCGCGTCATCGCTTGAGACGGCTTGAAAAAGGCCGGTCATTTTATTAAGCCGCTGTTTGGCCTGGCTGCCAAATAACTTTTGAGCGAGTTCACGACTGCCGCCGCTATAGCCTGCTTGTGCCAATAGACGATCGGCTTCTTGCTCGGGTAGATTTTTTGCTTGTTTGAGCAATTGGTTAACGCGATTTTTATCTATTGTGAATTGTTTTTCCAAATCACTAATAGTGGCGAGATCTTTTTTAATGTCTTTTTGAAGTGCTTTGGTATCGTTAATTTTTTCTAGCCAGTTTTTCTTTTTTAAGGCTTTCCAGCGTTGTTTATATTGGCCCAATGTTTCTTTGTCGGGCAGTGTGTCTAGGCGGGTATCCCACTGTCGCTCAATGGCTTTTAACTCGTCTTCAATGGCTTTGAACTTGGCAGTGATGGCGGCCTTTTCTTGTTCGAGCAGAGCTTTTGGGTCAGGCAGGGAATCGCTGATCTTTTTACCGATAGCTGAGGTTTGCTGAGGCTTGTTCGCGCTGTCGTCGATAGCGCCGCTGTGCTGGCGCGGAGCATTAAATTGCAGGCCGGTAACTTGCGCTTGCTCAACAATCACTTGGCGGCGAAATAAGTGGCTGGTGTTAAGTTGCAAGGTGATTTTATCGCTAAGCCATAGGTTTTCCATGGGTTGTTTGGGGTTGGTAATGGCCAGCCCATATACGCTAAGGCCGAGGGGGAATAAGCTCAGGTCGCTGCTGCTGACCTCAACTTTGGCACCGACGGCTTGGGTGCCAGCGGTTTCAATGCTGTAGCTAATAACGCTATCAATGCTCAGCCAAAATATAACGGCGATAGCGGTAAAAGCGCCAATGCCCCACCAGCGAATCCATTGTTTCATATGTTGTCTCCTATCCGTAGATGGCTAGGTAGGCGCTAAATAATTTACCGCCTTTGAGCCATATACCGAGTTTAGATTGGCTGACCCATTGAATAATGTGGTCGCGGTATTGGGTAATTAATCGGCGGCTAATAAAAAAGAGCGGCGCGGCCAATACTAAGCTCACTACGCTGCTGCCTAAAATGAGGCTGTTGTTAAAACCTAAGAAACGCCAGAAATTACTGCTGTGCAAACTCTGCCATAAACCTTGCAGGGCGTCTGCTTGTAACAGTGCTAAGCCCAGGGCATGGCTAACAGGGTCAAACAGATAGGCAATGAGGGTAAACAGGCCCCAGCTGATTAAAAATAGACTGAGATTAATTCGCAGAATAAGTAATAAAAACAGTAGCAGTGCATTGTGCGGTGCGGCCAGTGGCGTTAAGCCCAAGGCTGCGGCGAAACAAACAGCCAGAGCCAACTGTGAAGGGTTAGTGTCGGAGTTAAGTACTTTGAGGAGCTTGGCAATAATAGTTAACACGATAACGGCCCTATGTAATGGTGTGCGCTTGATTAGCGACTTATTGTAACCCCGTAGTTTAATTACAGAATTATTTTTTTGAATAGTACTTTGTTGGTGTTGAGTATAGCCCTTGCATCACAAAGAGCGGGCTGTTTTTGTGACAGTATAAAAATGAATAAAGTTTAGTTACTCTGTGCAAAGGCCTGCAGCAGTTTGCTCATGGCAAGACCTCTGTGGCTGATACTGTTTTTTTGCTGGGGGCCTAATTGAGCCGAGCTGCAATTGTGGCTAGCAACAAAAAATAATGGGTCATAACCAAAGCCGTTGTCGCCTGAGGGTTCAGTTAGGATAGTGCCCTCCCAGCTGCCTTGGCAAATTAACGGGGTTGGGTCTTCCGCGTGACGCATATACACTAATACACATTGAAACCTAGCGCTGCGCTCACTCTCGGGCACATCTTTAAGTTGTTGTAATAGTTTTTCATTGTTGCTAGCGTCGGTGGCGTTATCGCCCGAATAACGAGCGGAATAAATACCGGGCTGGCCTTTGAGTGCATCAACTTCTAGACCTGAGTCATCCGCTATCGCGGGCAGACCAGAATGTTTGGCCGCATTGCGGGCTTTAATAATGGCGTTTTCAACAAAGCTTAAGCCATCTTCAATCGCTTCCGGTGTGTCGAAGTGAGATTGTGGTTGAATGATATAGCCACTGGGGCCAAGAAAGTTTTGCAGCTCTTCGATTTTTTTAACGTTACCGCTGGCGAGGACGATTTTTTTCATAATATTGATTACAAATCCACATAGATTTTTTGAGAAAACGTCAATGTATAAGCCTCGATATTAGGGTCCGGCTGAACCTTAATATCAAATCGTCTCACATCTTTGTCGTTAAACTTAAACTCAGCAATGTAGTAAATCGCGCCTTGTTCAATGATTTCTTTAAAATCCAACGGTATGCTATGAATCATGTCAGAGGTTTTACCGCTCACTATGGCGCGCTTTTCTTTGTTGCTGCCATCCGTATTGATTTTGCGTATTGAGATATTTAAAAAAGCACGTTTTTTACCACGGGTGATGCCGTAAGCTGAAGCTATCTCTGGCGTGATGAAGGTGCTGTTAACAACGCTATAGTGCACATCATAATCGGCAAAGCGCTGTTTTTGTTCGGCATGGCCGGTGAGTGCAAATAGGGTACTGAGAATAACAATCAAATATTTCATAATTTTTTCTGGCTATAGGCTTACTTGCTAATGTGGTAAACGGCTGTTTGGCCAAACAGATTGGGATCTAATTTGGTCAAAAATGTATCGGTGTCTTCACTGCTGCTTACAACGACTCGGTGTTTTACTTTGATGTTTTTTTCGCGACACAAGCTGTCAAAATCTTTGATGGTGCAAAAGTGAATGTTAGGTGTGTTATACCACGTGAAGGGCATAAATTTTGAAACCGGCATGTGGCCCAGCATCCCTAAATGGAAGCGGCAGCGCCAGTGGCCAAAGTTGGGAAAGGTGACAATGCACTCTTTACCAATGCGTAGCATTTCTTCTAATACTAAATGTGGGTTGCGCAGGGTTTGCAGAGCTTGCGTCATTACCACCGTGTCGAAGCTATCGGTTTTAAAATTGGCTAAACCCTTGTTAAGGTCTTGCTCTACTACATTTACGCCTTGGGCAACACACTGGCTAATATGGTCGCTATCTATTTCTACGCCTAAGCCATAGATCTTTTTTTGTTGGCTGAGGGCGGTGAGCAATTTGCCGTCGCCACAACCTAAATCCAATACATTGGCGTGTTGTTTAATCCACTGGGGTATAAGTTGTAAATCTAAACGCATTGAATCTTTCCTCTTTAAACAATGCGCTGCAAATAATTGCGCAACACTTCTTCGTAACGGGGGTTGGGTATTAAAAACGCGTCATGACCGTGGTTAGCGTCTATCTCGGCGTAGCTCACAGGTTTGTGAGCGGTAATGAGGGCGTTAACAATTTCTTTAGAGCGCTCCGGCGAGAAGCGCCAGTCGGTGGTAAATGAAATCACTAGGTAGCCACACTGAGACCCTTTAAATGCCTCTACCGGGTCATCACCATAGTCATTGGCGAGGTCAAACATGTCTAAGGCTTTGGTCATGAGTATGTAGCTGTTGGCGTCAAAGGTGGTTGAAAATATATCACCTTGATAGCGCAGGTAGCTTCCAATTTGAAACTCGGCGTCGTCACTGTGGCCTAAATCTAAGCTGCCTGCTTTTAACTCGCGGCCAAACTTTTCTTTCATGCCGTCTTCAGATAGATAGGTAATATGCCCTACCATGCGTGCTAAACGCAGGCCTTGTTTGGGCAGTACGTTGTGCTCTAAATAATGGCCATTGTGAAATTCGGGGTCTGTAATAATCGCCTGTCTTGCGACTTCGTTAAAGGCAATGTTTTGAGTGCTGAGCTTCATGGCTGAGGCTATTACCACGCAGTGACGCAGTTTTTCAGGGTGTATCAGCGACCAGCGCATGGCCTGCATGCCGCCTAAGCTGCCACCGATAACGGCGGCCCACTGCTCTATGCCTAAAAATGTCATCAGTTCTAATTGGGTGGTTACCCAATCGCGACAGCGCAGTGGCGGAAAATCAGAGCCCCACGCTTTACCTGTTTCGGGGTTGATGCTGGTAGGGCCCGTTGAGCCGTTGCAGCCGCCTATGTTGTTAAGGCTGACGACAAAAAAGGTGTTGGTATCAATGGGTTTACCCGGGCCTATGTAGCTGTCCCACCAGCCGGGATGTTTGTCATCTTGGTGGTGTAAGCCTGCGGCATGGTGGTGGCCGGATAAGGCGTGGCAAATCAGTACGGCGTTACTGTTGTCTACGTTTAGGGTGCCGTAGGTTTCGTACATGAGTTCGTAACTGGGCAGGGTGCGGCCACAGGCCAAATCAATGGGCTGGTCAAAATGGTGTGTTTGGGGGGTAACAATTCCTACTGAGGACATCGTATCTCGTCTTTTATGGTTCGCCGCTATCGCTACACTTTATGGTTTGGCTTTTGGCCTAGACGGCAAGTGTAGTGTGTTTACGTGGGCTTTGTAAGCTGCCTGTTGGTAGGTATTCATATACCGATAACTAATGCCGGGTGTAACCCTGTTGCCGCCGCTAAGTGTTTCAAAACAATCTGCAAAACATTAATCGTCAGAAATACAAAAATAGGCGATAAATCTAAGCCTCCTAAAGAGGGGATGATTTTTCTAAAGGGCGCCATTACCGGTTCAGTTAATTGGTTGATGAGTAAAATGAAGGGGTTGTAACTACCGGGGCTTATCCAGC
>JBNMPS010000129.1:0-7627 GCA_051277005.1 Pseudohongiellaceae bacterium
TGTGATTGTTGTGTGGGTGGGTAAGCGCTTTCGCCGTATTAGTGAACGTATTCAAGACTCTATGGGTGACGTCACTCAAGCGACCAGTGAATCAATATCAGCTTACAAAGAAGTACGTATGTTTGGTGGTGTCGATACCGAGCGTAATAAATTTAATAAAGCCAGTGAGCGCAATACTATTCAGTCACTAAAAATGGCTTTTTATAATGCGATTAGCCCTCCCGTTATTCAGCAGCCCGTTACATGGGTATTAGCTTTTTTAGTTTGGGTTGGTCTTGGCCTATCTGGCGAAATGACTGCAGGGCAATTTATTGCGTATTTAACGGTTGCTCTATTACTGCCTAAGCCCATCCGCCAACTCAGTGAAATATATAGTGATATTCAAAAAGGCCTAGCAGCAGCAACCGATATCTTTGGTTTTTTAGACGGTAAGGCCGAGGAGAATACCGGTAGCTTTGAAGCAGAGTCTATAACCGGGAAAATTGAATTTAAACATGTAGGATTCGCTTACAACGAAGAAGCGGGGCCGGTGTTACATGATATTAATTTAACCATTAACCCAGGCCAAACAGTTGCATTAGTGGGTTCATCCGGTAGCGGTAAATCTACATTAGCCAGCTTGCTAACGCGATTCTATAACTGCCAGCAGGGTGAAATTTGTGTTGATGGTCGTGTTATTACCGATTATGAATTAAGTAATTTGCGTAGCCATATCGGCCTAGTGACTCAGTCAGTCACTTTATTTAATGACAGTATCAGAAACAATATTGCCTATGGCGCAATGGATCAGGCAGGCGATGATGATATTCATGCTGCTGCAACCGCAGCACACGCACTAGAATTCATATCAAAATTACCTAAAGGTCTCGAAACACTGACCGGTGAAGATGGCGTGATGCTTTCTGGCGGCCAGCGTCAACGTATCGCTATCGCTAGAGCGTTGTTAAAAGATGCTCCTATTTTGATTTTGGATGAAGCAACCTCAGCGTTAGATAATCAATCAGAGCGGCATATACAAGAAGCTCTTGAAACTGTTATGCAATCACGAACTACCGTTGTTATTGCGCATCGTCTTTCTACCATTGAGACGGCTGATATTATCGTAGTGATGGAGCAAGGTCGTATTGTAGAGCAGGGTAGCCATGAGCAACTTCTTTCACTAAAAGGACGCTATTCTGAACTTCATCAAAATCATTTTAGCGATAATTCATAACACCATGACGGGCAAAGAAAATAAGGCTAAAACAGCCTTCATCGTCGAAGCTTGGTATAAACAATCTAAATGGTTGTATCTTTTATTCCCTGTTACGGTGATTTATTACTTACTAATATCACTTCGCCAACTATTTTATCGTGCCGGTCTATTCAAATCGTATCGGGCAAATATCCCTGTCATTGTCGTCGGTAACATTACCGCTGGCGGTACAGGTAAATCCCCGGTAGTGATTGCGCTGGCTAAGTATTTAAATCAGCAAGGTTTTAAACCCGGTGTAATCAGCCGTGGTTATGGTAGTAATGTTCCCAGTTATCCATTTTTAGTTAAACCCAATAACGACCCAAAACAAGCGGGCGATGAACCGCTAATGATCGCTAAATCAACTCAACTTCCAGTGATGATCTCTGCTAATCGTGGGGACTCGATTGAGCAATTAATTTTAGCGTATAACTGCAACGTCATTATTGCTGACGATGGTTTACAGCATCATGCCCTTGCTCGCGACATTGAAATTGTCGTTATTGATGGCGAACGCTTATTTGGCAATAAATTTTTATTACCTATGGGGCCATTACGTGAGCCTCTTAAACGTTTAGATTCAGTCGACTTTCAACTTTATAATGGTGGTAACTGCCCCCAGAGCTACCACGACAATTACATCAAGAACTACACCGCAGCCAAACCCACGCATAGTCATTGTTATGGGATGCAACTTTCCCCTGAGCCCCTTATTAATATTTTATCATCGATGCCTAAAGACAGTGCTGTCGTGTTAAATAAGGTTCATGCTGTTTCAGGTATTGGCAATCCGCAACGTTTTTTTAATACGCTCAAATCGCTAGGTTACGATATCATTGAGCATGCCTTTGATGATCACCATAGCTATCAGCCACAGGATTTAGAGTTTGGCGACGATTTACCCGTTGTCATGACTGAAAAGGATGCCGTTAAAGTGACCGCTTTTGCCAAAACCAATTATTGGTATTTACCTGTAACAGCCGTTATTGATGAATCATTTTTTCAGCGTATCGAATCGCGACTGTCATCGTTTTAATCTTATAGGATCATTTATGAGCTTTATTGTTGTTATCCCAGCCCGATATGAATCAACCCGCTTACCGGGTAAGCCATTACTTGATATTGCGGGTAAACCTATGATTCAGCATGTTTATGAAAGAGCCTTATTATCTAATGCTGATGAAGTCATTATAGCGACGGACGACCAACGCATCGTTGATGTTATAAATGGATTTAATGGCAAGGTCGTATTAACATCAAAAGAGCATGAATCTGGAACCGACCGCTTACAAGAAGTGGCTCAAACGTTAAAGTTATCTGACCAGCAAATCGTCGTGAATGTACAAGGTGACGAACCCTTAATTCCACCAGAAGTTATCAATCAAGTTGCCAGAAATCTTGCTATCAACACCCATTCAGCTATTTCAACCTTAGTTGAACCCATCGATGATATTGAAACGATTTTTGACCCCAATGCGGTTAAAGTCACGATGGATAAACAAGGGCAGGTACTTTATTTTTCTCGTGCGCCATTGCCTTGGTGTAGAGATGACTGGTCGGGAGAGGGCAAAACTCTTCCTGCATCCGTCAATTTTTACCGTCATATCGGCATATATGGTTACAGAGTTCACCTTCTCCATGATTTTGTTACATGGCCGGTCAGCATGCTGGAACAAGCTGAGAAGCTTGAACAACTTCGCGCTATGGAAAACGGCATACGTATTCATGCCGAGCAAGCTATTGAGGCGATTCCTGCAGGTGTCGATACCGAGCAAGATCTCAAAAAAGTTAGAGATATTCTGGACGCTAAATAATGATAAAAGTACTGCTGGTCTGTTTAGGTAATATATGTCGCTCACCAACAGCACAGGGCGTATTAGAACAACTCATTAAAGAACGTATTTTAGATGGCCGCATCTTTGTAGACTCCGCTGGCACCGCCGCCTGGCACCAAGGTAAACAGCCCGACCAGCGCTCTATACTAGCAGCCCAAAAACGAGGCATAGACCTATCTCACTTAAAGGCTAGGGCAGTTACCGCTGAAGATTTTAAAACCTTCGATTATATTCTCGCAATGGATGCAGAGAATTTACACACGCTTAAAGCCATGACGCCCAGTGACTTCAAAGGCGAGTTATTGTTATTTTTACCCTTTGATGCCTTATTGACACACGCTGAGGTTCCCGATCCATACTATGGTGGTGAACAAGGTTTTGAACACGTACTCGATTTAGTCACTAGCGCAAGTAATGCTTTTTTAGACCATATTCTAAAACAACATACTTTATAAAAATATTGAAGGTTATTTTTTTGGATATTCAACGCAACATTCCTCTTAAACCACTCAATACATTGATGATAGACGTTAACGCCTGCTACTTTGCGTCTATCGACAACGCCACATTAATTCCAGACTTAATAGCCTATGCGCAGCAGCGTGACCTACCGGTATTAATATTGGGCGGTGGCTCTAACATTGTATTGACTCACGACTATCCAGGGTTAGTTATTCAGCTCAACAACAAAGGCATAGAAACCACCATCGAGGGAGATAATGTTTTATTAACAGCCCAAGCGGGTGAAAATTGGCATCAGCTTGTCATGGCTAGCTTGCAGAACAATTATTACGGTTTAGAAAATTTAGCCTTAATTCCTGGTAATATAGGTGCCGCGGCCATACAAAATATTGGCGCTTACGGGATTGAATTTGAGAGTGTCTTTGAGCGTTTGACTGGCTGGAATATAAACACGATATCATGGCAAACGTTACAGCTAAGTGATTGTAATTTTGGCTATAGAAACAGCATATTCAAGAATGGCTTAAAAGATAAATTTGTCATTACAGAGGTAACGATTAAATTATCGTTGATTCCCCGTGTTGATTTAAAGTACCAAGCGCTATCCACCGCACTAAAATCAATTAAGCAGCCAACACCACAAGATGTGGCCAAAACGGTTATCAAGATTCGCTCCAATAAACTGCCAGCACCTGAACGGCTGCCCAATGCGGGCAGCTTTTTTAAAAACCCGGTAGTGACTGAAGAGACACTACATACCATTAAAGCCAAACATCCCGGTATTGTTTATTATTCACTCGATAACAGGCAGGTGAAATTGGCGGCCGGCTGGCTAATTGAACAATTAGGCTGGAAGGGCAAAACTATTAACAATGTTTCTATGCATGAGCAGCAAGCTTTAGTCTTAATTAATCAAGGCGGCAGCGGCACCCAGGTTATCGCTTATGCAGAATCCGTTAAGGCCGATGTTTTTAAGCACTTTAACGTATTATTAGACATTGAGCCTAGAGTCTATTAACAATGACAACCGAGTTTAATGATCAAAAAATCAAAAAAACTAACCCTCAATCTAGCCAAAAAGGGCCTAATACTGTCGTATTTGATTCAGTTAATTTTTTAAAAACAGTCACCACAAACCCTGGCATTTATCAGATGTATGATGCCAACAATAAAATTCTTTATGTAGGCAAAGCAAAGAATCTAAAAAACCGACTCGCTTCCTATTTTAGAAGCTCTGGTTTGCCAGTTAAAACAAGGGCGCTGGTTGCAAAAATTCAAACCATACAAGTGACCGTTACACATACTGAGGCCGAGGCGTTAATACTCGAACAGAACCTCATTAAAAAACACCGGCCGCCTTACAATATTTTAATGCGGGATGATAAATCCTATCCCTATATATATCTTTCAACCAATGATGAGTATCCACAGCTCTCTTTTCACAGAGGCGTTAAGCGAGGAAAGGGCAGGTACTTTGGCCCATACCCTAGTTCAGGTGCGGTACGTGAAAGTTTAAAGTTATTACAGAAAGTATTTAAAGTTAGGCAATGTGACAATAGTTATTTTAGCAATCGCTCACGCCCTTGTTTGCAATATCAAATTGGCCGCTGCACCGGCCCCTGCGTCGATTTAATTAGCCCTGAGCATTATGCCGATTCGGTTAAGCATACCGTCATGTTTTTAGAAGGGCAAAACAAAACCCTGATTAATGAACTTGCTAATAAAATGGATCAATATGCGAGTGATTTAGCCTTTGAACAAGCCGCTCTTGTTCGCGATCAAATACAGCAGCTTCAACAAGTTCAAGCCACTCAAACCATTGATGGCGATATTGGCGACTTAGATTTATTTGCCTGCGAACTTGCAGCAGGTGCCGTTTGTGTTCAAGTATTATTCGTTCGTGGCGGCCGGGTATTAGGTAGTAAAAGTTACTTCCCTAAAGTGCACCTTGATGAAACTATCAATCAAATACTATCGGCTTTTATTGCCCAATTTTATATGTCACCCGACTCGTCAAGAGAAGTCCCCAAACAAATTGTAAGCAGCCACCCCATAGAAGATGAAGCGCTTATTACCGAGGCTTTAACCACTGCCAATAATCGTCAAGTAGCCATTACCCAGAATGTTCGCACAACACGCCTGCAGTGGCTTAAATTGGCCTGCCAAAGCGCAAAGCAAAATTTAAATAGCCATCTTGCCAATAAGCAAAATATTCATAACCGTTTTGCCGCCTTACAAGAAACCCTCGGTTTGGCCAAGCCACCCACACGCATGGAGTGTTTTGACGTTAGCCATAGCTCTGGTGAAGCCACTGTTGCCTCATGTGTTGTTTTTGACCAGAACGGCCCGTTAAAGTCTGACTATCGCAAATTCAACATTGAAGGCATCACCGCAGGCGATGATTACGCCGCCATGCAGCAGGCTTTAAAGCGCCGCTACTCAAGAATTAAATCAGGTGATGAGAAGATGCCTGATATTCTATTCATTGATGGTGGTAAAGGGCAGGTGAGCCAAGCAACCAAAGTGCTTGAAGAACTCGAGATAGACAAACTCATGGTGATAGGTATCGCTAAAGGTACCACCCGTAAGGCCGGATTTGAGTACCTCTACCGGCCGGATACTGGCGACGAGTTTGTGATGCCTTCTGATTCACCCGCTTTACACCTGATGCAGCATATTCGCGACGAGTCACACCGTTTTGCCATTACCGGCCATAAGCAGCGTAGAGATAAAAAGCGCCGTGAATCCCCATTAGAAGGTATACCGGGCGTCGGTCCTAAGCGCAGGAGAGAGCTGTTGCGGTATTTAGGGGGTTGGCAAGAGGTCAGTGCTGCAAGTGCCGACGATTTAGCCAAGGTGCCGGGAATTAGCCAAAAGTTAGCTGATGATATATATACTGCGCTGCATAACAGTTAAACTCTGCACCAACAACCTATTAAGAGCATGGGAGCTCTATGAATTTACCTAATATACTAACGCTTTTTCGCATTTTGCTTATCCCACTTTGCGTACTGGCGTTCTATCTACCCTATAGCTGGAGCTACACGGTATCCGCCATGATCTTTGCGCTAGCAGGGCTCACGGACTGGCTTGATGGCTATATCGCCCGCAAATTGAACATGAGCACGGCCTTTGGCGCCTTTTTGGATCCAGTGGCTGATAAGCTCATGGTTGTTATCGTGCTTGTGCTATTAGTAGAGCGTATGGAAGCTTGGTGGTTCACCTTGCCAGCGATGGTTATCATCGGTCGCGAGATACTAATATCAGCCTTACGTGAGTGGATGGCTGAGCTTGGCAAACGTACCAGTGTGGCCGTCTCTAATATGGGCAAATTCAAAACAGGCCTGCAGATGTTGTCTATTTTTATTCTGCTAATTGCAGCACCTGAGCGTAGTGGGATCTGGGTTAGCAGCGGTATAGTGGTTATGTATATTGCCGCAGCGTTAACGCTTTGGTCTATGCTGGTTTATCTAAAAGCGGCAGCTCCAGAATTTAGGTTGAACGCGGAATAACCAAGGTTTTGGACTTTCGCTTAAAATGTATCCAAAAACAGAAATTTTTTCATTAATATTCAATAAGATAGTGTTTGTGTTCTTGACAGTTAGCCAGCAAACATTAGAATAAGCGCACTTTTCGGGGATCACCCAATGTGACTCTGAATAGGCTCTGCGGGAATAGCTCAGTTGGTAGAGCGGTACCTTGCCAAGGTACAGGTCGCCGGTTCGAACCCGGTTTCCCGCTCCAGTTTTTTAGCCCGCTATCGTACCCGATAGCTCGCCTTCGCACTGATTAGAGTGCTTATTGGCGGCTAAATATGGCGCGATAGCAAAATGGTTATGCCGCGGATTGCAAATCCGTTTATCCCGGTTCGATTCCGGGTCGCGCCTCCATCCTATTTACTAGGGCGGATAATAGCGCAACACGGTTACCACCGTGTATAAATAACCTCTCGATGCCCGGGTGGTGGAATTGGTAGACACAGGGGACTTAAAATCCCCCGCCGTTAAAAGCGTGCCGGTTCAAGTCCGGCCCCGGGCACCAATTTTACAGTAGACTCCACACTTTTACTGAATACCTTAAGTCACTCATACTTATG
>JBNMPS010000130.1:0-7605 GCA_051277005.1 Pseudohongiellaceae bacterium
CGCATTGGGAAAGGCGGCAGAGAAGTATGGATAACGGCCTTCTATAACCCGATTCTAGACTTGAATAATAAACCCTTCAAAGTGGTGAAATATGCCTCAGACATTACCGGTCGCAAGAAGGCTATTGCCGTTATAAAAACAGCTTTGGTGAAGTTATCCGATGGGGATTTAACCACGACTATTGATGAAGAGTTAGAAGGCGAATTTAGTCTATTGGGGGAGGCGATCAATACCTTAGTGACTAACTTAAGCCAATTGGTATTGGAAATCCGTTCGGCATCCAATAATGTATTCAGTGCCGCTAGAGAAATCGCTGAGGGTAATACAGACCTGAGCCAGCGAACTGAAACTCAAGCCTCTAGTTTAGAGGAAACCGCCTCAGCCATGGAAGAGCTGACAACAACCGTACAACCAAATGCTGAAAACGCTAGTCAGGCCACTAAGTTCTCTGCCAGCGCGATGGAGAAAGCCAGTAGTGGCGGCGCAGTGGTACAAAATGCCGTTGTAGCCATGGAAGACATTAATAAATCCAGCAAACAAATCGCCGATATTATTGGTGTGATAGATGAAATCGCTTTCCAAACTAACTTACTAGCCCTCAATGCTGCAGTTGAAGCCGCGAGAGCGGGCGAGCAAGGTCGAGGTTTTGCGGTGGTGGCTGCCGAAGTTCGCAACCTTGCACAGCGCAGCGCAGGAGCCGCAAAAGAAATTAAAGGGTTACTTAGCGACAGCGTGGAAGCGGTGGGTAAAGGCACCAAGTTGGTTGATGATACCGGCCAAACATTTACCGATTTAGTCTCGGTGGTACAAGATGTAGTTACCATGATGTCTGACATCGACAGTGCCGGCCGTGAGCAATCTGCAGGTATTAACGAAGTCAGCCAAGCCGTGGCGTAAATGGATGAGATGACGCAGCAAAATGCGGCATTGGTAGAAGAGGCTTCGGCTTCCAGTAAATCCATGGAAGAGCAAGCTCAAGGTCTAATAGACCAAGTGGGTTTTTTCAAAACATGATCTGATACTTAAAAGAGTGTTATTCCAGTTCCAATAGAGGCTTGACCTAAGTGCGACCGTCAAGGATGGCGGAAGTGCAGTAAAGGGATGATTGCCTGCAACACGAAGGATCTCAGTTGGCCTTGATTCTTTCTCCTATCCCAACAAAAACTACCCACGTTCTTGTGAGTATTCGTCAAGCATAGAATGACAGGAGTAATGCTGTCATCCTGAGTATAACGAAGGATCTCGGTAGACTTTGATTTTTGTGGTATTGAAATTCGTTGCAACCCCTCAGCGCGACAGAAGGTATCCTTAACTTAGCTGTTTAGCCTTGTGATCACACCTAAGCTATGAACACAGAGTGTAATAACGCTTGTTTGGCTTAAAGCGGTTGAATTTACTCGGGTTAATGGCGGTATTCTATTTACCCTGCTAAAACCTTTCGTTACCATACCCGGTTATTAACGCCTCCTATATTAGTGTTTGTCGATGTTATGCGAGAGTTATCGCTATTTAATGATGTTTCAATTTAAGCCCAAGGCTGATGTGTATGGAATCTTTAAGTTCAAAGCTGTATTGCCGTTATCAACATGCCTCTCGGTTACCGCATCGTGATGAGGTGCTGTTGTGGGTGGAGGAGCTATTGGCTTTTTTATTCCCTGAGCGTTTGCAGCAGGAGTTTTCCGATGAGGCGGAGTTCAGTCGCGCGTATGTGCAGTTTCAATTAGATTTTGAATGCCTATTAAGTGTGGTGTTTGCCGCCGCAGGTGATGAGCGCTCACCGGCTACTATCCGTGAACAGTTTGAGCTTGAGTTGCCAGCTATGATAGAGGTGTTGCAAGATGATCTAGTAGCTATAGAGCGAGGCGACCCTGCAGCCAAGAGTCGTTTAGAGATTATTGCTACTTACCCAGGTTTTTATGCTATTGCACTCCACCGTATAGCTCACTTGCTCGAATCTCTTGAGGTGCCTTTATTACCGCGCGTGCTGAGTGAGTTTGCTAGTGGCCGCACCGGTATTGAGTTACACCCCTCAGCCAAAATTGGTCGTTTCTTTTGCATCGATCATGGTGGCGGTGTGGTGGTGGGTGAAACCTCCGTTATTGGTGAGCACGTAAAGCTCTATCAAGGGGTTACGCTGGGGGCCTTGAGTGTTGATAAGTCTATGGCTGATATCAAGCGCCACCCGACGATTGAAGATCGTGTGGTGATTTATGCCGGTGCTACCATTTTAGGCGGTGATACCGTGGTGGGTGCTGACAGTATTATTGGTGGTAATGTATGGCTAACTCATTCTGTACCTCATTGTTCTAGGGTTTATCATCAGCCTGAAATTAATATCAAGCAGGCGACTTGCTCAGAAGAAGCGGACAATAGCGGTTTATGAAACTACTGCAACTCATTGGTAATACCCCGTTAGTTGAGCTGCAATCGGTTGTTCAAAAACCGGGTGTTACCGTGTTGGCGAAGCTGGAAGGGCAAAACCCCGGTGGCAGTGTTAAAGACAGGGCCGCCTCGTTCATGATTCAGGGCGCTCTCGATAGAGGCGAAATTACCCCAGGGATTAAATTGATTGAGGCCACGAGTGGTAACACGGGTGTGGCCTTGGCGATGATTGCTAGTTTGCATGGCTTGGATCTTGAGCTGGTGATGCCTGAGACCGCATCAGCAGAGCGGGTACAAACCATGCGTGCCTATGGCGCGACCCTAACGTTAACGCCTGCCAAGGGAGGCATGGAGTTCGCTAGAGATTATGCCCATGCCAAGGCGGCTGAGGGTGGCTATAAAATTCTCAATCAATTTGCTAACCCCGATAATAACCGAGCGCATTACGAAACCACCGGGCCTGAAATTTGGCGTGATACACAGGGTGGCATTACTCACTTTGTATCGGCCATGGGGACAACGGGTACCATCATGGGGGTATCTCGTTATTTGAAGGAGCACAATAAACAGGTGCAAATAGTCGGTGCTCAGCCTACGGATGGTTCCCAAATACCCGGTATTCGTAAATGGTCGCCAGCCTATGTGCCCAAAATTTTTGAAGCTCAACGAGTTGATAAAGTAATAGAGATATCTGAGCAAGAAGCACGTATAATGACGCGCCGTTTAGCCCGCGAAGAGGGCTTATTTTGCGGAATGAGCAGTGGCGGAGCGGTTGCAGTAGCCCAAAAAGTGGCCGAGTCGATAGAGTCCGGTGTGATTGTTTGTATCATTTGTGACCGGGGAGATCGATATTTAAGTACGGATTTATTTCAAGATTAAATACGAATAAATTTAACTATAATTACTTAAATATCAGAAAGTTACAGCTTTGATCTAATGTTATATCTAAGTTCAAGGCGGAGCCTCTTGTTGGTTTAAAAACAGGGGTAGTTAGTTTTAAACACGTTTTCGATCAATTAATTGAGACGACTTATGTCTACTGATACATCAGCGGCGCAATTGGCCGCGGCTCAGCAAGCCTCTCAGGCGTTATTGAGTACTCAACAAATGGGGCGCGTGCAAGGCGCAATTACTGATTTACAGCCGCAGCAGCTTGTTTGGCTAAGCGGCTATTTTGCCGGTTTAAGTGGCCAAAGCTTAGCGGCTGGCGGTGCCACTAGCGCGGTGGCTGCGAGCGATGCAGCACCCGGTGCAAGCATTACCGTTTTATATGGTTCGCAAACAGGCAATGCCCATGGTGTAGCCAAGCGTTTACATGCTCACCTTACGTCAAATGGTGCTGCTGCCAAGCTGGTCGACATGGAAGATTACAACCCACGTCACCTTAAAAACGAAACTCACATTGCCTTAGTGGTGAGCACGCAAGGTGAGGGTGACCCACCGGATGCTGCTCGCGGTTTCTTAGAGTTTGTTCAAGGTAAAAAAGCCCCTAAGCTTAATGGCCTAACTTTTTCAGTGATGGGCTTGGGCGATTCCAGCTACGAGTTTTACTGTAAAACAGGTAATGAGTTTGATGAGCGTTTAGCGCTATTGGGTGCAACTCGCGTTGCTAATCGTATTGATGCCGATATCGATTACCAAGCTGAAACCGAACAGTGGTTAAAACAATGGCAGGGTTATTGGAATGATAACTTAGCCGGTGCGGGTGGTGCGGTTGCTTCAGCTGTGCCTGCTCTTAGTCTTGTTGCTGAGAGTGCTTATGATAAGTTTTCGCCCTTTACCGCTGAGGTGATTGATAACTTCCCCATTACCGGCAAAGGTACCGACAAAAACATTATCCACGTTGAAGTTTCACTGGAAGATTCTGGCTTAAGCTATCAGCCGGGTGATGCCTTAGGTATTTGGCACAGTAATGACCAAGCCTTGGTTGATGAAATTCTTGCGCAGTGCCAGTTAGAGGGTGCCGCCGAGGTTACCGTTAACAAAGAAACTAAAACCCTGCGTGATGCTTTAATTAACGATAGAGAAATCACCCTCATGCACCCCAAGCTAGCGGAATACTTGGTGGCCAACAGTGGTGAAAACGATAACCGCTTAGTGTGGAAAGGTTTAGCCGAGGGTGAGCGTGCTGATTTCTTAGCGGTTATTTATAAGCGGCAAGTCGTTGAAGTATTAACTGAAATGCCCCACGCCTGGCAGCCACAAGAGCTGTTTGACCAGCTGCGTCCATTAACGCCCCGTTTGTACTCCATTGCTTCTAGCCAAAGTGCTGTCGAAGAAGAAGTTCATATCACGGTCCGCGAAGTGGTTGAAGAGCGTCAGGGCAAAAAACGTTTTGGCGGCGCTTCGCATTTCTTGGCGACGTTGCCAGAAGACTCTCAAGTTAAGGTGTTTGTTGAGCATAATCGCCATTTTCACCTACCTGAAAATACCGAAATCCCGATTATTATGGTGGGCCCGGGTACCGGTGTTGCTCCTTTCAGGGCTTTCATGCAAGAGCGTGAAGCGCAGGACGCCAAAGGGGGTAACTGGTTGTTCTTTGGTAACTCTAATGGCCGTCACGAATTTTTGTACCAAACAGATTGGCAGAGCTGGCATAAGTCAGGTTTGTTAACCCATATTGATTTAGCGTTCTCGCGCGATCAAGCCGAACGCATTTATGTACAAGATCGTATTCGCCAACAGGGAGAAGAAGTTTTTGCATGGCTTGAGAAGGGTGCACACTTCTATATATGTGGCGATAAAAACGCCATGGCTAAAGCGGTAGAGCAAGCTTTAATTGACGTTATCGCTGGTCACAATGACCAAGGTATTGAGTTTGCTAAAGCTTACTTAGATGATTTACAGCGCGCTGGTCGCTACCAGAAGGACGTTTATTAAGATGACACATCTCGTAGATCCTAACTATATTCCTGTTACCGATATTGAAAAAGGTAAAGCCACCAGTAAAGGTTTGCGCAGCACATTAAATGAGAGTGTTGCCAACCAATTAAGTGGTGCCGTTGCCGATAGTGATATTCATACCTTAAAACATCATGGTACCTATCAGCAGTTTGATCGTGAAACGCAACACGATCGTAAAAAGCAATTTTTAGAGCCTGAATACAGCTTTATGATTCGCGCTCGTATACCGGGTGGTGTTTGCACACCCAAGCAATGGTTGGCGCTTGATGATATGTGCCATGAGTTTGCTAACGACAGTATTCGTTTAACCACTCGTCAAACGTTTCAGTTACACGGTGTGATTAAAAGTGATTTAAAACCCACTTTCCAAGCCATGAATGACGTGTTAATGGATAGCATCTGTGGTTGCGGTGACGTTAACCGTAACGTGATGTGTAATCCTAACCCCGTTGACAGCAGTGCGCACGAAACAGTCTTTGCATGGGCGAAAAAATTATCTGAGCATTTGTTGCCGACAACACGCGCTTACTATGATTTATGGTTAGACGGTGAAAAAGTTGAAAACCCCGAAAATGTAGAAGAGCCTATTTACGGCCCTTATTATTTGCCGCGTAAGTTTAAAGCGGTTGTGGCCGTGCCTCCTTACAATGATGTGGATATTTACGCCCATTGCCTAGGTTATATTGCCATTATCGAAGACGGTGAATTAATAGGTTATAACGTGACGGCGGGTGGTGGCTTAGGTATGACCCATGGAGATCCAAAAACCTATGCACGTTTGGCTGATCACATTGGTTTTTGTACCCCTGATCAAATGCTAAAAGTGGCTGAAGAAACCGTAAAAATTCAGCGTGACTTTGGTAACCGTGTAGAGCGTCGTTTTGCGCGTTTTAAATACACCATTGGTGACCGCAGCATCGAGTGGTTTAAAGAAGAGTTAAACAAGCGCTTAGGCTTTGAATTACAAGCAGACAAGCCCTTTGAATTTATCAGCAATAGCGATCGCTATGGTTGGATAGAAGGCCATGACGGTAACTGGCACTTAAACCTGTTTATTGAAAACGGCCGTATCAAAGATGATGCCGATGCAGGGTTACAATTATTAAGTGGCATGCGCGCCATCGCCGAAGTTCACGAAGGTGACTTCCGGATGACGCCAAACCAAAACGTCATTATTGCCAATATCACGCCAGAGAATCGCCCCGAAATTGAAGCCCTAGTTGAGCAATTTGGTTTGCAAACCGGCCCACAAATTTCAGTGATTCGTCAAAACTCAATGGCGTGTGTGGCATTACCCACTTGCCCATTAGCCATGGCTGAGAGTGAGCGTTACTTACCCGAGTTAGTCACTCACGTTGAAAAGCTAACCGCCAAACACGGCATTGCCGACTTGCCCATTACGATTCGCATGCAGGGTTGCCCCAACGGTTGTGGCCGCGCTGTATTGGCCGAGATTAGCTTTATTGGTAAAGGCCCTGGCCGTTACAACATGTACTTAGGTGCGGGTGGTCACGGTGAACGTTTTAGCGCCTTATACCAAGAGAATATCGACGAAGCTGAAATTTTAGCTATTGTGGATACGCTATTAGGTAAGTATGCGACTAATCGCGCCGCTGAAGAGCGCTTTGGTGACTTCTTAGTGCGTACCGGTGAAGTCAAAGCCTATGAAGGGCCACAAGATTTTCACCGTAAAGGCGACTAATAGGCTTCATTAAAGCTAACCTTAAGCTCTATTTCATGTTTATTACGGTATGATTTTACAGCTAATGCGTTAACTTAAGCTGTCATGCCGGGCTTGCCCCGGCATCCAGTCAGAGCCTCAAATCACTGGATTACTGATAAGAAAAAACGCTTGCCGGCACGACACGATCTCTTTTTTATTTTTATGTCTCTTATTCATCATGGGGTTGTTTGGCCATAACGGCTAGGGTTTATCGCCCGTTAGCCTGATGTTAGCGGCATAGCAGGGGTATTACTTACCGGTTTAAAAAAGGGCATAAGGCTTTTTAATTTTTCAATCATTAACCTTATTGATTAACGCTTATGAAGTTTTTTCCGCTGTTTGCAGACTTACACCAAAAGAAAGTATTGGTAGTGGGTGCCGGCAAAGTGGCCACGCGCAAAATTGAAATGCTCATGCGAGCCGGTGCTGCCATTACCACGGTAGCGCCTTACGCCTGTGAGCAAATAACGGAGTTGGCGCAACATCAGCAACTCACGTGGTTGCAAAAAAACTTTCAAGAAGATGATTTGCAGGCTTGCTGGTTAGTGATAGCGGCTACCGATAATCCGCAAGTTAATCAGCAGGTTCGCCAAGCT
>JBNMPS010000131.1:0-7523 GCA_051277005.1 Pseudohongiellaceae bacterium
TAGGTCAGTAGGCAGTCGGGCATCGTTATGGCAGTGGTTGCAACTGTTGATTTTGCCGCGAGCTATTTTTTGTAGTGCTTTAGTCATCATGTCTTGCTCCCATTTGATGCTTATCCAGCTGGGCTAAATAGATAGTGCGCTGGTTTTCAGTAGCTTTATTTATACCGACAAGTAATGAATCGTAAAAGTCGATTAAAACTAACTAGATAATCGAAAAATACGTATTAGAATAAGATTGATGTGCGGCATACAAAAAAACGACGGAGTAGATAATAATGGTGAGACAGATTAACTATAAGCATTTACGCTATTTTTTTAACATTGCCCGCGAAGGGAGTATCGTCAAGGCGGCTGAAATTTTGCATGTGTCGCCGCAGACGATTAGTGGCCAATTAACAGCGTTTGAGGAATATCTCGGTCTAAATCTTTTTGATCGTATGGGTAAACGCCTGGTGTTAAACGAAGCAGGAAAACTCGCTTTTAGCTATGCGGAAGACATTTTTTCTCTAGGAGAGGAGCTTCAGCAGTCGCTCAATGCTCAGGATCTTGCTCAGCAGTTTGTATTTAATGTTGGGGTGATCGACGTGATCCCTAAGATTTTGGCGTCTAATATTTTAGATAATAGCTTTCAGTTGGAGGGCGCAGTGAAATTGGTGTGCCGAGAGGGTGATTTTGACAGTCTATTAAGCGAGATGGCGCTTAATAGAATTGATTTGATTATCTCTGATAGGCCATTAACACCGGGTACTCCAATTAAAGCTTATAGCCATTTGTTAGGTGAGAGTGGGTTGAGTTTTTATGCTAAACAAGAAAAAATAGCAGAATTGGAAAAAGATTTTCCTCAGTCGTTAGATCGTCAGCCATTTTTAATGTGTGGCGACAAATCGAATCAAAAATTTAATTTACTTTCTTGGTTTGATACAGAGCGTATTACGCCAAATATAGTTGCTGAATTCGATGACAGTGCTTTGATGAAATATTTTGGGCAGTCAGGGCGTGGTGTTTTTAGTACCCCCTCTATTATTGAGCACCATGTTACTAGCCAGTACGGCGTTGGCGTTATTGGTAGAACCGATGTCATTAAAGAGCGCTTTTATGCAATCTCGCCAGAGAGGAAGGTGAGGCACCCTGGCGTAAAATTGTTGGCGGAAGCTGCACAGAGATTGTTTAGTCAAGTTTCTAAATAATGAGAGTCTGGCACTAAATTTTTTTATGAACCTCTGTGTAAGCAGGGGTTCGTTCTGCATGAGACGTTATCGCGTGTTGAGTGTTTAATGGGAGGTTATTGTAGCGGTTTATCATATAGAGAGCAGCCCGGAGTATTTCACCCTAATTATTTGGTTCATATGCTGTGTTCGCTTGATTGAGTGAAGAGGTTTTTTTGTGGTGATGGAGTTGTTGGGGATTTGGGCGTAAAAATCCTGGTGAAATAGCATTTTTTTAATTTCTTGGCGATTATTTTCATCGATAATACTTATAGCCCTGCCTAGGGTGGCAGGCATTACCCCTAGCGTGAATAACAAAATGTCAGTTTGTATTTTGCCAAGGTGATCTTATTGCAGGGCTGGCAAATTATTGTTGCGTATTTGTTTCGGTCAGTGGTGCTTTTTTGGTGTTGTAATGGATAACCTGCTGGCGGCTATAAATCTGTTGGTGATATAGACGTGAGTTAGTGAGCTTAGGCTAAGAAATATCAAAGCAGAGACTAAAGAAGGGGGGCAGAGAGCAAGGGTAGCTTTAAAGCAATTAGAGATAAGGCTCTAAATTGAGCCGAATACTCATAATAATTGAGCACGCATAGGCTTAGAGTGATTATTTACGATATTAAGTTGATGATTTGCAGGTGCTTTATATAAACCTTGCGTATAATCACGCGTAATGAGTGATGCTGACTGAGTATTGCCAACAATAAAGTGAATTATCTATGGCTAAGCGCCCTCCACATAATGATCCGCACGCCAAGCGTGAAGCTGAAAAATATGAAAGCCCTATTCCCAGCCGTGAATATATCATCGGTTTGCTGGAGGAGGCTGATGCGCCATTAAACCGTAATCAGATCAGTCGTATGCTGGATTTGAAAGATTATGATGATTCTGAGGCATTGCGCAGGCGCTTAAAGGCGATGGAACGTGATGGGCAATTAATGCGTAATCGCAAGGGCTCCTATTGCTTGGTGGCCAAAATGGATTTAGTGAAAGGGGTTATTCAAGCGCATAGGGATGGCTTCGGTTTTGTGGTTCCTGAGGATGGCGGTGAAGATTTTTACTTAAGCAGTCGGCAAATGAGCCAGGTGTTTAATGGTGATGCGGTACTGTGTCGCGCCAATGGTGTTGATCAAAGAGGCCGGCGTGAGGGTGTCATTGTTGAGGTGATTGCGCGTAATACGCAGCAATTGGTGGGGCGTTTTGCCTTTGAAAACGGCTTAGCCTTTGTTATCCCTGATAATACTCGAGTACAGCATGATATTTTTGTGGTGCCCGAAGAAAGCGATTTAAAGCCAGAATCTGGCCAGTATGTGGTGGTTGAGATTTTAACCCAGCCAGAGTGGCACTCAAAACCTACCGGCAAAATTATCGAAATTATGGGCGACCATATGTCGGCGGGCATGGAAATTGATGTTGCTATACGCTCTCATGACATCCCTCATGTTTGGCCTGAAGCGGTTATTGCTGAAGCTGAAACATTATCAGATGAGCCAGAAGACGACGATAAATTAGGGCGTATCGACTTACGCGACCTCCCTTTTGTGACTATCGATGGCGAAGATGCCCGCGATTTTGATGATGCCGTTTACTGTGAAGCTAAAAAATCAGGTGGTTGGCGTTTATGGGTCGCCATCGCAGATGTTTCTCACTATGTAGGTGTGAGCAGTGCTTTGGATAAAGAGGCGCGCAACCGCGGTAACTCGGTTTACTTCCCTGAGCGAGTCATACCGATGTTGCCGGAGGTTTTATCGAATGGCTTATGCTCTTTAAAGCCAGAGGTCGATAGGCTTTGCATGGTTTGTGAAATGACCATAAGCAACAGTGGCGAGCTTACGGGCTACAAATTTTTTGAAGGGGTCATGCATTCTCATGCACGTTTAACCTATACCAAGGTTGGAGCCATGTTAGACCCAGAGCATGGCAAACATGAAGAGCTGTGTGAGCGTTACACTAAGGTATTGCCGCATTTACAGCAGTTGCACGGCTTGTATCATGCCTTAAGAGGCCAGCGAAAAGTGCGTGGCGCTATTGATTTTGAAACCACTGAAACGCGCATTGTTTTTGGCCCCGATAGAAAAATTACCGATATCATCCCCGTTGTCCGCAATGATGCTCACAAGTTAATTGAAGAATGCATGCTGAGCGCTAATGTCGCGGCGGCTAAGTTTTTAGAGTCGCATGGTTTGGCTGCGCTCTATCGTGTGCATGAAGGCCCCACTGAAGAGCGCCTTAAAAACTTGCGCGAGTTTTTAGGTGAGCAAGGTTTAGATTTATCGGGCGGTGATGACCCAAGCCCCGCTGACTATCAAACAATAATGGCGCAAATTGTTGATAGACCCGATGCCAAAATCATTCAAACCATGTTACTACGCTCTTTACGTCAAGCGGTATACCAGCCGCAAAACGAAGGGCACTTTGGTTTGAATTATGATGGCTATGCCCACTTTACTTCACCCATTCGCCGTTATCCTGATTTGCTAGTGCACAGAGGCATACGTTTTATTGTGCGCTCACAACCGGGCCATAAAACCGTGAGCAGTGTTGAGGGTGTAGAGCCGCTCCCACGCAAGTCTATTTATCCTTATGAAATGCAAGATTTGTTGGTGCTAGGTGAGCAAACCTCATTGACTGAGCGCCGCGCTGACGATGCTACTCGCGATGTTGTGGCATGGCTTAAATGCGAATATTTACAAGATAGAGTGGGCGAAACCTTTAACAGCGTCGTGACGGCAGTTACCAACTTTGGTTTGTTTGTTGAATTAAAAGACGTGTATGTTGAGGGATTAGTGCATGTGAGTTCGTTGGCCAGTGATTACTATCATTTTGATCAAGCCAAGCAGCGGCTGGTTGGTGAGCGTACCCGCACCACTTTTCAGTTGGGTGATGAAATTACCGTTAAGGTTCTCAGGGTTAATTTAGATGATAAAAAAATTGATCTAGAATTGGTGGATGTTGCAACCGGAAGTAATAGCCGTAAGCGAAAAGCGCAGGGTGCCAAAAAGAAAGAAGGCGACAGAAGCAAAAAGTCAAAAAAACCGGCCAGTAAACCGGCCAATAAACCTCAGTCAAAGTCGGATGAAAAACCGAAAAAAAATAAGCCAAGATCTTCAGCCAAGAAAAAGCCTAAACCCTTTAAAGAAAAGGCTCAGCGCTCTATAGAAAAGCCAAAAGCCGCTAAAGCAAGGCCTAAGCCCGCTATAGAAAAACCTAAATCTATAAAGAAAACCGCTAAATCCGTGGTAAAAGAGGCGATGGGTAAGGTGATGAGCCGGTTCAGGAAAAAATAAAAAGTGGGGCGAGAGGCCCCTTTTTTTGTATGAGCTATCGACCTCAAGCGCATCCAGATGGCGCTTGATCTGGCTCGGAGTATTGTTTACCACACCAAGAGCTACTTTCTAATAGTGTGGCTAAACTGTGAGTTAATGTCTGTGAGCCTTTGTTTGTTACGCTCAGGGATATAGCAATCAGCGCTAAGATTAAAAAACGTGTAAAATTCTGATCAATTAAACCACCATCAAAAGACCCCCTAAATATCATGAGCGATATGCAACTCATCTTTGGCATCCATGCCGTTTCTTCTTTAATAGAGCGTCAACCTGAGCGGGTAGAGCAGCTTTATATCCAAAAAGGGCGTCACGATGCCCGGATGGAGTCGTTGTTGGCTACTGCGGATCAGGCGGGCTTAAGCTATCAGCAGCTTGAACGTAAAGAATTAGATGAGATGGTTAAGGGCAAACATCAAGGTGTTATTGCGCAATCTAAGGGCAGCCAACTGTTGCGCGAACGTGACTTGGAGATGATGTTAGATGATTTGGATCACCCGCCGCTATTGCTGATTTTAGATGGCGTTACCGACCCCCACAACTTAGGTGCATGCCTGCGTACCGCCGATGCCGCGGGTGTCGATGCGGTTATCGTGCCTAAAGATAATGCCGCTGGCTTAAATGCCACAGCGCGCAAGGTGGCCTGTGGTGCTGCAGAGGTAATGCCCTTTGTGCAAATCACTAATCTCGCTCGCACGCTGCGTGATTTAAAACAGCGCGGTATTTGGCTTTATGGTGCAGCTGGAGAGGCCGAGCAAGAAATTTACGATGTTGATATCTCGGGCCCCACGGCACTGATTATGGGCGCTGAAGGCAGGGGCTTGCGCAGGCTGACCCGTGAGCATTGTGATTACTTGATTAAATTACCGATGGCAGGCAGCGTTAGCAGCTTAAATGTATCCGTGGCGACGGGCGTCTGTTTGTTCGAAATAAGTCGTCAGCGTAGACGTCGCTAAGTAATAGAGGCTGCACAGATGCAAGGATGCATGTTTTAAAAGTGGGCTCTCGGATAAAAAAGTACTCGCCGCGATTAGTTGGCTAAGAAGTGCGGCTCAATTGGGTAGCTATGCTGCAAAGCTGCTGCTGGCTTGGGAGCTATCAACATCGAATGTTGAGGCGCTTCGAAATGGCGAGGAGGCCCTAGAGTTGCTTGCGGCTGAACCCGAAAATTATTTTGACGACGTAAGAGTCATGGAAACCAAGGCCGCAGCCTATGCTGAGATGGGTAATTTTAAAAAAGCGATAAAATGGCAGAATAAGGCAGGAAAAATCGCCAAAAAGCTTGATTGGAGCATACCCCTTATCGCAGACAGACTCAGCGTATATTCGCACAGCGAGGCGTATAGAGGCACATACTATTAAAGTTTTGGGGTAAGTGTTTCTGGCCTGGCATAGCGCCGGGGAGTGGGCTTTGACGCCCTCGGCCCGGCTCTTACACGGGGTGACAGGACCAGAATCGAGCCAATCGCCACTATTGAATAAAAAACACCCACTTTTCAGCCCTTTCCCCTTGCAACTCAAGGCCTCTTTGCATAGAATCGCGCCTCCTTTCGGCAGGCACCTGATGCTTGTCGAATCTCCTTGTCATACTGGCTACGATTGCCGGGTGACTTAACCCCGTAAGGAGCTTATATGCGTCATTACGAAATCGTATTTCTGGTACACCCAGATCAAAGTGAACAAGTGCCCGCAATGGTCGAGCGGTATACACAAACTATCGAAAAAGATAGCGGTAAAGTTCATCGTCTAGAAGATTGGGGTCGCCGTCAATTGGCTTACCCAATTAACAAAATTCACAAAGCCCACTACACCTTATTAAATGTAGAAGCCTCTCAAGAAGCTATGGACGAGTTGGAAACTGCTTTTCGCTATAACGATGCCGTGTTACGCAGCATGGTTATTCGTTGTGATGAAGCGATGGCTGAAGAGTCGCCTATCATGAAAGCTGAAAAAGAGAGCCGCGAGCGTCGCAATAGCCGCGTAGAGCGCCCTCAAGAAACTCCAACTGAAGCTCCAGCTGAGGCTCCTGCCGAAGCACCTGTAGCTGAAGAAGCTTCTGAAGAAGCTGGCAAAGAGTAATTAACTAGCTGCCTGGCAGCGTAATTGTGAATTTTAGGAGTAACACCATGGCACGTTTTTTCCGTCGTCGTAAGTTCTGCCGTTTTACTGCAGAAGGTGTCAGCAAGATTGATTATAAAGATCTAGAGACATTAAAAGCATACATCACTGAAACTGGTAAAATTGTACCTAGCCGTATTACCGGTACAAAAGCTAAGTATCAGCGTCAATTAGCGTCTTGCATTAAGCGTGCACGCTTTTTGGCTTTATTGCCTTACACTGACCAGCATAAATAAGGTTAGTTTTAGGTAGGTAGAGAGTCCGTATGCGCGCCTTAGCTGAATTTGTAATGAAGGGACGGCCGCAAGCTATTTTTGTAGCGGTACTGGCATCTACAACAGTTTTATTTGCCTGGGTAGGCGCAGCAGTTGTCGCCCTAGTGATATTACGCCAAGGGTTCAAAGAAGGGTTTTATATTCTACTTTGGGCGCTGTTACCGGCGATAGTGATGGCAGTAGTGGGTGATACAGGTCCGCTAGCCACAACGTTGGGAGCAGCAATGCTGGCAGCAGTGCTAAGAGCAACCACTTCGTGGCCCTTAGTATTAGTGGCAGCCGTTTTATCAGGCATATTAACGGGGCTTGCTTTATTAGTATTTGGGCAGGCCTACATAGAAGAAATATTGCGTTTTGTGAGTGAGTTTTTCACTCAGATACAAAATCAAGCCGCAGCAGGGCAGCCGGTAAAATTACCGATGCCAACTGAGGCGCAAATCTTAGGCTTATTGGGCTTAGGTAACGCCATAACGGTAACGTTATGTTTGATTTTAGCGCGCTGGTGGCAATCCATGCTTTATAACCCTGGCGGTTTTAGTCAGGAGTTTCATAAGCTAAGGCTTACGCCACCGTTAACTGTGTTACTGCTAGTGGCTGGTATT
>JBNMPS010000132.1:0-7331 GCA_051277005.1 Pseudohongiellaceae bacterium
TGCACCTATCTGTTTGCAACCGTTTATGAATGGGTGTGATGTAAGTTTTACTTTATGTTGATACTTTTGTGATAAGTCACAAGCCATTAATGGGCAGACTCCCCGTAACAATTATTCCATGGGAGTTAAAAAATGAAAAAATCACTTGTTACACTAACACTTGCTTTAGCCGCTACTGCCAGCCAAACGCAGGCTGCAGAATTTGATGTTGAAATAACTAACCTCACTCGAGGTAGTTGGTTTACCCCATTTTTAGTGACCGCGCACCCCGATAGTGCCAGCCTATTTGCAGCAGGTAGCCCGGCCAGTATTAATTTACTGAGCATGGCGGAGGGTGGTGATATTTCAGGTCTGGCAGCTGATATGGTTACGCTGAGTGCCACCTTTATCGAAAACCCCGCTGGAGGCTTATTAGCACCCGGCGCCAGCATTACTACGTCATTAAATACCGATGGCGCCCCTGACAATACCCACTTATCGATAGTGGCCATGCTGTTACCCAGCAATGATGGTTTTATGGGGTTAAATGCTATTGCGATCCCTACTGATGCAGGCACCTACACTTACAATGTCAATGCCTACGATGCGGGTACAGAAGCTAATGATGAGGTTGTTGGCAGTGGTGCTCCTGGTGCTCCAGGCTTCCCTGCTCCTGGTCCGGTGGCTGAAAGTTTAGGGTCTGGCGGTAGCGGCGTTAGTGCCAGCGCGGAAGGCTATGTGCATATTCACCGCAATGTCTTGGGTGATGATAACCTCAGCGGTGGTAATAGTGATATCAGTAATACCGTACACCGCTGGTTGAATCCTGTTGTTCGTGTTGTTGTAACCGTTAAATAGAGGCTTATACAATGAGAAAAATTATTTTAGTCAGCGCTATGCTGGCACTAACGGCTTGCGGCAGTAGCAACAATAACCGTGTTACGCCGACGCCCGTTCTCGATGCGCAGTATGAAGTTAATGCGGTTAACTTAACGCTGGGACAGCCGCTTTCACCGTTGGCGGTTTTTATCCGTGATAGTAGTGAAAAGGTGTTTTCAGTAGGGTCGCCAGCCTCTGTTGAACTTGAACGTTTAGCCGAGTCAGGCGACAACAGCACCTTGCTTACGGCTATTGAATCAGTAGCCGAGATAAGTGGCGCCGCACCTCTAGGGCCTGGTGCAAGTGAAACGCTAACCTTGGCCTTTGCGGGTAGTACGGCCGGCATGCACCTAAGCATTGTAAGTATGTTGGTTAATACCAATGATGCCATTACAGCGGTTAATGCGGTCGATATTTCTGGACTGGCAGTGGGCGAGTCGGCAACATACAGTACCGTTAGTTACGATGCTGGCACTGAAGCGAATACCGAAACAGCGGCAACTATTCCGGGGCCAGCGGGAGGCGGTGAAGGTTTTAACGCTATCCGTGATGATATTCGCGACCAGGTAATGATGCACAGCGGTGTTGTTACCGCAGCTGATGGCTTATCAAGTTCTGATTTAAACCAGCAGCATCGTTGGGATAATCCGGTAGCCCGGTTCCGTATCACCCGAACCCAATAAGGTGTATGCCCCGGCCCATAGGATAAGGAAGGGAACTTTTTCGTTGAATAAGTCTCTATTTGATTATTTCAACTAGAAAGAGGTAAAACTATGGGCACGGTGCACCAGATACAACAACCAACTATTTTATTGGTTGAAGATGAGCAGGATATTGCCCAATTAATACAGCTTCATTTAGAAGACCTTAATGCAAAGGTTCATCACTGCTCGCGTGGTGATGATGCGCTTGAACTTGCCTTAACTCAGCCCTGGGACTTAATGCTGTTAGATATAAGGCTACCGGGCCTTAGTGGCTTAGAAATTTGTCGTAGAGTTCGTGCAAATGGTATCCATACGGCCATCCTAATGTTGACCTCTAAATCGACAGAACTGGATCGTGTGCTGGGCTTAGAGCTAGGCGCCGACGACTACGTCACTAAGCCTTTTAGCGCCATCGAACTGATGGCGAGGGTTAAAGCCCTATTGCGTCGTACCCTATATGCAAAACACGCGATTAACCGGTCTAGTCTTGAAGAAGAACTCGATTGCGGTTCTGTACACATTAATATTAAAAATCATCGGGTAACTATCGATAATCAAATCATTGAACTCACCTCAAAGGAGTTCGATTTGCTACTCTATTTTGCTCGCCACCCAGAGCAAGTTTTCCGCCGTGCCGAGCTGCTTGATCACGTATGGGGTTATGGCCATGAAGGCTATGAACATACGGTTAATTCACACATTAATCGGCTGCGGGCAAAAATTGAAAAAGATCCATCCTCCCCGCAGCAAATCATCACCGTTTGGGGAGTGGGCTATAAATTTACCCCTATGATAGAGGTGATGGCATGAAGCTCTATCATAAATTTGCGATTGCCATGCTGATGTTGTTTATCACCTTAGGTGGCGTGCTTATTTATGTCAGCGCAAAAACCAGTGAGATGTACTCTCTGGAAGTAACGCAAAAAATAAATCGGAACATCGCCTTGCATGCCGCAGAAGATATGCCTCTACTGCTTAGTAATGGCCAAGCCAATAAAAAGGCTCTTAAAGAACTGGCCCACCATGTTATGTTTATTAACCCCATTGTTGAGGTCTACTTGCTCGACCCTCAAGGCAATGTGTTGTCCCATGCGCTCCCCGCTGGCTCGGTACTAAAAAATCAAGTCAATATGGCTCCGCTGCATAATTTTTTAGCAGGGAGTCAAACAATGCCTATTTTTGGCGATGACCCGCGTAGTCATAATCAGCAAAAAGTGTTTTCGGCTTCACCAATATTACAAAACGGTAAAGTGGCGGCCTATTTATACACGGTTCTCAACGGTAAAAAACATGACAGCCTACGTGAGTCTTTACAAAACAGTTACAACTTACAAATAGGTAGTGCCATAATAATAGCGAGTATATTACTGGCGGTTATTGCTGGTTTAATTATTTTTTTGTTGTTTACAACGCGGTTAAAAAACTTGCTTGAAGCGGTGAGAGTTTACCGTATGAAAAGTTTTCAGGAGCCGTTGTTATTACCTAAAAATACGTCTATGCATGATGAAGTGGGTGAATTACATTGTGCTATCAGTGATATGAGTAAGCGTATAGAGAGTCAATTTGCCGCACTGCAAAAAGTTGATCATACCCGCCGGGAGCTTATTGCCAATGTCTCTCATGACTTACGCACACCGCTGGCTTCAATGCAGGGGTATCTTGAAACTATATTAATTAAAGATTTACAGCTTAGCGACGCTGAAAAAAAGCAGTATTTACACACGGCCTATAAACACAGCAAGCGCTTAAACCAGCTCATCACCGAACTGTTTGAACTGGCAAAACTTGAATCGTCAGATATTGAGCCCAATTGGGAATCCTTTCGGTTGATGGAACTCATACAAGATTTAACACAAGACTATCAACTGCAAGCGCAAGAAAAACAGATTGACCTACAGGCGCAATGTGAAGATATGGATATTACTGTATATGCAGATATTGCCTTGATTCATAGGGTGCTAGAAAACCTATTAAAAAATGCCCTTGCCCACACCAATAGCGGCGGTGAAATCACTCTGAGAGTTCATCAAGAGCAAGAAAAAGTATGGTTAGAAGTTATCGATAATGGCGTGGGTATAGCCGCCCACGAGATTCCTTATATTTTTGAACGATTCTATCGTCCCTCAACAGAAGAGCCGCAAACGGGTAATGGCCTCGGTTTGGCTATTGTAAAACGTATTATTGAGTTGCATCGTTCCCAGGTAGCGGTAAACAGCCAGCCAGGGCAATGGACAACGTTTAGTTTTTGGTTGCCGCAAACTGTTATGAGCTGATACATTGCTTCATAAGTATCATGTCGTTTAAGTCAGGTTCAAAATTCAATCATTTTTCAAGTTGTTAACGTAAATTTTAATAACGGTGTTATCTCGGTAGACGTCAATATGGCCCACCGAAACAGGTATCCCCACGTTTAATTAATACACTTTACTGCCATCAAGTTACTGGCTTACATAAAGGTCCACGATACGGCATCGCTGGGCTTAATTATGGGGCTTGCGGCTGTATTAGGCATTCCGTTTTCCAATAGAAAGTCTTAAGTTATTGTTTTCCTCCGAACAATCTAATGAAGAAAGTGGGTTTGTAAAGTAAGAGATCATTCAGCGCCCAGGAGGTTGCTTGTTTTATCGACGAGCACGGCGAGCTAGCCGCGGAGTTACTTGATTATTACAGCGATATTGAGGAGGCACGAAAAGCCATAGAAGAACGTTATTGTGGGTGTCATACCAGTGTGGCGGATTATGCCCAAGAGCTAACCGAGGACGCCGGCAATATTCCCAGCCACTTAGAAATGTATATCGACTATGAACGAATGGGGCGTGATATGGAGGTGCACCGGGACATTTTCACCATCGAAATGAGATATCAGTAGGTTCATGTATTTTAGGGTCACTAAGAGAATAAAATTTGGCTGGTTGAGGTTTATCAATGGCCCTGTATCGGTATTAATGGCACCTATAAATAGGAAAATATAAGCTATTGAGTCAATCTTTTTATTTACTAAGAGTGCGATAAGTATATATAAGTGTAGACTTTATATGGTTTTAAGTATATAAATATGTTGACTAGTTGTTGATAAAAGACAATATACAGGTAGACCATGAGCATAGATAAGATTGTTGCTAAACAATATCGAGACAAGGTGAACGAATCCGTTATTCGTTTCGGGGATTCCTTTATGCTTCCGCCTGAAGGTTGGATCAGGACTGTGCGTGTTGCACTAGGTATGTCTGGGCCTCAGCTTGCAAAGCGGCTTGGTGTGACCAAAGCGAGAATATCAAAGGTTGAGAAGGATGAGCCGATAGGGGGCGTGACACTTCGTACCATGCACGCCATGGCCGAGGCATTGGATTGTCGTTTTGTCTATGCCATCGTTCCAAAAAAGGGCATTGAAAGCATTATCAAAGATCAAGCCATCATAAAGGCAAAAGCGCGCGTTAAGGCCGCTTCTACGCATATGGCGCTAGAAGCGCAGTCCTTAGACAAGCAAACGCTCGACTCTGAAATCGAGCGTATTGCGTCCGAAATTATGAGCAAAATACCCTCTGATTTCTGGAGCGAAAAATGAATAGTGAAAACCCGCCAAAGATCGTCGGTGAGCCAGACGGCTCAACGCCCCTTGATCCCGATGAAATGGCGGGTTTGTTTTTTAAACATGTGACTACCCGAGGCGAGCTTGACCAACTAGAGCAAGCTAATATTGACGAGGGGATGCAATGGCTCAAAAAGCAAAAGACTCCTGACGTTTTAACGGAAGGCTTTGTTTGCGATTTGCACAAAAAGCTCTTTGGCAAGGCTTGGAAGTGGGCAGGGAGCTTTCGCAAAACGGAAAAAAATATTGGTATCGATCCTATCCAAATCGCTATTCAGCTTCGTCAGTTGCTTGATGATGCAAAATATTGGATAGAAAGTGGTACATATCCACCGAAAGAGCTTGCAGCACGTTTTCATCACAAGCTCGTCTATATCCATCCCTTTCCCAATGGAAACGGACGACATGCACGTATCATGGCAGATGTAGTACTAACGAAACTCATGGAAGAGCCTGCTATAGATTGGGCAGGGGGGTACAAACTGGAAAAAATGAATGAGCGCCGCGATCAATATATTGCGGCACTCCGAGACGCCGACGGGCATGATTTTAGTGCCTTGTTTGATTTTGTCGGAGCTTAACAAATCGCGTTCAGTTAGAGTGACACGCCTTTTCGAGATAGACTAAAGCAGTGGCATACTAAATTTGGCCACTGCACTCTGTTCTATATAGGTGTCAATTAGGGCGGTTTTCGTAAAAATAAAAAATAATAATGGGTTTACACTTATAGAGTTAGTTGCGGTTATTGTGTTACTTGGCATATTTACTGTTACTGCATTGCCTCGTTTTATTGATTTAAGCACTGATGCGGAAATAGCTACAAATAGTGCTATTGCAAGTGCTCTTGATGCTGCCATACAAGGTGCGAAGATTAAATGGATTATTCTTGGGTCACCCGGTCTAGTTCAAAATTTACAAGGTTTTAGCGATGGGCAATTAGATGTCAGTACGAATGGCTAGCCAATCGGCATCGATAAAGGCATATGCATATGGTCCAGAAAGGCGTGCTCAGGCAAACAGACAGTCGAACATCTACCCGCTATTGGCTGATGCCCCGATAGTCGCCTGCACTGGAAATAATTTAAAACCATGTCAACCAATGCGCTCTCCATGCGTTTATAGAGTAAGGCTATAAAACAACAGGAGGCATAAAATGAAAAAAACGACTTTGATAGCGGCATTATTGATCACTATGGGTCTTGCGGCACCGGTTCAGGCGGAGCGGAGCCATCGAGATGGTTATGACAAGCAGGATCGTCACGAACGCCATGAGCGCAATAATAGGGATAAAAAGTTTGATCGTCATGACAGGCGCCATATAAAACATGCTTATGAATATCACAAAGCTAAGTACTATAAGCGTCGCCATGCTCAGCATCACTATTACCGTGGTAGGCATGCGGGTATAAACCACCGTGGTTATAGTATAAATAATCATCATTATTATCGCGATCATGACGGCTATAAATGGTTAGCGGGGGCGTTGGTGCTACGAGAAGTTATTCATCATGCCCATGTGCATAACCGTTATTGCCGACACTGATATGTGGTCTATCATCGGTATAACCATTAATGAAGGCTGAATGATGGCGATTAACCAATGGGTTACTCCGATCACTCAGTTACAGGAGTTGAGCCTGGCAAATCAAACGCTAAATGATTTTTTGATGTCTATTGAGCGGCGTGCATTTTTAATGGCGCGCTTCTCGGCAGGTAATGATGCCGATGCGTTGGATATTGTGCAGGAAGCAATGATGCGTCTGGCGCATAAATATGGTGATAAGTCTGAAGTGGACTGGCGGCCGCTTTTCTATCGAATTTTGCATAGCCGGATTCAAGATTACCATCGCCGCAGCGCTGTTAGGAATCGCTTTAGTGCTTGGCTAGGCGTACTGATTCCTGGCCGTGGAGAGGATGTGGACGGAGCCGACCCCTTTGATTATATAGCGGGTTTGGAGCAGGAAGCGCCTGATTTGAAGCTAGCAAGCGAGCGTAGGATGCAGGTGTTGGAAGAGACCCTTAAAACACTTCCGTTGCGGCAGCGACAAGCTTTTATGCTGCGTTGCTGGGAAGGGCATCAGTGTTCCGCAACCCCCGTCATCCTAGATTTTAAATGTCTCGCCAAGCTATCCATGATGGCCATAACCGACCTTCCTGTCATTATTGCATTTTGTAGGGAT
>JBNMPS010000133.1:0-7320 GCA_051277005.1 Pseudohongiellaceae bacterium
TATTGCTCTTTACGGGGGTTATGTTGGCCAGCATTCTTGTATTGGTGATCGTTTTTTGGGCGTTGTTTATGCGGCCTTTAGCGGAGGCAAGAGTCAACCATGTATCACAACATATATTTAGTATTCAACAAGTACTTCACACCATGAACAAAGATGAGAAGGCCGACTATTTTCAGGGCATTCAAAACCAAGGTGTATTGATCCTTATGACGAGCGATATTGATAGCCCTGGCAGTCTTGCTTCTTGGCCCTATCAGCGAATCGTAAGCCAGGGAATTCGTCAAAAACTCGGCGATAGTCAGCTGCCTATCCGTTTTGACTTTCATTATCTTGAAAATAATCAGAGTAATATTATTTGGATAAAAGTGGATATTAACAATGACGCCTATTGGATAGGCTATCCGCTTATTGCCTCAAACAAGCCTTTACAAAAAATGTTTTATGTTCAGCTTATTGCTATTTTGTTCTTGACGATTTTTTCTAGTTTTATTATTTCTCGATCGATCAAAAAGCCACTTTCTCAATTGGTCTATGCCGCCAATGAACTACGGCAAGAGAAAATTCCTCGATTGATTGATGAATCTGGCCCCGAAGAATTAAAAACAATGGCAATAACATTTAACAAAATGGCCAGGGACTTAAAAAAATCTTCCGACCAGAGAAATTTGATGTTAGCAGGTATCTCACACGATTTAAGAACACCCTTGGCTCGTATTCGTTTAGCCATTGAAATTCTCGAAGGGCAGATAGAAAAGCCGTTACAGACGTTATTGGTAGAAGATGTGGAAACCATGGATGCAATTTTAGGGCAATTTCTTGCCTTTGCTGATAGCGGTGATAATGAACGGCCCGTCCAGGTAGATCTCAATACAATTATACAGCGGGTAGTGGATAGATACATTCAAGATGGAACCGCCATTCAACTTAAATTGAAAACGCTCCCTGATTCATCTTTTAAAGTTATTGCCATTCAACGAGTGCTAATGAATCTTATTAATAATGCCATTGAGTACGGCGGAGATACAATTACGGTTTCGAGTGAGTTTGATAAAGGCCAAATAGTCTTATCTGTGATTGATAATGGCGACGGCATTGCCAATGCCGATTTATTAGAGGTTAAAAAACCATTTTGGCGAGCATCGATGTCCCGTAGTAACCCGCAAGGAGCGGGTTTAGGCTTGAGTATTGTGGATAAAATTGCGCAATGGCACGGTGCAAAATTTAAATTATTAAGCCACGCCGAGGGTGGATTACATGCACGCATTATATTTAGTGTTATTAACCCCTAAGTTATCCGTTATCGCCTAGCATCGATTCCGCCGCCCTAGCGCCAAGTTTTATCTTATACGATCTGTATAGAGCACTAGCAACCCGGCCATGGCTAAAGCCTAAATAGCACAGGCAAGAAAACGCGCATACGATAAGCCGCTTTAAACTGGGTTATCAATATCCACAAAGTGGCAATCGATCTTAAATGTATCGGCTAGGTATTCACCTAAGGCCATAACCCCATAACGCTCGGTTGCATGATGGCCTGCCGCCATATAATGAATACCGAGTTCTCTCGCTGCATGCACTGTTGGCTCTGAAATCTCACCGGATAAATAGAGATCTACACCACTCGCCGCCGCCTGCTCGATATAGCTCTGCGCCGCCCCGGTGCACCAGGCGATTGTTTCAATCATTTTATTGCCATCACCAATCAGCAAAGGCTCACGGTTTAACACCGCGGCCACATGATCTGAAAAGCCCTGGGCGCTCATTGCTGACGCTAAGCGCCCCACATTGCCTATAGGCCTCAGCTGTCCCGACTGAAGGCCGCCCTCAACATTAATAGTTAATAACTTGGCGAGCTGGGCATTGTTACCCAGCTCAGGGTGCGCATCTAACGGTAGGTGATAAGCCAATAAACTAATGCCATTATCCATTAAGGATTTAATCCGTTGGTATTTCATGCCCACCAATCGTGCATCTTCCCCCTTCCAAAAATAACCATGATGCACCAATAATACATCGGCCTGCAGCCTAATCGCTTCATCGATCAATGCCTGTGAAGCGGTCACACCGGTCACAATTGTGTTTACGGTCTCTCGCCCCTGCACTTGTAAACCATTAGGGCAGTAATCCTTAAATTGGCTGGGCTCTAAGATAGACTCAATCGTATCAATCAATGTTTTTAGGGGGGTTTTCATTATTATTACCTATCCTATTACTGCATTTTGGTACTAGCCGTTACTGAAGTTTAGCAATTCATGCTAGGCTAATGTTGATGTTTACAGCCTTACTATCAAGGCCTTAGACCAAGTGTTGTTGTTACACTATGTTCTGACAACACTAAACGACTAAAACTGTGGAGCAAAAATCGCTTTATGATTAACAGGCTCATTCGCTTTTTAACCTGGCCTATTATATGCGGGGCGCTGACTGCCTTCGTCATATTGCAGTATATCGCTAACAATGGCGAAAATAACCTCAACAATTTTGGTCAATCGCCACACTCCTATGCTCAATCGGTACAAGCCGCCGCTCCTGCAGTCGTCAATATCTACACCCGTAAAGTCGTTAAGCAAAAGCTCCCCGCTTTACTTCATGACCCTGTTTTCAGTCATTTTTTAGAAAAAAATACCGTTCGCCAAAAAGAACGTGTGCAGCGCAGTTTGGGCTCGGGGGTTATCATGAACCCCCAAGGCTACATTTTAACCAATCACCATGTTATAAATGGCGCAGAAGAAATTTTAATTCTGCTACACGATGGTCGCGAAGCACTAGCCAATATTGTAGGCAGTGACCCTGATACCGATTTAGCCGTTTTAAAAATAGAACTTGATGACCTGGAACCCATTCAACTAGGCAACCCCAATCAAGCGCAAGTCGGCGATGTGGTTTTGGCTATCGGTAACCCTTATGGCTTTGGCCAAACTGTCACCCAAGGCATTATTAGCGCAACCGGCCGCTATGGTTTAAAAATCAGTACTTACGAAAACTATATACAAACTGATGCCGCCATTAACCCCGGTAATTCAGGCGGCGCCTTAGTGGATGCTCACGGCCGCCTAATAGGTATTAACTCAGCCATTTATTCTCGTAGTGGTGGCTCACAAGGTATTGGCTTAGCCATTCCCATAGACTTAGCGCTTCGTATCTCTGACGATTTAATTCAATATGGCAAAGCTATCCGCGGCTGGCTCGGTATTGAAGTGCAGGCTCTATCTGCCATCGCCGCTCAAAATAATGGGCTAGTACCTGGTAATGGTATCATTGTAACCGGCACAGCCAAGAGCGGCCCTGCCGAACAAGCAATGATTAAAACCGGGGATATTATTTATACCATTAATAATACACCCGTGGGTGACGGTAATGCCGGTATGAATATTATCGCCGCCACCCGCCCTGGTGAACAAGTGAGCATTGAAATTGTTAGAAACAGAAAGCATTTTTATGTTGATGCCATCGTTGGTAGCCGGCCGGAGTAGTTAATAATGTCGCCTACACTCCAACAACTTCTCAACCAATACAGCGCAAGCCATCAAAACCCTAGCAACCAACTCATACACAGTATTGCCGTACCGTTAATTTACATTAGCGTACTCGGCTTATGCTGGACCATACCCCTGCGTTTTTTCGATATTAGCTGGTTTAATATGTCCACCTTGGCCACCTTAGTCACCCTCGCTTTTTATATGACTCATTCACTTAGCCTGGCCCTGGGTATGTTAACACTCTCCGTATTCAGCGTGATGCTGTTTTTATGGTTAGAAAGCCAGCACATCTCTGTTGCCATTATTTCTATTTCAATATTTTTTTTGGCTTGGATAGCCCAATTTATTGGCCACGGTATTGAGGGTAAAAAACCCTCTTTTTTTGAAGATCTGCGCTTTTTACTCATTGGCCCCGGATGGGTTATTGCAAAGCTCTATCGACGCCTGCATATTTCGCTATGATTGTTAATCAATAATTTTCACCAAACCCAGAGAGACATAATATGCAATTTTTAGTGACTGCATTAGACGGCAACGATGCCGACGCACCACAACGCCGCCAAGATGCCAGAGAACAACATCTAGAGGGTGTTAAAGCGTTAAAAGACGCCGGTAAGATTATTGAAGTAGGCCCAATCTTAAGTGATGAAGAGCAAATGGTTGGCTCTTTTATTGTATGCGAATTTGATACACGCGAAGCCTTAGATGAATGTTTAAATAACGATATCTATAGTAAAACTAACGTTTGGCAAAATATCGACGTGAAACAAGTCAAAATCGCCTTCCGGTAAACGGGCTTTCATTTACCCGCCCGAAGGGCGGGCGAAAACGTCAATGAAATTAGGAGCGAGGGGTGGATTAATCGTTAAAAACTAATCTTCAGCGATGATTCTATATTCAGCCGACTGCGCGTGAGCGGTCAATGATTCACCTCTCGCCAACACCGAAGCGGTTTTACCCAACTCAGAAGCACCCTGCGGCGAACAGTAAATAATTGAGCTGCGCTTTTGAAAATCATACACCCCCAGCGGCGATGAAAAACGTGCCGTACCGGAAGTGGGTAATACGTGATTAGGCCCCGCACAGTAATCACCTAAAGCTTCGGCCGTGTAACGCCCCATAAAGATAGCGCCGGCGTGACGAATTTTGGGCAGCAAGGCTTGAGGGTCTTCTACTGACAACTCTAAATGCTCAGGGGCAATACGGTTAACGACCTCTATCGCCTGCTCTAAATCACTGACTTGAATAAAGGCTGCGCGATTTCGTAAAGAGACCTCAACAATATCTTTGCGATCTAAAGTAGGTAGTAATTTATCGATGCTGGCTTTTACCTGCTGTAAAAAATCGGCATCGTCGCTGATCAAAATCGCCTGCGCATCTTGGTCATGTTCTGCTTGCGAGAATAAATCCATCGCAATCCAATCTGGGTTGGTTTTGCCATCGCACAACACTAAAATTTCGGAAGGCCCGGCAATCATATCCAGGCCGACTTGGCCAAAGACTTTACGCTTAGCCGTAGCAACATAAATATTACCGGGGCCAACAATCTTATCGACCTTGGGAATAGTTTCAGTACCATAAGCTAACGCTGCAACGGCCTGAGCACCACCCACGGTGAATACACGATCAACACCGGCAATGGCTGCGGCTGCCAACACCATATTGTTGCGCTCACCTTTAGGGGTAGGCACCACCATAATTAATTCTTTTACACCGGCGACTTTGGCAGGAATTGCATTCATTAATACTGATGAGGGGTAAGAAGCTTTACCGCCAGGCACGTATAAACCAACTCGGTCTAAAGCGGTGATTTGTTGACCCAGTACAGTGCCATCATCTTCAGTATATTGCCAAGACTCTTGTTTTTGGTGTTTGTGATACATCCACACACGATCTGCCGCTTTATTCAAAGCCGTGCGCTGCTCATCGGTAATATCGGCCAATGCTTGCTGCAAAATGGCTTGCGACATTTCCAACTCGGCCACCGACGAAGCACTTAAACCATCAAAGCGATTGCTGTATTCAATAACAGCGGCATCACCCTTGCTTTGTACGGCGGCCACAATTTCGTCAACGATAGTCGCAACGGCATGATCTGAAACAGAATCCCACGCCAACAGAGCATCCAGCTCTGCGGTAAAGCCGTCACTGCTGGCATTGAGTTGTTTAATCACTATGGGAATCGCTAAGGGGGCGCTCATGTTTCAAACCATTAAAAGTAAAAAATAAAGAGGTGATTTAAGCCGTTTATCTATTCTTAGCGGCAACAGCCGCTGAAAGTTTTTCAATCAAAGATTGAATACGCGCATGTTTTCGTTTCATTGATGCTTTGTTAACAACAAGGCGCGAACTGACGTCGGTAATATCATCCAAAGGCTCCATTCCATTGGCTTTTAAAGTATTCCCGGTATCGACAATATCGACAATCATATCGGCCAAATCCATTAGTGGCGCTAACTCCATAGCCCCATACAGTTTTATGATGTCGGCCTGCTGTCCTTTTGCCGCGAAATGCTGTTTGGCGATATTGACGAACTTTGTGGCCACACGAACACGCCCTTTAGGCATCTCTTTACCGACTAAACCAGCGGTCATCAAACGGCACCTAGCAATATTTAAGTCTAATGGCTCGTATAAGTCAGCACCGCCAACTTCTAACAGCATGTCTTTACCTGATACACCCATATCGGCTGCGCCATGCTGCACATAGGTAGGCACATCAGAGCCGCGTATCACCAGTAGTTTTACATCGGGCTGATTGGTCTCAAAAATCAATTTGCGACTTTTACTAATATCTTCTAATGGCTCGATACCTGCCGCAGCAAACAACGGCAGCGTTTCTTTTAAGATGCGGCCCTTAGTTAAGGCGATAATTATTTCTTGGTCGTTTTTCATAATGATTAGCGATTCAATATTAACCGGGTATACGGCGAATATTCGCCCCCAAAATTTGCAGTTTTTCTTCTATGCATTCGTAGCCACGATCAATATGGTAGATACGATCAATCAAGGTGTCACCATCAGCAATTAAACCGGCAATCACCAAGCTAGCAGAAGCACGTAAATCACTGGCCATAACTGGCGCAGCTTTTAATTTTTCAATACCGGTAATCACTGCCGTGTTGCCTTCAATGATAATTTCAGCACCCATACGCTTCATTTCTTGAGTCTGATTTAAACGGTTTTCAAAAATGGTTTCGACAATAGTACTGGTACCTTCTGCAATCGTATTCAGCGCGGTTAATTGTGCTTGCATATCAGTAGGGAAACCAGGGTAAGGTGCGGTGCGAATATTGACCGCTTTTGGCCTGCGCCCTTCCATGTCTAGTTCTATCCAATCGTCACCCGTCGTGATTTTAGCGCCGGCATCTTCTAGCTTAACAATCACTGCCTCAAGAATATCGCTGCGAGTATCTTTAAGTTTTACCCGGCCACCCGTTGCTGCAGCAGCCACTAAATAAGTCCCCGTCTCGATACGGTCTGGCATTACGGCGTAATCACAGCCGTGCAACTTCTCTACGCCCTCGATGGTGATAGTCGGCGTACCATGACCTTCAATTTTTGCACCCATGGCAATTAAAAATTCTGCCAAATCGACTACTTCAGGCTCACGAGCGGCATTTTCTAAAACCGTTTTGCCTTCGGCTAAAACAGCCGCCATTAAAATATTTTCGGTACCACCAACGGTTACCGTATCCATAAAGATATGAGCGCCTTTTAAACGGCCATTCGATTTTGCACGGATATAGCCATCATCCACGGTGACTGTCGCACCTAAAGCTTCGAAGCCTTTAAGGTGAATATCAACCGGGCGACTACCGATGGCACAACCACCAGGGAA
>JBNMPS010000134.1:0-7213 GCA_051277005.1 Pseudohongiellaceae bacterium
AATTAGGGGTATAGCCAATAGGTTCAACCCCGACGGCTGGACCGTCCTGAAAGACCACCTTAGGCTTACCATCGATCTCGATAATAACAAGGTCTTTCACCTGACCATTAGCAAGAAATATATTAGAGTATGCGTCTTCAGAGTCGCTGTCAAAATCTAAAGGAGCATAAGGCGTCGTCGTACCGGTTATCTCATCCAATGCATAAAGATAAGATTTACCGTCAAAATCACATAGTTCTGCGGGGGGTACATATTCGATAAACAAGACCAAACCACTAGTATGCACACTATTACTGACACTACGTCCACTAGGCGTCGTACTTAATGTACTATTGTTTAGGTCGCGTCTCCAACCATCACCGCTAGCCATATGATCACTTAGATCAGCAAAGGTTTTCGTTTCCGTGCCCCCGGGACAAATGCCGCCACAGTCTAAGCCTCCAGCAGGCGATCCAACCTTAATACCCGTAGTATTTACGATATCGTTTGAATCCAATGGCAAAGAGTTGCCAAATTTTAATCCGTAAAAAGATTGTTGATCCGTATTAGCATTATCTGCAGGAACCAACAATTTACCTGTGCCAAAATATATTCGCTTGGTTGAAAATGTATTGGTCACACTAGGCGTAGCCGTAATAGGTTGAGCCGTGTTATAGACCAAGGAGGGAGTAAGTCCACTTGCTAACGGGAACGGGTCGAAATAATATAACCCTCCTGTTACAGAAGCATCATTGTTTATATTAACCGTACCAAATATTGCCACATCTGTTTTATAACCATTCGCGATGTCGGATATATCCCAATCGATACTCAGCACATCACCGACAAACCCATCAACCGTTCCCACTTGTTTCTTAGCCGCAGAAGCATGTGTATCAGTTAATAGATTGCTTAAGTTTAACTGGTAAATATAGGGCTTTTTACCCGGATCAACAGAAGCCGTTTGTAACTGTGTAGGCCCAGAGCCAAACAGTAAAGACCACTCTTCCTCGCCAGCAATCTCTTTTATTACCAAGGCGGGTTTGCTAGTGGTAAAACCCAAATCCGACGCTGTAAACTCGCCCAGCACTTTTGGCGGGTTTTCAGGATTAGTAATATCCAAAATGACGATGGCAGACCGGGCAGTGTAGTCCGTACCATTATCGGTTACTGTAGTAGGCACTCCCCCCATTCTCATGGGCACCACTAATATTGTTCCCCAGCCACCGGGGTAATCCGAGTCAGTACCGTCAAAAATTTTCACATCAAAGGATTCCGGATCACCATCGATATAAAACACATGTTGATAATCAACATCATCTAGCCATTTCAGATTAGGCATAATATTGGCAGGCATATAAGCCCATAGTTCAGCGCCTAAGTCATGATCAGATACTGTCGCACTTCCTCCATTCGCGAACGCATTGTCCTTTTCAAAACCGGATGTGGTTCTATTCCAAAAGCCCGCGTTAAATGCATGTATCATCCCATCGTTAGCACCAGCATAGAGCACTCGCCTTCTATGTTCATAGTGGCTTTTATAAGTCGCGTAGCTAGTATCGTAATTACCGTTCGGGGGACTAACGAGCTCGGGACTAGAGGCAACAATATCCCCTAAGCGGCGATAGATCTCTCCTTTGTCATCACTTATATCTATCTTACGAGAACGCTTACCGGTTTGATCTAAACCACGCAACCAATTAACCAGCGTTTTGACCTCTGTTGTGCATTGCGCATTTGTACCAATAACAGAACAATCAATACCGAACCACGGCGCATGAGTATAATCGAACGCGCTAGCAACAAATTCCGCTGCACGTGCATCGCCAGTAGAAAAAGCCTCCTTGGTCACCAAGCGCTTATCGCCATATAATATATGGCGGCCCTTCGTTGTTCCTGCATAAGCTCGTTGATCAACAATATCACCTTCGGTAATATCCGCTAAATAATCAACCGCATTCCAGATGGGCGAAATTTTTTCAATGGGGACCTCATTAACAGGATTCACAAGATCCGTAATATTATACCTTCGAACCTTGACAGAATTATTGTCACCTGGAACGTACTTAAGAACCAAATCACCGGCATCTAATTGGCCATTTTGTTTTTTTACTCCAGTTCCGTCATCTTGGAAAGTGTCTTCTCTAACGTTCCCGCTAGTATCCAGAAATAACCCCCAAACCAAACCCGTCCACGCGACTGATTTACCACTAGCATCGGTTAGATTTGCATAATATAGCGCCTGATAAATGGCACTGGATTCAGAGGAGCTATTTGTCACAACCGCCGCACTACTACTGGCGGCTGCACGACGACTAATATCATTGAGAACCGCAGAGATTTTTTCGATAATTTCACCAGCCGACGTAGCCAACAGGAAGTGGTCAACTTCACCGTCACCATCCTTGTCCCATGAAGTGGCAGTCTGGGCAGTTGGCGTTGCGGTAAAACCAGATGCTTGGTTAGTAAAAGGCTTATAACCAGTCGCAAAGGGAAAGGGTGTACCGGCAATTTCATAAATCCCGGCATCGCTTTTTTGTATGCCAACGCTGCCCATCGCAGCAGCTTCTCTCATCTTGCGCGCACTTTCGCTACCTAAATTATTAGAAAGGTCGGCAAAAACATAATAGCTTAAAACATCTTGCTCGCCCTCTAAAACATTCGACAAGTTATTGGCAAGGTTTTCGCTACCATCACGGACATCCCCCCGCAAAAACCAAGCGGCAGTATCTACCCCTTCTTTGTCACCTGTCTTCCAAATATTGTGCTTAAGGTTAAGGTCATTAATGCCACTTATCTTGTCCGCATAGGGGGCGCCGTCATTTAAATTAATAACATATACAGGCGTGCAGGCAAGATACTTGCTTAGATCGCTATCGTAGTAAGGATCCCAATTGATATTTTCGCCTGCATCAGGATTAGCGCGCCGGTAACTTGATTTAAAATCAGCAGGAACTTCGCCAAGATTATGGGTGGGGTCGAAATATTGAGGGCCGGCACTATTTTTACCAAAATCTATTTGCTTAATGTAACCGCCTATTTCTATCATGGTCTCGGCTATAGGAGTTGACCCCCACACCAAAGGATAGTATTCGATTACATCCAGCAAATCATCAAACTCAGCGCCTGCGTAGGTTTCGTAACATTTATCATAATTAGTGCGAGTTTTTGTCGGAATGTTTTCATCCGGAAAACACGGTTGCAAGGTTCCCCCATTAACCTTAGAACCTCTATATATGCTACTCCGGAAATTGCACTTATCCCTTGTACTACTACCGCCACCAGCATTGATTTCAAAACCGTCTGGGCATGTTGCTGCGTCCAAAATCGTATCGGGCGTAGATGTGTGGTTAAAATTGTACACTGCCAGACCAAAATCGTACTTATCTTTCTCTGCGGTCATCAAGCCTGTTGGCTCAGTAGTTTCATAAAGTCGAATTTTAAATTGGGCAATACCGGTTGTGTTTAATGTTGAATTTTTCGAGTCGTCAATACTGGGGTTACCGCAGTTTGTTTCAAGCTCGGTATTACTAAGATTAGTTCCATCTTTACTGATGAGTATTTTCTGGCTGCATATCGTATATTTGCCCGTCGGGTAGGGTGAAACACTCGCCTTATATATAGTAGCCACACTCTTATTTTTTACGTTATTATTCCAAAGCGCTCGTCCATTGCCCCAAATAGAAATGTTTTCGCCCTCAACAATATAGTGAAGAGCCGCATCTGAACCGGCATTATGGTCTCGTCTAGTTTGCTCTTTTTTAGTATCGCCATCTAGAAAAACCACTTTCACCACACCGCCGACCAACACATCGCGAACAGTATCAATACGGCGCATAACAAGCCAATTTAAAAAGTCGCCACTCCAAAAACCTGCAGCACCACAATCACTATTGGGGCTACTACCGGTACCACTGCTAACAATTTTAAAGTAATCCGCTATCGCGTCACTCTCGCCAGCGTCATCCCCATAGTAGTCATAGCAATATGCTGAATCAAAAAAACCACTAAATAACTTATCAGAATAATCTAATCCATTATATGAACGCTCTAACATTGAGCCTGAGTTATCCAGAGACATGATCACTTTAGGCTTAACTGTTTCACTAGCAAAGACAGTGGGCAGCAATGAGATATCTGCATTGGTTTGCGCAATTAACTGTGACGATGACAGTGACAAAACCACCGCAATGCATAAGGTAAATACTCTATTCAATCGGCAAGTAACATATTTAATGGTGAATAAATTTGGCATGAAATACCCTCGCGATAAGATAGCTATTGGTAAATTGAGTTGATCCATCATTTTAATCAGTTCTTTTTAACGGTGCTTTGCAACATAACAGGCGAGCCTCTTTCAGTACCATCATCCAGTGTAATGCCATTTACTTGCACAGTAATTCGATAATATTCCGCCCATTCTGTCGCATCGCGTTTCCCTGTACCGAGATCTTCAGAAGGGTCAGCGACATTTTGAACATAACAGCGAAATTCTATAAGATATTGGGCAGTCACTGTCATTGGCAAACCTGCATTACGAGCAACCAACACATTAAGTGCATTCGCATTGAGCCATTTGGCGGGGTCTTCCCACACTCTGCTACCGTCTGGCTGGCAATTTATGATATTAGCACCACCTCCCGCTGGAAAAGGATAAGTGACGGTATCGCATAAACCATTAACACAGGCAGCATTAAAGCAATTAACGCCCCCGCCCCCGCCCCCGCAACCATCCTCAAAGTCAAGATTGCCGTAAGGAGTTGCACTAACCACCTCATCTTCTACCCTACGTAATGCGGTTTCTGCCGCTTGAAACACCAGTTCTTTTTCTTCGTAGGTATTAACAATAAGTTGCTGAAATTTTGCGCCGCGCATGATTTCAACACCGCCTAAGGTAACCAGCAGCAATAACACTAACACTACGATTAAGGTGACACCGCGTTGTGTTTTCATATCACTGGCCTCCACGACTTCTGATATTGATAGTACTCATAATACATTTACGAAGTTCAGTATCAACCGGAGAATTAACACCGGCGCATGTCACGGATGCTGCGACATCAAGGACATTAGCATTACTTTTCATAATTAAGCCCATGCGAATAGTGAGCACATTAGGCCAATCAGTGGCCACCAGACCAGCAGCGAGTCTATATTGGTCAGCAACCCCATCATTGTTAGTGTCTACGCCATACCTCAGCACCATCCGTTCTACACCTTCAAGCAATTCCTCTGCATTAGCCGCACCCGCTGAAAGGCGCATAAGCCCATTGGTATTGGTGACAAAATAAGCTACTGTGGTGACTCCAGCCAGCGTGCTTTGGGCAGGATATTGCAGCTGCGTTGCCGCCGGGTCTGGAGCTACAGGGCACGACATGGAGCCTTGACTGACAGATGCACTGCCAATATTAACGCTACAATTATAGTAACCGGCAGCCACAACAGCAGCATGAGTTAGCGTGGTATTGGTGCGGGCAGAGGCCAAAAACATACTGGCTTCCGTGCAGTCAGGGTTCACAGCCAGCATCACATCCCCCACACCAAAGCCATGCGTTGCCGTCGTCGTAAATACTGGTGGCGCTGCTGCAACATCGTGCCCAGCCACTCCAGCTACAACAGCCTCAACAGTGGCCAGCGTCGAGCTATCTAGCTTGTGTACCACCAGCACATCCGATAACACCTTGGCATTTCCGGGGAGAAACGCAGCTGCCCCAGTATATCCTTCAATACCGCGATAAAAGTGTTCAAACCCTGTACTGCCACCACCATTTGTAATGACATTGTTGAATTTAAACCAAGCAGCGCCTGCCTGATTTGCCTGACGAACTGCCGCAGCAGGACATCCCAAGTCACCTGCTTGTCGAACACTTGAATTGATCTCCTCGAAAATAAAACGCGAATTCTCTTGGATAAAGCTCAGACCTTCCGCAAAACTCGCGGCCTGACGCGAGCCGAAATATGCCTGCGTAGCGCCAATGACGATAAAGGATCCAAGGGTGATTGAAATTAACAGCTCAATTAACGACAGACCCGCTTGATCATATTTTGTTTTCATACGCTATAACACCGTTTGCACAATCACTTGCTCCCGATTACCTGTGGCACCCAAATAGCTCACTGTAACGGTATAGGTTTTTGTGCCCGCCGCTACCACCGCCGCCACACTACCGATACCACTTGGCATTGAGCCATCAATGGCCGCTTTCCATTGCGCCTTATCCCATGATGCCAAGTCATTTAATTCGCATGGCAGCGCTTCACAATCTTGCGCACCGGGAACATATACCGATGAATCCGCCATATTGTAGAGCACAGCTGTATTCGCTGTACCCATATTGGCTCGCATGCGTTCAATCATATCTGCCGCTAGCACATTAGCCTGAAATCGTAACGCGGTTTCTTGAGAGATTTTTATCCCGTTAATATGAGTAGCCGCAAGGCCTAAGAGACCAACAGCTAAAATCAATACCGCCACTATGATTTCAACCAAACTAGTTCCGACAGACCGTTTTAAACGGCTATATGTCATACCCTTAGTATCCTTTAGCATCCTGTAGCATCTCCATCCGTGGCTCTTGGACGCCCCACAGCATTAAGGACGACTCGTCTATCGGTATTGTTTAGAGTAGTGTGGCAAAATTGAAACGTGACCGGAAAGATGACCGCCCCCGGGTTTAAAAAGCCGCTAGCCATATAAGGAATAGCCCCATAGTCTGCAGGAGTCTCCACAATGGTGGTATTGGCAGATAAAGCAGTTTGAAGCGCCATGACATACTCATTACCATTAACAATATTGTCATTAGCTACACCTCCTCCACCTGCACCATCATCAATAAACAACACCCAACCATCTTCCCAGTTAACAGCATTACCGCCACAGCCCACCCCATCATTAGACTTACACAACACCGGGCTTATTTTTCTTTTCATTGCTTCGGCACGAGCTAGCCTAATGTGAGCCACTAAGGTATCTCGCTCATACTTCAGTGTTGACCCATTAATAAGCGCAGTAAAACTAGGCGCCGTCAGCGATATTAAAATAACGGCAATAACCAGCGTTACCATTAACTCTATTAAGGTGAAACCTGATAACAAGCGGTATTTTTTCATGGCTGCTTTATAACATCTTCAATAAAAAAAGAATATAGATAGAAGACCAACGGTACGTTTTCCCGCTTCATTGGTGAATCGCATAATAACTTCAAACCGCAAGAAACAAGACTATCTTAAGGGC
>JBNMPS010000135.1:0-7084 GCA_051277005.1 Pseudohongiellaceae bacterium
ATCTTTGGCCAAGTTGTGTGACTTGGCGATAAACAGGTTATTATTTATGGACGTAAAGTCATACATGACTGACTTGGGTCAGTGTGCCAGGCAGGCATCTCGCGCGATGGCTGCTGCTGACACAGGCATTAAAAATACGGCGTTATTGGCAACGGCTGATGCGGTAGACGGCGCTAGGGAAGCATTGTTGGCGGCTAATGCCATTGATATGAAAAATGGCCGTGAAAATGATTTAGACGCGGCCCTGCTGGATAGATTAGAGCTAACTTCGGGCCGTATTGACGACATGATTGAAGGCCTACAGCAAGTTGCTTCGCTGCCAGATCCAGTTGCCTCTATTACCGATTTGAATTTTCGTCCTACCGGTATTCAGGTCGGCAAAATGCGTGTGCCTTTAGGTGTTATTGGTATTATTTATGAATCCCGCCCTAATGTAACGGTAGAGGCTGCTAGTTTGTGTATTAAGTCGGGTAATGCCACGATTTTGCGTGGTGGCTCAGAGGCGATTAAGTCTAACCAGGCAATCGCTGAATGTATCAAACAGGGTTTGGCTAAGGCCGGCTTGCCCAAAACGGCTGTTCAGGTACTAGAAACAACCGATAGAGCGGCGGTAGGCGAGCTGATCACGATGTCTGAATATGTCGACGTCATTGTGCCCCGAGGTGGTAAAGGGTTAATCGAGCGTATCGCTAAAGATGCCAAAGTAACTGTGATCAAACACTTAGATGGCATTTGCCACGTGTATATCGACCAAGCTGCTGATTTAACCAAAGCTTATAATGTTGCAATCAATTCGAAGACCCACCGTTATGGTACTTGTAACACCATGGAAACTTTATTGGTGAACAGCGACGTGGCCGAGCGGATATTACCCAAGCTGGCACAAGGCTACCAAGAGAAAGGTGTTGAGTTACGCGGCTGTGAGCGAACACAAGCTATTCTCAGTCAAGCGGTAGCGGCGACCGAGGACGATTGGAGTGCAGAATACCTAGCGCCCATCTTGTCGATTAAAATTGTCGATAACCTGGATCAAGCTATAGAGCATATTAATACCTACGGTTCACATCACACCGATTCTATTATCAGTGAAGACTACAGCCGAGGGCGACGCTTTATGCGCGAGGTGGACTCTAGTTCAGTGATGATCAATGCCTCTACGCGCTTTGCTGATGGTTTTGAATATGGCCTGGGTGCTGAGATAGGTATCTCAACCGATAAAATCCATGCCAGAGGGCCGGTAGGACTGGAAGGCTTAACCTCGCAAAAATATGTCGTCTTTGGTGATGGGCAGATACGCGAATAGCGTATTCAGCCCATGCACTAATATTTTCGAACTATTAGCTGAGAAATATTTTGACGCATCAGCAAACTTTAATCGCGTTTTTGGGGGGCACTTTCAATCCTGTTCACAATGGCCATGTGCTATCGGCTAAAGAGTTGCAGCAGGTATTAAGCGCTGAGAGAGTTTGTTTGGTGCCCTGCCATAGGCCTCCCCATAGAGATCAGCCAGGTGTGAGTAGTAAGCAGCGTTTGGCGATGGCTGAGTTAGCGGTGGCAGAGCATGAGCACTTATGTGTTGATAGCTGTGAACTGCAAAGAGATCAGCTATCTTTTACCGTTGATACGTTGGAGCATCTGCGCGAAGAGTATGGTGAGGACAGTGTTTTGTGTTGGGCGATGGGCACGGATGCGTTTGCATCAATAAGTAGCTGGCATCGCTGGCAAGAGATTTTAGCTTTTGCTCATATTATTGTGCTGGCTAGGCCGGGCGAAACCTTACCGCTGCACGGTGAGGTCGCTCATTGGTTACAGCGGCATCAATTGCCCGATGTGAAGGCATTGCGAGAGAAAAGTCGCGGCGGGATTTTACTACAAAATTTGACGCCTTATCCCATCTCAGCAACGTCGGTTAGGCGGGCCATTAAAGAGAGTCACTCGGTTGCGCATCATTTACCCGCAGCCGTATTAAATTATATTGAACAACATAAACTGTATGGTAGCCACTAAGCGGCAATATACAGTAACTTACAGGAAAGTATTAATGATGAAATTTACCGCTGAAACAGTCAAAGACGCAGCTATTGAGGCCTTGGAAAATTTAAAAGGCAAAGAAATAGTGACTCTTGATGTTAAAGCATTAACCAGTGTAACTGACTATATGTTGGTGTGTACGGGTAGCTCTAGCCGTCATGTAAAATCGCTGGCAGATAATGTTTATATCGAATTGAAAAAACAGGGCTTACAGGCCTTGAGTGTAGAAGGTAAAATCGGCTCAGACTGGGTGTTAGTTGATTTTGGTGATGTCGTTGTACATGTGATGTTAGACGAAGCAAGAAACTTTTATGAGTTGGAAAAACTCTGGTCAGTACCGGCTTAGGCCCTGATGCGTATAAGAGTTATCGCAGTGGGCACAAAAATGCCTAGTTGGGTTGAGCAGGGCGTTAAAGAGTATCAAAAGCGCCTGCCGCCAGAATTAAAGTTAGAGATCAAAGAGCTGGCTTTAGGCAAGCGCGGCAAAGGTGCTGATATTCAGCGTGCCATACAGAGTGAGGGTCGGCAAATGTTAGCGGCCATCGGCAAAGGAGACACGATTATCGCGCTAGATGTTTTGGGCAAGCCTTGGGGTACCGAAAAACTAGCCGACGAGTTAAAAGATTGGCAGCTGCAGGGCAATAATGTCAGTTTGCTTATTGGTGGCCCTGACGGTTTGGCATCTGAGTGCTTAGCCATGGCTCAAAAAAAATGGTCACTATCAGCTTTAACTATGCCTCACCCCTTAGTACGTATACTATTAACCGAGCAGTTATATCGAGCGTGGACGATTAATAGTAATCATCCGTATCACCGTTAGTGGGTTCTAGCTTTCATTCTAGTAAGAAATAACGTAACGATTCAGCACTGTCCGTAACTGTTCAGATTGCAGTCAAAATTGTGCTGAGCAAGGCGAAAATATGAGTTTACAGGTGTAAATGATCATTTTTTAACGCAGTGCAGCGCGATTTTGGCTGTGAGCTGAGCAGTTACGAAACAACAATAATAAATTTGGCTGTAGGGCATGTCACAACGCGTTAGTATCAAAGACCCGTATAATGAAAAACGCATTTACGGTAACCGCCTGGTAGTCGTGCTGTTAGCGATATCGGCTATGTTGCTGTTATTAATGGCGCGTTATTTTTCGTTGCAAGTGCTCGACCATGAAATTTACCGCACACAGTCTGATCGCAACCGTGTGCAATTGCAGGCAGTCCCTCCTAAGCGCGGTTTAATTTATGATCGCAATGGCATTCTACTCGCCGAAAATATTCCTAGTTATGAGTTGACGGTTGTTAAAGAGCAGGTCGGTGATCTAGAGCAAACCCTTTCCGTGTTGCAATCCATAATTGATCTTAGCGATGAGCATATCGCCAAATTCAAGCAGTTGCTAAAGCGTCGGCGTGCCTATCAGGCTGTCACATTAAAATCTCAATTAACCGAAGATGAAATTGCAAGTATAGCCGTTAACCGTTATCGCCTGCCCGGAGTCGATGTAGGGGCACGTTTAAGTCGCTATTATCCTCACGGTGAATATTTTGCTCATGTTCTGGGTTATGTTGGCCGGATCAATGAGAGTGAGCAGGCTTTGATTGATGAGGTGGATTATTCGGGCACCCACTACATTGGTAAAATCGGCATAGAAAAACATTATGAAGAATTATTACATGGCGAAGTGGGTAACCAAAACGTAGAGACCAATGCGAGGGGGAGAATACTACGGGTATTAGAGCGAACCGACCCCGAGCCAGGCCAAGATATTTACCTGCACCTCGATGCCCATGTTCAAAAAGTTGCCCATGATGCTTTAAAAGGTGAAAGAGGGGCCGTGGTTGCCATAGACCCTAAAACGGGCGGCGTGTTGGCTATGGTTAGTACGCCAAGTTTTGATCCTAACTTATTTGTTAACGGTATTAGCAATAAAAATTATTCATTACTTAGGGACTCTTTGGATCTACCTTTGTTTAATCGTTCCTTGCAGGGGCAGTATCCGCCGGGCTCGACAGTAAAGCCTATCTTTGGTTTGGCCGGTTTGCATTACGGTGTCGTGACCCCTCAAACAAAAGTGCGCGACCCCGGTTGGTATCAATTACCTAATGATGAGAGGTTGTATCGAGATTGGACTTGGAGGGTCCGTAAAAGCGGTCATGCCAAATATGTACAAATTGAGCAGGCAATAACGGAGTCTTGCGATACCTATTTTTGGAGTTTAGCCTATCAGTTGGGTATCGATAGAATACACGACTTTAGCGCGCCGTTTGGTTTTGGCTCCAGAGTTGAAATTGATAACACGAATGAGCGCAGCGGTTTGTTGCCTTCCAGAAAGTGGAAGCGGCAAATGAAGCGTTCACCTTGGTTTCCCGGTGAAACTTTAAGCGTGGGAATTGGTCAAGGTTACATGTTGACGACGCCATTACAATTAGCCACGGCTTTTTCTGCCGTTGCTAATAAAGGCACACACTTTGTGCCGCAATTGTTACAGCGTAAAGGCGAAGAGTGGATAGCTACTAAGCCCAAACCGAGTATTGTTGTTGATGAGCAGCATTGGCAAACGATCTTTCATGCAATGAAGCAGGTTGTACATGGTAGAAGAGGTTCGGCAAATAGTATTAATCGCGGTGCAAAATATAAAATGGCGGGAAAAACCGGTACCGCACAGGTCATCGGTATAGCGCAGGGTGCCGAGTACGATGCCGAGCAAATTGCCAAGCGTCAGCGCGATCACGCTTTGTTTGTGGGTTTTGCCCCTTTCGATAACCCTAAAATAGTCGTGGCGGCCATTATTGAAAACGGTGAGAAAAGTAGTCGAGCCGCCAAAGTAGTAAGAAAAGTATTTGATGCCTGGTTAATTGATCAAGATATGATGAACAAAGATACCTCCTTAAATTTTAAAGCAAAGCAAGCGATGTCTTTGCCGGTAGAGACGGTTAATGAATCAGAGTGATTTTGTTAGACAAATGCCGGGTACTGCCTCGGGATTGTCTCGGCGCCCGAGTATTTGGGATCGTCTACATATCGACTTGCCGTTGCTGGTATTGTTATTTATATTAACGGCGACAGGCTTGTTTGTCCTTTATAGTGCCAGTGGTCAAGATATCAATACAGTCTACCGACAGGGCCGTTTTTTTCTCATTGCCTATGTGGTGATGTTTATTATTGCTCAATTGGATTTGGAGCGAATAAAACGCTGGGCCCCACTGGCTTATGTTGCGGGAGTGGTGCTATTAATTTTAGTGCCTTTCTTTGGCGTGGGTGCCAAAGGAGCGCAACGTTGGTTGAGTCTAGGTGGTTTTAGATTTCAGCCAGCTGAAATTATGAAGATAGTTTTGCCGATGGTTGTGGCTTGGTACTTTTCTAAACGTGTTTTGCCGCCTAGCTTCCGTTATGTAATTACTAGCTTGGTGATTGTTTTTATTCCTACGTTATTAATTGCCAAACAGCCTGATTTGGGAACCTCTTTATTAATTGCCTCTTCCGGTTTGTTTGTTTTGTTCATGGCCGGAATAGCGTGGTCTTATATGTTGAGTGCGGTGGGCTTGTTGATATTGGCGGCTTACCCGATGTGGCAATTCGTACTGCATGGCTATCAAAAGCAGCGTATTCTCACCATGTTAAACCCGGAGAGCGACCGGTTAGGTGCCGGTTGGAATATAATTCAATCAAAAACGGCGATAGGTTCAGGTGGCTTTGAGGGCAAGGGTTGGTTGAGTGGCACCCAATCACAGTTAGATTTTTTACCCGAGAGCCACACTGATTTTATCATTGCCGTCTTGGCTGAAGAGCTGGGCCTGCAGGGGGTGTTATTGTTGATAGGTTTGTATCTATTAATTATCTGTAGGGGGTTGTGGATAGGACTTAAGGCTCAACATTGTTTTGGGCGCTTGTTGGCCGGTAGTATAACGCTTACCTTTTTTGTTTATGTATTTGTGAATATGGGTATGGTGTCTGGTTTATTGCCTGTAGTGGGTGTGCCGTTGCCGTTAGTAAGTCAGGGCGGAACGTCGGTGGTGACATTGATGGTAGGCTTCGGCCTGCTCATGGCGATTAGTACCGAGAAGCGAATAATTGGGCAATAGCAAGCGCGAAAGTTACTAGTAAAAAATGATAATCAGTCGATCCTTTGCAGAATCCATAGAGTATGCAAATCAAAAAGTCGTGTTATGATGTTGTTAGAAAAAACAATGATGTTAAGCGGTAGGTTGTTAACCATGTTGATTAAAATTCTTCAAAAAAAATATTTTAAAGTAGCCTTATCTAGCTGGGCTTTGTCGGCTGCAGTTTTTGCCCAAGCTAATTACCAAGATCATGAAAAAGCGAAAGCCTTCGTAACAGAAATGGTCAAAGACCATGGTTTTGAACAGGCCTATGTCGAATCCCTGGTTAAAAATGCCGAGCGCAAACAATCAATCTTGGATGCTATTTCTAGACCCGCGGAAAAAACTAAAACCTGGGGCGATTATCGAAAGATATTCTTAGGTGAGGCTCGTGTCAATCAGGGTAAGCAGTTCATAGTGGAGCACAAGGCCACTTTAGAGCGTGCCGAGAAAGAGTTTGGTGTGCCTAGGCATATTATTGCGGCCATCATTGGGGTAGAAACCCGTTATGGTCGCCACCAAGGGCGCTATCGAGTATTAGATGCCTTGGCGACTTTGGCATTTGATTATCCTCCACGCAGCAAATTTTTTACCAGCGAATTACAGCAATACCTCTTGCTCGTAAAAGAGCAGGGTTTTGATGCGCAAGAAGTCATGGGCTCATACGCTGGGGCGATGGGTTTTGGTCAGTTTATTTCCAGTAGTTATAGGCACTACGCCATAGATTTTGATGATGATGGTGTGGTGGATATTGTTAGCAATCCTGTTGATGCGATTGGTAGTGTGGCTAATTATTTTAAAAAGCACGGCTGGCGCAGTGGTGAGACGGTAACGGTAAAGGCTGCGTTGACCGATAAAACGGATAGAGCTATTGCCAACCAAAAGCTCAAACCTGTACTGGCGTTTGAGCAAGTTGAAGCGGCGGGGTTTCAAGCTAGCCTAGCGAAAAAAGATCTCAT
>JBNMPS010000136.1:0-7074 GCA_051277005.1 Pseudohongiellaceae bacterium
TCAACAAGACTATAATGCTAAATTTATCTGGGATGTAGATTACGAACAACGCTGGCGAATCGGTAAAAAAATGAGCTTTTATTACGGTGCCGTTTACAAAAATCGCAGCTACGATGGTGAATGTGAAGGCTACGGGTCTATATATAGTGGCATAAACCTCCGATTTGATTAATAAGTTTTTTGCAGGAAAATATATGGATTTCAATTCAATCGCAGACTATTTATTGGCTTACGCCTATTATTACCCATTGTTCATGTCGTATCTATGGATATGTGGCGGCCTTTACTACCGCTATCACTGGGAGAGCGGGAATAATCGTTATTACAATAACCCCCCCGAACTTGATCAGTACCCATCTGTTTCAATTTTAATCCCCTGTCATAACGAAGCAGATAACATTGAAGAAACTATTCTGTATGCTTTTCAACAAAAGTATCCTGACTTTGACGTCATTGCCGTTAATGATGGCAGTGAAGATGATACAGCGGATATTCTTAATCGGCTGCAGCAGCAGCATACTAAGCTCCGTGTTGTGCACTTAAAGCATAATCGTGGTAAAGCTACAGCTCTTAATATAGGGGCCATGTTGTCAACAAATGAGTTTTTGGTCTGTATCGATAGCGATGCGGTGCTTGATCCACACGCCTGTAACTGGATGATGAGCCACTTTATCAACTCTCCTAGAGTTGCGGCCGTTACTGGAAACCCAAGGATACGAAATCGTTCTTCCCTACTAGGAAAAATACAAGTTGGGGAATTCTCCTCCATTATAGGATTAATTAAACGCGCCCAACGTATTTATGGCCGAGTCTTTACCGTATCTGGGGTAGTAACCGCTTTTAGAAAATCGGCTTTACATAAGGTGGGTTATTGGAACACCCATATTATTACTGAAGATATTGAAATTAGCTGGAAATTACAAATTGATCACTGGGATATTCGCTATGAACCCAACGCGCTCTGCTGGATATTAATGCCGGAAACCTATGGCGGGCTTTGGCAGCAACGTCTCCGATGGGCAAGAGGAGGCCTTGAAACAACCCTAACACACATTAGTTCCTTGTTTCACTGGCGGAAACGTCGTATGTGGCCAGTGGTTACTGAATATTTATGCAGTGTTTTATGGAGCTATATTGTTGGCGTCATTTTAGTTTTATGGGCATTGGGAAAATTTATTACTTTACCCGAACAGTACGCCGTACCTTCGATTATTCCTGGTTGGAATGGTGTGGTTCTGGCGACAACATGTTTATTACAATTCTTAATCAGCTTAATTATTGATTCTCGTTATGAAAAAGGCTTATGGAAAAACTTTTTTTGGATGGTTTGGTATCCACTCGCCTACTGGATGATTAACACCCTAACAATTATTGTGGCAGTACCCACCACATTACTCGGCAAAGGAAAAACCGGAAAGTGGACAAGCCCTGACAGAGGAATTCGTAATGAAACCTGAAACGTTAATTATTAACCGTCCAGACTTACTAAAAAGTCATCAAAAATATACCGCCATAGGCGTTACTCTATTTTTTTGGGGCGCCTTAATTTATCTATGGCAACCGGCTATTAGTCTAATTGCATGGACATTAAATCTTAATATTTTTTATGAACATATGGTGGTTTTAGGCGGTTACAAGAACTTCTTCCACCTGCTAGCTATTTATAGCGGAATAATCATCGTATTGGTTAGCGCATTATTATTATGGGCAAAAGTAAATCAGTGGCGCTTTACAGGCATCGAACGACGCAAGGATATAGGCATAACCAGTACCGAGTCTGTTGCTAATACGTTTAATGTCTCGCAAGATTCTCTCGAACAATGGCAATCTTGCCATCACCTGATCGTTGATGTAGATGAAAATGGTTTAATCAATAAGGTGACACCATAATCTCTCCGACAAATAACTGAACTCAAGCCTGGATCTATCTCGTAATATTTACAGTAATAAAAACATCAATCTATTCAAATATCCAAATCATAGCGATACTTAAATAAATCTACGATGAGAGCTTCTCGCGGGATAAGCACAGGTATATAAATAGAAGAGAGGATTTCCAACACTAGGCCAATCGACATGAAATGAAATTTAATGGTGTCTTAAGAGAGTAATTTCACATCTTCTTGAAGAGGCACGAACGGTAATTTAACAAAAGCTTAAACAGACTATATAAGTAGCCTGTTATTGTGTCTTCAATAGAATAGATTTTTTAAAGGTGCCATAAGAAGAATTTTATAGTTTTTTACGTCGAGTATAGGCTAACCCTAACATCGAGGAGAGTAATAAAACAATTGAAGAGGGTTCTGGTACTGCATAATTAATAGTTGCATTAAAAGCGCCTTCATTATCCGCAAAGATGCCGTCATTTACCGCCAGGAATAAAAAAGCCTCATCAACATCTGGGATAATTAATTGCAAACCACTTCCCACTAAAAAGGGTGCATCACGCCAATCTCCATAGGTATTAGCTGCCAGAATCGGGTCAATGCCAAAAGCCGAGGAGCTCCAGATACCAATAACACTATAAGCCGGTTGATAAAAATATGAGCCATTACTAAATGCGCAGCTACTGTCAAAAGCTGGGCAGCCATCCGGGCCCGTTTCAAAGACACCAGCTCCTACTATACTACCGGTAACGTCAATATCTATAAAGCCAATACCCGAAAAGTTAAAACCGCTACCCACAGCAAAGGGCTGGGTGCTGCCAGGAGCATAAGGCAACAAAGCATGGTCACTCTCTTGGGTGAACCAGTGCCCCCAATCTTCTGCGTAAAGGTTATCGGTCGCCTCAACAGTGTGCTCCAAGGTCATTATACTGGCCTGAACCGATGAACCTATAACGACGACAGATATAACCGACATCTGTAATAGCACTTGTTTTAAAAAAGAATACACGTTTAAAGCTCCGGAATTTCTGTAGTCATTTCATTGATTCTTAGAGGAAAAGGCACCTCTAAAAACAATAATTTAATATAAATGTGATATTCCTCACAATATTAGCAAAAAATCGAAATAATAGCAAAATACGACCCACTCTTGATGAGGTAAGTGTTTTAGCCCCTCCGAGAGCTAAAGGGGCTAGCGCAACACACCCTTAACCAAAAAGAAGACCCGTATCTCGCATACGCAGCGGCGTTGAATTGCACTCTAAAACCAATAATCATTAGTTACCACGGCAAAAGGTTCTCCTAGGAACCGCGCGGTGATCAGCGCCGACAGAATATACATTTTGAGAAGATACCATGGCTTTCACACTATCTGACAACCTGCATCACCTTTTAACTGCCGCTCCACTGCCAACAAAGCCGCTATCGATAAGGCATCGGTAATTTCACCGTTAACCGCCATTGATACCGCCTGCTGAAAAGAGATTTTTCTTAGCTGCAAATCTCCCTCACTCGCCTCCAGTTGCTGCTCGCCTGATTGTAGACCCGTCGCCAAATAAACATAAGCCTGCTCATCGGTGACGGAGTTTGAGGTATGTAAGGTTAATATCTTCTGCCAGTTATGGGCGCTATAGCCGGTCTCTTCTTTCAGCTCTCTTTGTGCCGCAATAAGAGGCTCTTCATCTAAGGGGCCGCCACCCATAGGCACCTCCCAGCTAAACTCATCCAAGGTGAAGCGATGCTGGCCTACCAGCCAGGTATTGCCCTCTTCATCTAAAGGCACAATAGCCAAGGCACGATTTTTAAAATGAATATTCCCGTATATACCTTCGGTGCCACCGGGCGTGAGTACCGTTTCATGGCTCACCCTAATCCAAGGGTTATCATATACTGGGGTTGAGGTGAGTTTTCGCCAAGGCCCTCGCTGTTGGGGCAGGCTGTTTTTATTCAGGCTGTTTTTATTCGTCATTTGTTACTCTAAAGCGGCCAGCTATTAATCGCACTTCGCTTAGGGCGACAAACCTCTAGCAAAGCTTTTGTAAATTGATTGATTTGAATCGAGCCGCTGATTGTCAATCGCTAGTGGAACACCGCATAATTATGCAGAAAAACTCATAGCATGGTAAACGTCATTAGGCGCTTAATAGCGGGGTAACGTTCTAAGCCTGCTATTGAGCCTCATCTAGATTAAGATGATATCTTCAACCGTTATTTTATCCAGCGCGATACATTTCGGCAGATACTGGCACATCAATCCAAGATGATTTTCATTCAGCCCGGGCTCCCACGAGAGATAGGGGCGTGCAAAATAGCTGCCTGCAACGAGCACTTTCTTCATTTTAGCAAGCTAGGCAAACTCTTTGCCATTATCAACCGTGCTCGTATGAAGAAACCCTTTCTCGAACTTCAGCAATTTGATGATTACAGTGAGGTTTGGCGGTAGAACTGAATTAAAAGAACGACTGAGGTGATGATTGAAAAAGACGCTACATAGAAACACCCTTTTCGATTAATAATCAAAAAGGGTGTCACCGACTAACTAACAACCTTAATTAGGCTTGTTTTTTACGACGAACAGCACCCAAACCCACAAGGCCAAGAGCTAATAGTGAAAGAGTTCCGGGCTCAGGAGCGTTAATAACAGTACCCCCCAGGGTGAACACGTCATTCATATTGGTGTTAAGAACAGACCACTCAGCAGTTGGGTTTGCAATTGGTGTCCAAGTGAACTGATAGTCACCTGCAGACAAGCCAGCAAATACGGCACCCTGCCAGTGATCTACACCGCCGCCGCAGGTATTAGCAACACTGACCAATGCAGCGCTGCCAAAAGCACACCCGTTTGGATTATAGAAATTAGTAGTACCATCAATGAGACCACCTGGTTTAGGAGCACCGCCCATACCCACACCTGCACCTAAGGTGAATACCGAGGTAGTTGATGCAAAGAGATTGCCATTTACGCCAACCAGATTCATGCTACCTTACAGATGGCGGCTGCCAGTGCCATGGTTATAAGTACCAAGCCAGATATTGACAATACCAACACCCCCGCCGTTTTCATAACCTATAGAGGTAGCGTGGGCTTGCACGTTTTGCACGCCACCAAACATAGCGATTGAGGTTGCGGCTACACAAGCGCTGAGAGTTAAACCTTTTTTCATTTTGATCTCATCCTTATTTATTTGAGAAATACACATTAGCGCACATTTGTGCACGTCAAAAAATAAGGCAACAACCTTGCCATAAATAAATAGCTGTTGTTATTCAGCGGCTTAGCAAATTATTAAAAAAAAACGAACGGACTGTAAATTATCCTGACACAATCCACCCATAACGAGCGTATAAAAAACAAAAATAACATGTCAACGCGCCTTCATGTAACAGCTATAGCACTAAAAAAAATAAATATAATACCCCAATAGAATAAGTCGTAAATTTACCTGACATTTATCGCGTAAGTATCAATACAACAGCAAAAAATAAAAGCATCGTGACGTAACCACCGTTAGACTCGAGACCGGTATCGGGTAAAATGAGTGACCCTTAAACCTAACAACAGCCTCTGAATAACGAAAGTCTACACAAACTCTTGATGCATCTAGATATTTTTAGAATTAACTCGCGAGCAATATAGCCACAGAGATGTGGTGTAGTAGAACAACGCAGGAGCAGTTGTCGAAGGTCGCCACACAATTCTAAAGCCCTCTATAACACGCTAATAACTTGCACAGCCTTTTCGCGCCAACGACCGTTTTTAGACGGCAGCGATCACTATTTTTAAAATGACAAAAAAAACGTTCAACTTCTGTATGGCGAACCAGGAAAACTTGGCAGTATGCAATACACACTTACTCTACTCATTTGAACATTAGCGCTATCCCTAATGTCCCGATGTAAGGCTCCCATAACGCAAGATACTCTTAATCTGATATTGAATACCCCCGCGAAACAATCACTGGTTATTAATATATTTTTCTTCATGATGACGTTAACACCATTAAGTACCCATTATTGATATTGACTGTCCAAAAACACTAGCATGCCCCCTGTCGAACACTTTGATATTTTTATATCCCATCCAATTGGCAAAGGCCGATTTGCATCTGCAAATGAGATAGTAAGCGCTACCCTTAGAATATTTGAAGACAACAAACGTAAAATAGAAACTCTCCAGTACTTGCTTGAATAAGGTGAGAAAAACAGTACTGCTGAGTACCGCTATAAGATCTTTATAAATGAACTCGATGACGAGCTTGATTAACGAAAGCATCTACACTGACCAAAAAAACCAAAGATGAGTTGAAATCAATTACTGCTTACACATGAAAAAGTGGGGGAAATAATAATATAGAATTTACGCACGGTATTGTGACGTTAATTTTCTATGCCATCAAAGACTCCCAGCATAGGCAATAAATGCGGGTTTATTAAACCAACCTGTCGAAAATTCCCAATTAATAGTCGCTAATCGTTAAATCACCTGCAGACAGAACATAGCAATAGCCAGCGCCACTACCTGTCGCATGGCGTAGTGATTAATCAAGAGAGCTATGAGTCCATAGGGCATTTAGCACCGGCTGGGGGAGCGCAATTAAACTTCAGCTAGTTTCAACATACTTGCGCAAGTCGACCCCGCTTCAGCACCCTACGTAATCGTCCCTTTTAATGTACGTGAATCCGCGACACAATAAACAATTGAATATACATTTTAGGCATCCTCACAAAATACGGTTCTTTACGTATTTAACCAACCTACGAGAACAATTCACTATTTTAAGCACCTTTTTGCTCATTTAGCATCGGAATTAAGCCGAAATTACGTATATTGGTCTAAAATCAATAGCAATCATCAAATAACCATAAGCTTTTAAATGGTAAGCGATGTATGGACTCCACCATCCCACTTACGTAGTCTGGTGTCGACAAAAGCTAAGGAGCCCATACAATGAACAACTCTAACGTTATAAGCCTAGATTTAGCAAAAACTATTATACAAGTTTGTAAAATATCAAAGCATGGCGAACTTATTTCAAATAAGGCGATCAGCCCTCAAAATCTTACCTAATTAGCACTAAACCTAAGCCATCCGTAACAGCCGTTCAGGCATAGGCGAAGTTCTCAACGATACATAGGCCAATCTTGCCAATATTGTTGTTAAATCAAACCGCCTATTATAACGATATTG
>JBNMPS010000137.1:0-6892 GCA_051277005.1 Pseudohongiellaceae bacterium
GATTATATCGATGAGCTACGGAGTATGATTCGTACCAACAAGCTTGAAATAGCTAACTGAGGTTAAATTTAATACGCTGATCATAACAAGTAATACGCTGAGAAAAATATAAGCATGAAAGTACACGCTAGAAAACTTAACGAGTCAGATTATGCCGCAATGCGATCCCTCTTGCTGTTAGAAGGTCCTAACGAGTGGAATTACCTTACTGACGATAGTATTAGCCATCATTTTGATTTAATTAAAGAGGGCAACGCCATTGCGGTGCTGGCCGAAGAAGACGAAATAGTTGGTTTTGCGGTGCTTATTTTTAGAACTTCATGCCCTGTAAAACTAGAGCAATATACATCGCTATCACACGTCGCTTATATCAATGACGTGGTTGTAAGCCGTGCTCAAAGCGGTAAAGGTTTAGGTCGTCAGTTGCTCTTATCAGCGGTCTCTTTGGCAGGCAAGGAGGGGTGTCATCAAGTGTATATTAAGCGTCATGAAGAAAATATTGCCTCGGCTGGCATGATGCGCAAAGCGGATTTTGAAGAGGTTGAAACATTTTATGATCCGCAAGAGCGGTCAACAGGGTCAAGAAACACAACCATACTTCGCAAAAGCACATAAAAAGTAACGCGATATCCAGGGTTGGAGTCGTTGTGCGCTGAGGGACGGTTGAGGGCTCTGCGAACCATAATTGCCGCTTCCCTCGTCGAGGCTCTAAGGATAAGTTCAGTAGGGCGTACACTTGCCTCAGGCGGCGTGAGTGATGTGTTTTTTGTGCAGGGTATTATTTTTATACCAGCGCTACTGGCTAGCGCCATTTGAAAATGTAATGATCGCTGCGGCTAAAACATCGATCGTATCGATACAGCAAATCGTTTCTGGTACCACATGGGCTATCAGAGAAAACTCAGAACAGGCAATTAATATTGCATCAACGTTCTTTGCTGATAATTCATTGGCGGCAGATGTTAGTGTTGTTTTTGCGCTACCGTTTTGCTTGTCTTTTTTAAGGGCTTTGATCGCATCTAACATGCGTTCTTGGTCGTCAGGGTATATGCATTCAATCCCTTTCTTGTTGAATATTTTGTCGAATAATCCTGTTATTTTTACCGCCGGAGAGCCGAGTATACCGACGCGGAAATGCGTCAGTTGCATCGACGTGATCTGCGCTAAAGAAAGCTCAATCATATTAAGAAAAGGGACGCGTACGGCTTGTTCGATGTCGGGTGCATAGCAATGTGCGGTGTTGCAGGGCATGGCTAATGCTCTAGCGCCGTAGGCTTCAAGTTGCTTTGCCATATTGGCGAGTACCGGCCCAGGGTTTGTACCTTTTTTTTCAATCAGGGCCTTAATGCGAGAGGGGACTTGCGTGTTATTGTCGATAATCATCGGCACGTGGTCGGCATCATCTTCGGCAGTTGTCATATCGATAATTCTCGACATTAACAGTACCGTTGCCTCTGGCCCCATGCCGCCGAGGATACCAATAGTGCGTTTACGCTTGTCTTTCATCAGGCCGAACCTCTCAGCGATAAGCTGTTACTGCATACGGCAATAGTTTGACCAATATAATCGCGCATATTTAGACTCTTCACTACAGCTTATCCATCATGGGTAATAGGATTAAACAAACCGTTTACGGTTTTTCTAGGTCGAAGGCGGCAGTATAACCAAATAAGGCAGCAGATCCGCCCGTGTGTAGGAATACAACACGTTGCCCCTTCTTAAAATGACCTTTACGAATTAGGTCAATGAGGCCTGCGGCGCCTTTACCTGAATATACGGGATCAAGAAGAATACCTTCTAGTCGTGCAAACATCTCTATTGCTTCAAGTGTAGACGGTGCGGGCATACCATAACCTTCACCGACATAATCGGTATTGGCGACAACATCTTCACGTTTGACGACACCGGGGCAGCCAATTTTTTCTGCTGTTTTGAGCGCCAAGTTGTAAACAGCTTCTTCTTGCTTGGGTTTTGGCGCGCGAACACCAATACCCAGCAGTGGGATGTTAGCGTTCATTGCTTTCAGGCCGGTGATAAGTCCTGCCTGTGTGCCTGCGCTGCCTGTGGCGTGTACTAGGGCATCAATAACGAGGCTTCGTTCGCCCGCTTGATTGACTAATTCCAGTGCGCAATTGACATAGCCGAGTGCGCCGGTTGGATTAGAGCCGCCGCCGGGGATGGTGTAAACCTTTTTACCTGATGCTCTGGCTTTGTCGGCAGCCGCTTCAAGCTCTGCATTCATATCGGCACCTGCCTGATGCATTTCAGCGGTAGCGCCATGAAGGTAGTCTAGAAAAACGTTGCCGTTATGATTGTAATTAGGGTCCTTGGAACCGGTGCGGTCTTCCAGCAGGATGTGGCACTCCATGCCGAGTTTTGCAGCAAAAGCCGCCGTTTGGCGGGCATGGTTAGATTGTGTCGCGCCTTGGGTCATTACCATATCGGCATGTTGGTTTTGCGCTTCTGCCATTAAAAATTCGAGTTTTCGTGTTTTATTGCCGCCGGTTGATAGCCCTGTGCAGTCATCACGTTTGATCCAGATTTCAGGGCCGCCCAGTGCTTCGGATAGTCGGTCCATACGCTCTAATGGTGTGGGGAGGTGAGCTAGATGAATACGTGGGAAATGCGATAAATGCATGTTTTTGGCCTCGTTAAGTTTTATAGGAGCTGTCGGCAGTAGCGCAGTAGCGTTCGCTCTAATAAAAGGTTTTTGTTGATATTAAGGCGGTTAGCCTTTGCTGTCTCTTAAGTGATGGTTGCCATTATACGAGTCTGAGGTTTTTGTTCAAATGCGAAATTTCAACTATAATATGCGCTTTTTACATATTAGGGTGAGTGTATGCGTTTAGAGTGGCTTGAGGATATTCTCGCGGTACTGGATACCGGTTCCCTCATTAGGGCGGCAGATCGACGCTGTTTAACACAGTCAGCCTTTTCTCGACGGATCAAATCAATTGAAGCCTATATTGATGTTGAATTATTTGACCGTTCGCGTAAGCCGGTTCAGCTCAAAAAATCGGTTCGTGATCAGCAGGCTAATATGCAGCGATTAGCCGCAGGGCTGCGGGAGCTTGTTAATGAATTAAAGCGCCAAGATCGTGAGACGCAAAATCATATTGTACTGGTTAGTCAGCATGCTATTACAACCTCTATCGCGGCTGATTTAATTGGCCGGTTGACCGAAACTAAAGATATTAGTGTTCGCCTTCGTTCGGAGAACCGGGATGAGTGTTATGCACTGCTGATGACAAAGCAGGCGGACATAACGGTTGTTTACCAGTCTGCGACCACGCCGTTATTAATTGACGAGCATTTTTTAGAGCAATATTATTTAGGCGAAGAGCCCCTGATTCCTGTTTTTGCGACAGCGAAATTACCTAAGCTGATGGAGGAGTATGAAAAAGGAGAGCTTGCTATTATTAATTACCCTGCTGATGTTTTTTTGGGGCAGGTGGTCGCTCAAGAAGTTTTCCCGCATCTACCGGCAGGCATTTTCATTCGCAAAAAGGCAGAAACGGCGCTCACATTAGCGGCGCTGCAATTTGCTCTAGGGGGTGTGGGGCTTGCTTGGATACCTCATTCGCTGGCATCAAAAGATTTGGCCAGCGGCGACTTGACTGACCTGAGTGATTTCCTTCCTAGTACGCTACTTTCTACCACGGCGATTCGCATGATGGGCCCCAAATCAGCTGTGGAAGAGGACTTTTGGCAAACGATGACGTTAATTTATTCGGGTATATAAGTTGTTGTTGCTTAAAAAACCCTAAACCTTTTTTTTATTGAAAAAAGTGCCTAAAAAATCCGGCTGTTGATTTTTCCTTTAGTTTTTAATGGCGGGTTCGTGTGCCTGTTAGGACGAAAAGAAAACCACCACAGAGCCCAGCGCGATTAGCAGTGTACCCATAAGTTTTGGCAGATTCAGGCTCTCGCGTAGGAAGTAGCCACTTAACATCAAACCAAAGACTAAACTAGACTGGCGCAAGGCTCCTACATAGGTTGCCTTGCTATGGCTAAGCGCATAAAGCACTAATAAATACGCCGCCGTGTTGGCAATGGCGACCACGGTGATGCTTGTTTTGTTGGCGCACCATAAAGTCCGTGCTTGCGTAAACGAGTACCGCTTTAGAATGATCACGCTAAATATAGCGCCAGTAATTAGTGTGTAACTGTAAAAGTATAAAAAGGGCTGGATGTGCTGAATGGCCGCTTTGTCCCACAGCGTATAGAGCGCAACGGTGAATGCGGCGCCAAGCGCATACAGCATACCCGGCTGGAATAGTGATGAGATATATCGCCTGCACTCGCTTAGTTTGAGTGAGGGAAGTTGCATGGCCAGCACGCCAAAAGTAATTAGAACAACCGCCATCACACCATAGCGATCAATTGTTTCGCCAAACGCCATATAGGCCAGCGCAGGTAAAAATAGGGTGCTTGAGCGGGCCACTGGATACACGAGGCTCATGTCCATGCGGTGGTAGGCTTGGGTCAGCAGCCAATAGTTTAGAAATACCAATACAGCCGCAACCATAATCCAGGGTAGTGCTTCGATACCATACGGCGCATAGGTATAATAAATAACAAAGGGGATGAGAAAGACCAAGGACTCCACCACCTTACATACCGCCAGAAAAAGTGTTGGCTGTGATGAGCGTTTTACCAGAGTATTCCATAAGGCGTGGAGCAGGGCGGAAAGAAGTACCATTGCAAAAATAATCAGATCCATTCAGTGTTGCTCACTTTCAAGGGTTTTAGCGGTATTTAATAGGTTTTTTATTGGATTTTTTGATAGGTTACTCTCAACGCTTAACCGTAACTGAGTTAACTTTCGTGGGCTAATTGGGCTGTCGATTTGACGATAAAAGGCATGACCTTGCGGGAAAAACCTTATGCTTTCACCTCTTACCTGAAAACTTTGTTGCCGCGCACGCCCAAACACATGCACGTGTAGCCAAGGTTTTTTGGGTTTGCCGAGACTCCAGTTACCCATCTCTTGATAGTTCACTTTTTCTACCTGTAAAACATCAAGTAGGGCCCTGCCTGCTAGCATGGTTGCCGCCATGAGCTCAATCGCTTCATGAGCGTAGCACTCGGTTCTGTCGGTAATGTGACGCCTGGGGGTCACGGTTAAGTGGCCTCCATCTTGCCAGCTATTGAGTGGCTCTTGGGGTACGCAGATATCGACGGTATTGAAGCGCCAGATAAGCGTACTTACGCCTTGGGGGAGTTGTTGTTTGTTGGTTTTTTCGGCTGGTTCAGACACTTTGGGGCGCCGCAGTGAGTAAGTATAAATGATTTTTATTCAAGTATTTTATGCTATATATCCCCGAGAGTTAATGAGCTATGGCTATATTATGTGGGTAAAGTTAGTAAAACAAACGAATAATTTCTGATTTATAAGTTACTTAAAGTCAATTGTGATATAGGGGTTCTTGGTGTTGCTCGGGTCTTGAGGGTTTGCCAAAGCCCAGAGCTTTAGGTTTGCGGCGGCGTTTTACCCATAAGCATGAATGGCGAGCTGAGGATTTTAAGTCGGGAGGGGTGATAACATTGCTTCTGTCATCCTATGTTTGGTAAGCGGTACACGAACCACATTCTATCTTGATCAAATCCATCCTGTCATAGTCTCCCCTCCATCACGCCGGAGACAATCATGAAACAAACCCAATGGCAGAACCACATAGACGCCTTCAATAGAAGTGGCCTATCTAAGCGGGAATATGCCGATAACCATCAATTAATTTATCACCAGTTCGTTTACTGGTCACAAAAAATCAATAAGACAGCATCGGAGCCGTTCGTTCAGGTAAAGGTCAAACCGATCCCTGAAGCTAAACCAAAACCCAGGCCCGTAACGACAACCAAGACGACCTCGCCTTTGGACGTTCTAGAATTCCCCAGCGGTATTCGCCTAGTCATTCATTCGCCGGAATTATTAGCACAACTGTCGATCCTTCTTTCTACTTCGCAGGACCAGGAACTGGGCCATGCTATTACTCTTTAATGCTCAAATATGGTTTTATCGGCAGCCCATCGATTTCCGCAAACAAATTGATGGTATTGTTTACCTCGTGGCCGATACATTACACAAAGATCCCACCTCCGGTCAGCTGTTTGTGTTTCGCAATAAATCTGCCGACAAATTGAAAATGTTGTATTGGGATGATCAGGGTTTCTGGCTGCTGTACAAACGCTTTGAGAAATCACGGTTCAAATTCCCTTGTATTATCGACGACACTATGGAGCTTTCAACACAGCAGTTACAGTGGTTATTGACGGGGATTGATTTTACCCCGCAGCAGCAACCAGAGCCTTTAACTGTCACGAATTTCTTTTAAATAAATCCGATAAAACAAGGTATTTTTGTTATAATACCCACGTATATTAGGCAGCGTAATAAACCATGACTGACATTGAATTCACACTATTAAAACAACCAGAGGCGATTACTCAAGAACGTGATCTGCTGCTTAAGAAATGTCATCAATCGGAGCAAGCCTACATACTATTAATGGATCAGTTGAAGCAGATGTTACGGCATCGTTTCGGACAAAAGTCAGAGCGGTACATTGATCCTAACAATCCTCAGCTGCCCTTGATTGAGGGGGTTACTGAAGAACCCTTAAGTGACGTTGATGCTCCTGAACAGAGTGTCCCGGAGTTACCGGATAACGTTGTTGATATTAATTCCAAGAAACAGCGAAAAAAAGCGCAACAAGGCTTTGCCGATCACCTGCTAGAACGGAAGTGGTGATAGCCGTTAAAGAACATGACAAAACCTGTCATCGTGCGGAGAAATCCGAAGTCCTGGGATGAATAATTTCTATTCTGAAACTGACTTATATTTACCCAGTGGGTGCTGAAGCAATTCCTAATCCCACCAAACTAAAGTTTA
>JBNMPS010000138.1:0-6757 GCA_051277005.1 Pseudohongiellaceae bacterium
AGGTAAGTGCCAACCAGGAAACATAGGAGTCATATTTAGCCGTTTTCAATGATAAAAGATCACGCTATTTTATCATTGAAAATCACTGCAAAGTGGCCTTAACTTAGTGGCATTCGGCACTGACCTCACGGGGAAATGTCAGGTATCAGCTAAAGACGCCCTACAGAGATGGTACAACGCACGTTATCTTCGAGCCTTTAGATTTCATGGCGAAATTGGCTGCCTTAGTTCCGAAGCCACGCGCAAATTTGACGCGGTATCATGGAGTGCTGGTCGGAATGCCGCACCATCCCAACAGCAAGCAGCGTATCTTTGTTACTCCCGCTAAACGCGGCAAGGGCAACACTCAAAAGCAGGGCGTGAAGGACGATGAGCCTGCGCTGGTTAATTGCCATCAAAGCATGACGTGGGCCAAACGGCTTAAGCGTGTATTTAGTATCGATATCACGATCTGTAGCCGCTGTGGTGGTGCAGTGAGGATTATTGCCTGTATCGATGACCCATCGGTCATCAAGAAGATTTTAGCTCACCTGGATGCGAAGTCTGGGACGCCAGCCACCGTGAATCAAATACCAGAGCCACGAGCAAGGCCATAAGAGAGCTTGTTCGATTAGTAAAGCAAGGGAGAGGATGATAGGTGCTGCTCAAGGATGAGGCCGGTAGGATAGGTTGCGGGTCGGAATGCGCAAAACGCTAAAGAGGCCGGCGCATCATTGATTTATGCTTAATAATTGTACCGCTAATGGGTTGATAATAACTTGGCGATTGCCAATAGCCTGCTTTTTGTTGTAGATTGGAAGATGTGAGGGGGCATTAATCCTACCTATACTTAGACCTCTCTTTTTTCACCTAACTCTCACCTTATAAATTCTTAAAGCTGCTTCTCCTTCATCTTTTTCTACAAGACTAAATTTCTCTCTATAGCATAGACCCAGTGCTGAACTAAAAGCGCCGCCACAATGTTCGGACTTAACACTATAACGGACTAAGGGACCAAGTAGGCGTTATGACCGCTGATGACCAAAAGCGTTCCTTTTAAACGCCTTCGCCTTATACACCTAAAACAGATATTATTTTTTACCAGCAGAGGAATATGGGCAGCAGATTTTAAAATACCTACCAGCAAAAATGTATATAGATTAGTCGCTTGATCAGGTGGCGAACAGAAGGGTCAATAGTGTTAGAAAAGTCACTCCAATAAAAAGTCTAAGACTCCACTGGGGCTGATAGCTAAGTAATACAGCAAGTGACAGCCCGGCAACAGTAAGCCATCCGAAAGCATACACCAGCCCTAGCCCTAAGCTTTTGTTTTCAATAAAAATGAGCGTTGAGGCTAGCAACAGGGCAAACCCAATAAATATCAGGCTGCGTACTTTCCCCACGGAAAGAACTTTGTATTTAGGTAATACATCTTTGCGGTGCCTTTTTTTCGACAGACTTAAAGTGATAGCCCCAAGCAGGTTTAGTAAGCAAGCGAGACAAATCATAAGCCTGCCTCATTGACTGCGGTGAACGTCAATGATTCACGGGTTTTCTTTTTCATGATTATGGCCGCACCAGCAAAACAAGCGGCAATCCCTAATACTGCGAGATCAAAACCGGCCAGAATCCAGTCCCCATGTTTCAGAGCCATCAACAGGTGGTAATCCGAAGTGGAAAAATTAATGACTGGTATTAGCGCATAAGCAACAGTCGCTACTTTCAGTTGTTCAATCCAGATTTCTTTCGCACCGATTCGGCGTTGCCTAATAAAGGGGTGTATGAGTGTCAGCAACCATATAATAAAGAGGCAGTGCCCTTCTAAAGCGATTCGTGTTTCAAAAGTGGCCGGTATTAATCTGTTGGCCCAGAAGTAAGCTGCAATTGCGATGGGTAAGCCAACGATAGTGCCTATATTAAATCCTTCTACCAGTTGCAGCCCCCTAGGGTTGAGCCCCGCCTTATCATGAGCATGGCGTCGTTTAACCGCCCAGAAAATTGCGCCGGTTGCAATCATTCCTGCTCCCATTAGTCCAGACAGAAAATATATCCAGCGCAAAAAGGTTGAAGCGAATAATCCTTCGTGTAACTTTTCCATGGTCTGATAAAAAGCCATGGTCGCGGATTGTTTGTTGTGATGATCCGGGCCGCCGAAGGGTAAGCCATCAGTCCCTCGATATAGGCTCTTATTGAGGTCATCCAATCCCCGGACTGCCATGCTGGAAACCTCAATAATGGTGTTTACATCGCCGGGGTGCTCAACCCCGATATAGGCAATTGTGATGTCTTCTTTGCTGGCTACTGATTTTTGATAAATAGTTAACAGTGAAACAGTTTCAGCAGCTACGCCCGCTGCTTCAAGGTGGTCTGGTTCAGTGAATAAAGTGTCGTAAACGCCTCGAAGTTTTTCGGGGCTTGGTCCATAACTGGATACTGGTATCGCGATCATAGTGCTGAACATCAGCAGGATCAGACCGCTATAGGTAATCATTAAATGGAACGGTAGAGGCAGCACAGCTAACAGGTTGTGCATGTCGAGCCATGAAGTGTGACTCTTATTGCGGCGGAAAGTGAAAAAGTCTTTAAAAATTCTGCGATGAATGACCACCCCGGTGATGAGTGCTACCAACATAAACATCGCCGCCAGACTAGTTAGCCAGTAGGCCAAGTCTTTAGGGATGTAGTGTAGGACGTAATGCAGGCGGTACAAAAATTCACCTCCAGCTGTTTCTCTGGCATTGGCAGGGGCTCCTGTATTGGGGTCGAGGATCAGTTCGTGCCAGCCGGGTGAATGGGTTTCGTCCGGTTTTTCTTCACTCTTTACTCTGGGGTTATGCCACCATAATTTGAAATAAGGGTGTCGTCCTTGAGGAACCTCTATAAAAAGATGATCTGCGTATGGGGCTAGTTGCTTTAGCTGTCGTTCCGCGACCGGGATCAACGTGGTCGCTTCAAATTCAGATTGTTGAACTGGAATTTCCGGTTGCATCCATCGGGTAATTTCCTCATCGAAATATCCTGCTGAGCCGGTAATAAACATGAAATAGAGCAACCAGCTTAGAATCAATCCGGCCCATGTATGTAACCAAGTCATTGAGTGGCGAAATTTCATTAGAGTCCCAGCAGCCCCCACATTGAAAGGGAGATCAATACAGCTCCAGATAAGCCTAACCACGCCGTCCTAGCAGATTTTGCAGCAAAGGCCCATAAAGCAGCCAGTGCATATACAAGGAAACCAAGCATCATTGCCATCACGACAGCATCAGTTTGGGATGCTGGAAGGACTTTAGCCAGAGCCGCTCCCACAGCATTAGCAACGATGAAACCACCCAATAGAGCAGCTATCGATCGAGAAATAACAGAGTTAGGAGATCGTCTCATCTATCTTAAATACCTGATTTTAATGTTTTTATTTAGATACCCCTAGATGGAAGTCAAACCTCGCTCAGCCATCTCTTCAGACCTGGCAGGCTAAACCAGAGTAAAACTTAGCTTGCGCAGTTAATGCAAATGAGTATAATTCGCATTTGCATTTGCATTTGGCGCAATACATTACAAACAAAATAGGACAGATCACAATGTACATTCCATATAGAAAAAAAGCATTGGCTACGCTTATTGCGGCAGCGAGTGGGCTATCAGGAGTAGCCTTCGCTGAAGAGAACCCCGAAGCGGGCCAGGCGGATACACTAGAAACAGTGACGGTGGTGGGTCAGGCGACCAACGTATTAATTACCGCTGAAAAAATGCAATCCTACCAGGCCAATGATCTTGTAGATGTATTTAGGCACACACCTTCAATTAGCGTAGGTGGCTCTTTGGGGATTGCGCAAAAGATCTATATACGAGGCCTTGAAGACAACTTCGTCAACGTTACTGTGGATGGCGCCCCACAAACATCAACACTATTCCACCATATTGGCCGTGTCACGATTGCCCCCGATATCTTAACGCAAGTTGAAGTGCAGGCTGGTGCCGGTGAGGCAACTAGTGGTGCAGGTAGTATCGGTGGTTCCATTCGATTTAAAACCAAAGATGTTGATGATTTACTTGCTCAAGGTGACACTTTTGGTGGCGAAGTAAAAGCGAGTCATTTCACTAACGGCGGTGAGCAGTACAGTGTTTCACTCTATGGTCGTTTGACAGAAAATTGGGGGGTGCTTGCTTATTACAATGATACTGATCGCGACAATTTTGAAGACGGGAATGGCGACGAAGTGTTAGGAACCGCCTCTGACCAGAGTCTTGGTTTTCTGAAAGTTAGTGGAAGTATTGGCGAAAGTCAGTTTTTGTCTCTGAGTTATGAAAAACGTAATGAAGAAGCAGACTTCAGTTCTCGTCCCAACTGGCATGTGCAGCCTGGTGATTTACTCTACGCAAGCGAAGCTGAGCGTGAAACCTATGTCGCGAATTACTCTTTGCAACAAAATGACCTTCTTGGTCTAGAAGTCACACTGTACGATACAGTCTCATCATTTGCAGGTGGGCGCTTTGATTGGTTTACAGAGATTACCAGCACGGGTTTTGATGTTAGAAATACTAGTCAGCTAGGTGATCACAGGATCGTTTATGGCGTGGACTACAGGGATGATGAGGTTGATAGTGGGGATCCACTCTATGCTCACGAAGAGGGCAGTGTATTTGGAGCCTATGCTCAAGCCTATTCTCAACTAACAGATCAACTGTTGTTGAGCTATGGTGTTCGTTACGATGACTATGATTTTGAGCAAAAAGTTTTACCTGGGGGATTGGGTGAAGCAACTAAATTGGATGATTCTGATGTTAGCCTAAATGCTGGGTTATCTTATGAGCTTACTGACCAGTGGGTACTGGGATTAGGTTACGCCGAAGCTTATCGCGGCAAGGAAATTGGTGATGGTTTTACCATAGAGACACCGTATGACGGTAGTGCGATTGCAGATGCCCTTAAAGGCGAAACTGTTACCAATATTGAGGCATCCGCGGAATATTCGGATGAGAATTTGAACTTCAAATTTGCAGTGTTCGAATCAGAAATTGAAGATGTTATTTTTAACAAGCTCTACACTGGAAACCTCTACGATAACGCTGGCACTGTTGAAACCAGTGGTTTCGAATTTGATATTGCCTATCGTTGGGGCGATTTCAACTTGTTCGCAGGATACTCAAATGTTGATTCAGAGTTTGACCCAAAAGATGGTTACTACACTCAGAACTTTAGCTCTATAGATATTAGTGCTTATGAATTCAGACATTTGGGGAATTCACGGGGCAATAGCTGGAACTTTGGCGCTGACTACTCTCCAAGGGCTGACCTGAAAACAGGGATTAACATTATCCATGTTGAAGAATTAGAGATGGATACTTTGTATCAGGACTTTGACCAGGGTTGGGTTCCCGAACTTTATCCCCTAAATAAAGACTCATACACAACCGTTGATATCTTCGCTGAATGGCAAGCTACTCAAGCCCTAAGCCTCAACCTGGCAGTAATCAACCTACTTGATGAGCACTATCGCGAACACTCAAGCGTAGGGGATTATTCAGCAGTACCTGGTTATGAGTTAGTTGTTGGTCCTTGGGAAGCGGGGCGAGATATCAGGCTGTCAGTTAGCTACAGCTTCTAACCGTCAAGTAATTACATGTTTAAACTTAAAGCCCCGCAAATGCGGGGCTTTTTTATTTCTAAAATTACTGCTCTGGAAACGTCCTTTACCTATTGGGTACTTTAAACGACCATAGTGAGTATTATCTGGATAGTCAGTTTGTAGATATTGCGTATTCCGGGCCATGCTGAACACCTATTCCGATTGAAGATGAACACCTGTTACCGCCATTTTTCAAGGTTGTTGTCGCATTTTGTTGTTACGCAACGCTTTTACTTTCAGGATTTAGTGCCACTTCATCAATATAGCCCAAATCACGGATATTGTTGCGCCATCTAGATGGATTTGCTTGCTGCGCCTTCAAATACGTTTCTTTTCTATTTAGCAGTAATTGGGCATCTAAACCGTTATGTCGTTGCTCGGGTGTTACATACTTTATGCCGCTGTGCTTATGTATTTCGTTATACCAGCCAACGAAATTAGTTACCCAGCCCCTTGCTTCTGATAAGCTTTTAAAGTCATCTTTAGGCCATGAGTGATGGTATTTTGTGGTTCTAAACAGTGATTCAGAATATGGGTTGTCGGTACTGACTCTTGGCCTTGAGTAAGAGCTGGCAACGCCTAAGTCGCGCATTTTTGCCTGCATGGTAAAGCTTCGCATTGGCGAGCCGTTGTCAGAATGTAAAACAGTGCCCTTGTTAATACATTTTTCGCTCCAAACGGTTCGTTGAAGAAAGTCTGCGGCAAGCTCACCCAATTCTTGCTCATATACGTCAGCGCCTACTATTTTGCGGCTAAATATGTCGACAATCAGATATAGGTAGTAATGTTGGCCCCTTGTTTGGGTTGCCAAATAACTGATGTCCCATGTCCACACCTCATTGGGCTTGGTGGCGACCTTAGCGCTCGGTTTAGTACGTTGATGATGCGATTTAGCTAACGAACGGATTGCTAGTTGACCCGCACTCGTTGTATGTAACGGTGTTTTACCCGTGTACTCTGTACCCAGCGATAGCGTTCTTGCTTACTCGTCGCTACGTTGAAAGCTACAGCCTGTGTGCCTTCCAAGAATCGGCTTATAGCTTCAAGGGTGTTCAGTTGTTCAAGTTTCATGATCGTTTTCATCCTGTGATCATGAACGATATCAAACGTTATTTCAGGCTCATTTTATGCTGGAAACAGTTACACCCGTT
>JBNMPS010000139.1:0-6724 GCA_051277005.1 Pseudohongiellaceae bacterium
TCCCGGTTTTAGCCCCAGTATTTGGTAGGCTTCATCTAGCGTAATATTGGCCTTGGGCTGCTGAGGTGGCGCATGCTGCTCGGCCTGTTTTTTATGACCTATATGCTGTTGTAAGAAGGGCAGGGCGCGCAGTAGATACGGGAAGGCGAACCTAACAATGGGTATCATGGCGGCGACTATACCGCCTATCCAGTGGATGCGGCCCATTAATGCGAGCAGCAGTAATACCGCGGCAGTTAGACCAATGGCTAGTTTCAGATACATTTTTTTACGTTGTTCTGGCGGGGTGTTTTTAACTTGTTTTAGAACAATCACGATTGCCAGCAATATAGCGGCAATCAATATTAGGCGAATCATTCAGTCGATAACCTTGTCGTAATGGATTGATAGTAATGGATTAGTCGTTATAGCTTGTTTTTGGTATTGGCGCTTGATTCTAACGGGTATGGCAGAGGTTGCCTAGCCGCACGGGGGATTATGGCTAGAGATGAATTATAAGGGGCCAATTAATCCGTATGTGGTTATTAGCCTGTAGTATTTAGTGATTAGGCGCTAGTCAATCAAGGGGGGTATCGAGGAAGGTAATTGCAGCAGCTTAGTAACGTCTAAGCTGCTATTTATAGGTCGTTAAGGTGATAGCAGATGATTAGTGCAGGGCTGGTTGGCTCTGTAGTCCGTCTAGTTCTTTAATGTAATGGCGACGTGTGCGCAGGGTAATGGTTAGGTGTTGCTTTTCACAAAGGCTCAGGTGGCTTTCGTTGTTGAGCATTTCCCATAATTTGCGGCTGGATAGGTTATTTAGATCTAGGTTAATCGCTTTGTCTTTATCGAATGTTCTCATATTATTACTCACTGCTTCCGTGGTTCTCTTTTTAGTTTCTCTTCAATTCGTCATTGATATTGAAGGGGTTAGATGTCAGTTTGATGACAGATTAAAGGCTATTTGCAGAACTCTGACAATGAATAAACCTATCTAGTTCATTATTTGAGAGCAGTTTGGCACTAAATTCGATCATACCGGCTTGTTATAACCCTCTGCGGCACAAGTGCTACAGTGTGCGAAGTGCCTTGTCGTATTGTTTCTATATTCACTGAGTATAGATGAATTATCTGTAAAGGCTTGTTGAAAACTAGATTAGCGCTATAGAATTGATGACAGCGGTTTAAAGTGATTGGCATTTCAGATTGATAAAGTTAAAGGGCCTAGCGCTCAAAGAGGTAAACATGGCAATATTCCCTTCTCATGCTGTTTTAAACACAGCGATCACGGCTCCTTTTCCCGAAGACACAGAGCAAGTTTTTTTTGGCTTAGGGTGCTTTTGGGGGGCAGAGAGAAAGTTTTGGAAATTGCCCGGCGTGTACACTACCGCCGTAGGCTATACGGCTGGTGCAACAGAGAATCCTAGCTATCAAGAGGTGTGTACAGGCACGACGGGGCATGCAGAGGTAGTGTTGGTTGTATACCGGCCTAAAGAAATAACGTTTGAGGCGTTATTGAAGTGTTTTTGGGAGAGTCACAACCCCACTCAAGGCATGCGGCAAGGTAATGATACGGGTAGTCAATATCGTTCGGGCATCTATGTAGAGGGTGATGAGCGTTTGGGGCAAGCGCGTGCCTCTAAGCAGCGATATCAAGAACTATTGGCTGAAAAAAGCTTGCCAGAAATCACGACTGAAATTTCATCCATGCCAACGTTTTATTATGCAGAAGAATACCACCAGCAATATTTACATAAAAACCCCAATGGCTATTGTGGTTTAGCGGGCACTGGCGTTCAATTCTAGCATCTAGCATCTAGCATCTAGCATCTAGCATCTAGCATCTAGCATCTAGCATCTAGCATCTAGCATCTAGCATCTAGCATCTCAGCTATACAGCTTGGCCGTTAAAACAGTTAAGGCATTTTCTACTTTTAAAATTCTTGGACCTAAGTGAATACCCTCAAAGCCAGCGGCTAAAAACTTTTCAACTTCATAAGGTATAAAACCACCTTCAGGGCCAATGGCTAAGGTGATTGGCTCATTAATGGCTAGCGGGCAAAGCTCTCCAATACCGGGGTGAGCTAACAGTTTTTTAGTGTTGCTTGATAAGTCGGGTAAAATATCTTCGGCAAAGGGCTTAAAGCGTTTGTGAAAACTAATTTTTGGCATCACCGTATCTTTAGCTTGCTGCAAACCATCGAGTAAATAATCGTAAATATTATCTTCGTTTAATGCAGGGCTTTGCCAAAAACTTTTTTCAACTTTATAGCTATTAATAATGATTAACTCACTCACGCCTAGTTCAGCGGCGGTTCGAAAAATCCGTCGAATCATTTTAGGGCGCGGTAGGGCGAGTACGATTTTAAGCGGCAGCTTCTCTGGGGCGGAATGACTTAGCGTTACATCAATTTCAACCTGTTGTTCATCAATCGTTAAGATGGTTCCTGTGCCCATATCGCCATTGATTTTCCCTAGGCGAACAGAGTCGCCTGTTTTTGAGCGATGTATATTACGAATATGTTGGAAACGTTTATCGCTTAACACTAAGCGTTGATTCTCGCTGAGTTCGTTGGCTGAAAATAAAATGATATTCATAGGTTGGCAGTAGCTGAGGGGGCAGTAATGATGTAGCGGGAATTATACATTAAAGTGGCGGTAAACCACGATGCGGGGGAGATATCACGTCTAAGTAGATTAATTGCCGCCACCCTGGCTTCTTTTGTTGGTGCGGTTGCTAGATTGTTAAATTGGGCTTTGTTGCATTCACCCGCTAGAATGGTAGTAGTAAGTTGTAGCCGTAGCCATTTTTTCTCGTTGGCCAACCCTTAACCAATGACGATATCCATGAAGCGCTTTCCAGGAATACAGTTGTTTGCCCTTTGCTTATTGCTGGGTGCTGCCTGCCAGCAATTATTTGGCTTTATGGTGCATTTAGTTGATGACGCCCACTATGCTCGCCAGCGCATGGATGTGGCTAATAAACTGGGTCACTTTCGCTTACAGCTTGAGCAAACGTTAAATTCAACGTTTTACACTACGCGTGGCGTAGAAATATTGATTGCCAGTGCGGGTAAAAAAAATCAGCCATTAACGTCTCAGCTAGATAATATTGAGCATTGGGCTCAAACCGCCTCGCAGAGTTTGCCTTATATTCGCAATGTGGGATTCTCCAAAGGCTATGTGTTGCAGTATGTTTATCCCCGCGAAGGTAATGAGGCTATTCTTGGCCGTAATTATCGTTATTTACCCAGCCAGTGGCCGGCGGTAAAAAAAGCCGTTGAGACACGTTTGCCCGTTGTCGCTGGCCCTTTATCACTCATCCAAGGGGGTACGGGGATTATTTGTAGAGTGCCATTGTTTAGTGGCGTAGGTGATGAAGAAAGTACCTTTATTGGTATTGTTAGCTTAGTCATTGACTATGATGCCCTAATGCAAAGTGCGGGGTTGAGTGAGATAGAACAATCCTTGAATGTTGCTATTAGGGGCAAAAATGGCCTGGGTGAAAAGGGTGATGTTTTTTATGGTTCAGAAACTCTTTTTAATACCGATGGAGCTATCAAAAAGGTAGGCTTTTTGGGGGGCGAGTGGATTCTAGCAGCTAAACCGATCAGCGGCTGGGCTCATGAGTCGCCCTATTCTGTACGATTAAATTTTTTAGGTTATGTAGTTTCGCTATTTATTGTGGCGATATCATATTTTGCTATTCGCGGTATGCAATTACGTACAAAAGCGATTCGAAATTTTGTACAGGCTTTGGAGCAAAGGGTTGATGAGCGTACTCACGAGTTGAGCTTGGCAAAAGATGAGGCAGAAAGCGCCAATAAAGCAAAAAGTGATTTTCTTGCCGTAATGACTCATGAGTTACGTACGCCATTAAATACTATTCTCGGTTTAACTAAGCTGGTTGAGACTATGGAGCTGGGGCAGTTGCAACGTGAATATGTCGGTAAAGTGTTAACCTCGGGTAATTTATTGTTGGGGCTTATTAATAATATTTTAAGCTATTCCAAGATGGAGTCAGGAGAAGACACTGCCAAGCCGGAAGCATTTTTTTTGTTAGATATATTGAAAAAATTAAGTGATGTTTTTGAATCGCCCGCTCATGAGAAAGGCATTGGTTTTAAGCTTGAGTTGGCTACCGATCTTCCAGCTGCAGTTGAGTGTGATAAGGGTAAGCTACTACAAATTCTTACTAATTTGTGTGGCAATGCGATTAAGTTTACCCAGCAGGGAGAGGTTAAGCTCAGCGTTGTTAGAGTCGATTCCAATAATGGTGATGTTTGCCGATTAAGGTTTGTGGTGATTGATACCGGTATTGGTATTGATGCAACAGAGCAGCAAGGCGTATTTAAACCCTTTAGCCAAATTGATAGTAGTGTCGCTAGGCAATATCAGGGAACCGGTTTGGGGTTAAATATTTGCCAGAGTTTTGTTGAAATGATGGGTGGTAAAATAGGCGTTGATAGTCAGTTAGGTACGGGGAGCCAATTTTGGCTTGAGGTTCCATTACGTGAACTGGAGCCATCATTGATAAAACAAAAGCCAACCGCCGCTAAGGCCATACAAGAGGCAGTGGCCAAAAGCAAACCGTTATTGAATGGTTTAACGGTAATCTTGGCAGAAGATAATAGCTTCAATCAAACCTTGGCAATTGCCTTACTGAGTAAAGTGGGTGTTGAGGTTAAGTTGGCAGAAAATGGTTTAAACGTTATATCGTTGTTAGAGCAGGGAGCTGTTCACGGTGTGTTAATGGATGTGCAGATGCCTAGGTTAGATGGCCTTGCTACAACGAAAAAGCTGCGTGCTGATTCTCGTTTTGCACAGTTACCGATTATCGCTATGACCGCCAATGCAATGGATGAAGATAAAGAGCAGGTCATAGCGGCGGGGATGAATGACTTTGTTGCAAAGCCTATCGATTTTGAACATCTTTACCAGGTGTTAATTAATAACTTAGCACGAGATAAGAGTTACCCCTGAGTTAAAACAACAGCCGCTTTGACTTAACTAACGAGATTATTTTTTAATGTTCAAATGATTTATCTTCAGTTCAGCCGGCTACAGGTAGGTTATCCTGCTCATAGACAGGCTCTGCCCATAAATCGTATTCATCAGCATCGGTAATGGTCACTAGTAAGGCATCGCCGGGGAAGGTATCGGTAAAACCATCGAGGTAAACTTTGCCGTCTATTTCAGGGGCGTCAGCATAACAGCGGCCAACGGCGCCTTGCTCATCCACTTCGTCAATCAGCACTTCCATCTGTTGGCCGATACGCATTTTTAAGCGCGCGGTTGAAATACGCTGTTGGGTTTGCATAAAACGTTCCCAGCGCTCTTGTTGAATATCTTCAGGCACGTGGTCGGGCAAGTCGTTAGCCGTAGCGCCGTCAACGGGGGAGTATTTAAAACAACCGACGCGATCGAGCTGTGCTTGTTCCAGCCAATCCAGCAGCATTTGAAACTCTTCTTCCGTCTCACCGGGAAAACCAACAATAAAGGTAGAGCGAATAACAAGCTCGGAGCAAATCTCACGCCAGGCCTTAATGCGCTCTAATACCTTAACTTGGTTGCCGGGGCGCTTCATTAATTTAAGAATGCGTGGGCTGGCATGTTGGAAAGGAATGTCCAAATAAGGCAGTATTTTACCTGCCGCCATCAGTGGAATCACTTTGTCTACATGGGGGTAGGGGTAGACATAGTGCAGGCGTACCCACACCCCTAGCTCGCCAAGGGCTACCGCCAAATTTTGCATGCGGGTCTCATGCGCCTGGCCGTCTACAAAATCTAATTTGTATTTAACATCTACACCGTAGGCGCTGGTGTCTTGTGATATAACCAATAATTCGCGCACCCCCGACGCAACAAGTTTTTTTGCTTCATCGACCACCTCTGAAAGGGGGCGGCTAACAAGGTCGCCACGCATCGCGGGGATAATGCAAAAAGTACAGCGATGGTTACAGCCTTCTGATATTTTCAAATAGGCGTAATGCTGCGGTGTGAGCTTAATACCTTGGGGCGGTACTAAGTCGATATGAGGGTTGTGATCTTCAGCCGATTTTTGCTCGATAACAGGCGGGATATAGGCATGCACCGCGCCCAGCACGCTTTCATAATCAGCAGGGCCACTCACGCTCAATACATTGGGGTTAGCCGCTTTAATGGCTTCGGCATCACTGCCTTTACCCATACAGCCGGTTACAATCACCTTGCCGTTCTCTTTCATCGCCTCGCTGATGGCATCCATAGACTCTTGCTTGGCGCTATCAATAAAGCCGCAGGTATTGACCACCACCACATCGGCACCCTCATAGCTGGGACTAATGTCATAGCCGTCGAGCTTAAGCTGGGTAAGGATGCGCTCAGAGTCGACGAGGGCTTTGGGGCAGCCAAGTGAAACAAAGCCGACTGTTTGTCTTTGGGAGGTGTCTGTCATGCAGTTGCCTAAGTAGTTAGCTGTATAAAATGGTGACCATTATACGGGAAGAGTCTGGTGGCAGCGAATAAGCTGTCCGTTTTATTATCAATCCCAAACCCCTACATAGGAGGCTGACCTCAGTTAGAAAAGCGGTAAGCTATCTAAATTCAAACTCAAAGTGAGGGAAATCTTATCGAAACCCCTCCGGATAGGTAAAAAAAAACTGGTCGCTGGTTGATTTTTGACTTCTCTAGGCATTGCACGTCTACATCTCGAATTTTGGGCGAACCTATCCCGTGTTTACATTTTAGGGGGGGTAATTTATAT
>JBNMPS010000140.1:0-6707 GCA_051277005.1 Pseudohongiellaceae bacterium
ATGTTGGTTCGCATGTGTATGTTGATATAAGTTCTGTATTACCTAAATATCACGGCATAGGTAACGTTGTTTGGTGTAAGCCCAAAAATAATTTATTTGAAGTGGGGGTCTGTTTTGTGGATCAGGAAGAAGCTTTTCGTTCTCGTATGGTGCAGCAGGTTTGCCAAATCGAAATGTATAAAAAAATGATCTATGAAAGAGAGGGGCGTTTATTGGATGGTGATGAAGCGGCGCAAGAATGGGTCGAAAAATATGCAGCTGATTTTCCTCAGAACTAGCTTGTGCTGCTAATCAATGGTTAGGCCTTTCTTAATATATTTTTCAATACGAATACCGTGAGTGCCGTTTGAAACAACAGAGTTAATAATATATTCATTGTTCTCTGTGCCGGATTTTTTTTCTAAATTTATCACGTTCTCTTTTGTTGGCATCTTGTTACTGCCTCTTACAATAAGTACTTTAGGTAAGTGACGGTGCCTGTAGTTAGTGCTGATAACAATACCGATTTCTCCGTTTTTCAATTCGACAATACTGCCTGGAGGGTAAAGGCCAATACACTCGATAAATTCAGTAACGAGGCGGTTATCAAATTTTGTATCACGATTTTGATAAAGTACTTTGAGGGCTTCTAGTGATGATTGACCTTTTTTATAAATGCGCTCGCTAGTAATTGCATCATAGACATCACAAATGGTGACCATTCGAGTGATGTCAGATATATTGTTAGCCGTCAAACCTCTAGGGTAACCACTGCCATCTAATGCTTCGTGGTGGCTGTAGCAAACATCAACGGCACTGTGATGAGCATCTTTATGGTTGATTAAAATATCTCGGCCATCAACGGGGTGCTTTTTCATTATTTGAAATTCTTCGGCAGTAAGGCGACCTTCTTTATTTAATACTTCCAGGGGCGTTTTCATTTTACCGACATCGTGAAGAATACCGCATAAACCTAAAACATTGAGTTCTTCTTCGTCAGCGCCTAAGTGACGACCGAAAGTCATAGCTAATATGCCAACGTTTAACGAATGCTCAGCGGTATATTCATCTCTATCTCTAATTTTACCCACCCATAAAAGCGCATCAGGGTTGTGCATAATGCTTTTAACGCACTCCGAGACCGTGGTTTTAACCTCTTTCATGTCAATGCCGCGGCCAAGGCGCACATCGTCCATAAAAGTTCGTGTTAGTTGGCGGGCATTACTCTGGGTAGATTTGGCGACAGAGAAGGATTGTTTATTGAGGGCGTTCTGGGGGTATATTTTTTTAGGGCTAGGTTGCTCTAAAATTGATCGTTCTTCAGCTTTCAGCCACTCGTCTTCTTGTTCTTCTATATAAACATATTCACAATAGCCCGCAATGGTATCGATATCTTCTAGGCACTCAATGCGAAAGCCTTGAAGTAAAAAGGGCGTTTCTAGCCAGGGTCGATCAAGCTCAGCAACATACATGCCGATTTTTAAGCCAGCAACCGGCATCGGGCGTTTAGCTTTTTTCTGTATGGTACGACCTGGTTTGCTGATTTGTTTTTTCACGAGTTTGTAGTGAGGCCCCGGCTTATTTTAATGGATAGGTTAAATTATAGTGACTAATGTTGTTAGTACCAAGTGTTATAATTCATTTTGATAAGGCTTGCTCGCGTAGCCGCAACTACTTATCATCATTCCTGCGACTAATAACAGAGAATTAATTAAGCCATGAATGCGATTGACTTGTTACTGCAGCGAAACTCCAGTCCAAGGTTGAAAGAACCCGCGCCACAGGGTGCTGAGTTAGAAACTGTCTTTCAGGCCGCTTTAAGGGCTCCTGACCATGCCAGGCTTCGACCATGGCGTTTTTTAACGATTACAGGTGAAGACAGGTTGGCGTTAGGGCAGTTATTTGCTCAGGCAGCACAGGCGCGTAACCCAAGTTGTAGTGAAGTTGATTTAGACAAGGCAAAAGCACAACCCTTTAGAGCCCCCCTCATTGTTATTGCTGTGGCCTGCTATTCTGATCATCCAAAGGTGCCACAAACTGAGCAATTATTGTCCGCCGGCTGTGCAGTGCATGGCATGTTGCTGGCTACGCATGCTTTGGGTTTTGGGGGCGTGTGGCGAACCGGTGAAAATGCCTTTGATCGCAATGTGATGAATGGCCTAGGCTTGCAAGAGCACGAAGCTATCGTGGGGTATTTGTATATAGGCACCAGGGAAGGTGTCGCTAAACCGTTACCTGCAATGAATTCATCGGATTTTGTTAAGGCGTGGCCGTGATTGTGTTGGGGCTTAAAATGATAATTACCATGTTCATTGGCCCATGAATAAAACTATTTTTAGTACACCGTTATTGAATCAATTTTTGTGTTACCTCTCTAGAGGTGTTTTGAAATTGACGGGTTGGAGCGTTGTCGGTTGTTTACCCGCTGATAATAAGTGTGTGTTGATAGGGGCGCCTCATACGAGCAATTGGGATTTCATCTTGATGCTGCTCGTTATTTTTTCAATTCGAGCTGATGTGCACTGGATGGGTAAAGATAGTTTGTTTCCAAAGCCATTTGCAGCATTTATGGTCTGGCTAGGGGGTATTGCTATCGATAGGAGCAAATCCAATAACACCGTCGAACAGATGATTGAACATTATAATAATAATGAAGAACTGGTTGTGATCATTCCACCTGAAGGTACTCGTAGCAAAGTTCAACGATGGAAAACAGGTTTTTATTACATAGCCTGTGGTGCAGATGTTCCTATTGTTCTGGGCGCCATAGATGGCAAAAACAAAATAGCTGATTTGGGGGAGGTGTTTCATCCATCGGGTGATATCGATGCCGATATGATCAAGATTAAGCAGCGGTATCAAGGAAAGGTAGGAATTAACGAAAACTGGACGTAGCTCTGCTCATACACTAGTTCTGTGTATATCTGGTGAAGGAAATGTTTCATTTAAATGTGTTTTTTATGACGACTGTAATATTTCTGACATATATATGTAGCACAATTCACCTTGTCGTAAAGAGCAACGCATAGATTGCTTAACGAGCTTTGCAGCCACGCAATATTAATAACTTACTTGAATTTATTAATTTATTATTGATAATAAATTAAGGGGATACGAATGAAGCAAACATTATTGACTTTAGCTGTAGCGGCATCTGTTTCAGCAGTAAATGCCGGTACATTACAAACCAGCGGTGAGGATTTGTTTATAAGTACTAATGGTGGCATCAAGGTTCACAATGCTGATAAATCTAAAACTTTCCAGTTAGGAGGCCGCTTGCAGTGGGATTACGATGCGACTGAATCTAGCGACGCAGGTGTTGATACTGAGGATTTAGACGTAAGGCGTGCGCGCATTTATGTTAAAGGTAAAATGGGCGATTGGGCTTATAAAGCTCAATTTAATGTTGCTGAAAGCGATGGCGCAAAAGGTGGCAATGCAGAAGACCTATACATTCGTTATACAGGCTTTGGTAAATCAGCCAATGTGACGGTTGGTAAGCAAAAAGAACCGTTTGGTTTAGAAGGGTTAACGAGCTCTAAAGTGGGCCCAATGCTTGAGCGTTCAGCGGTTACTGAATTCTATACGCCTGGCCGTAGTGCAGGCATCCAGGTACATGGTGCGGGTAGCAACTGGACTTACGGTGTAGGTTATTTTGAAGCCGATGGTGATGGCTCAAATGATATTGATCAATCTGCCATTACGGCTAGAGCGACTTTCTTACCTATCAATACAGATGATTTATTAGTGCATGTGGGTGCGGGTTTCAGTATGCGTGATGCAGATAATAGCAATGATGAAGCTGATCTTTATAACGTAGAGGTGGCTGCCGTAATGGGCGCCTTTCATGCGCAGGCTGAATACTTTGAGGCTGAGTTTGGCGATGTTGATGCGGATGGTTACTACCTGCAAGCGGGTTGGGTCATTACTGGAGAAACGCGTCCTTATAAAAAAGGTGCGTTTGGTTTAATTAAGCCTGCTAGTGAAAGTGGCGCCTGGGAAATTGTTATTCGCCATGAAGATGGCGACGGCAAATACAAGGACATTGGTTTGAACTCTGGTAATGGTGAACAAACGTCTTATGGTATTAACTACTACGCTAACAACAATGTTCGTCTTGGCTTGAGCTATATGGATGGCGAGAGTGAAGGTGAAGATGGCGATGAACTACGTGCTAGATTACAGCTAGTATTCTAATCCGTTACGCTTAAGTTGTTGAAAGGCTGGTCTGTGTATAGCAGATCGGCTTTTTTTGTGTTGTTCAAAATGTGACATGTGTTTGATTGGTGGCTGACGTTTTATCTTCAATTGTTTGTTGAGGCCAAGTACAAATGCTATATTTGCCGTTAGCAGTATAAGATATTGGTAATAATTAATAGAGTGAGTTCATGGATAAGTCTGCAACTGAAAGCTTAATCGATCAAGCTACAGCGCTATTGTCTGTCACCAGGCAGTTGGATTATGTGAAAATCCTCCAGCACGATCGAACTGAGGTTGAAAAACTTCGTGGCTTTGTGAGTGATTCAATGTCTAGTATTTCAATCGACACTGACTTAGGCCCAGATGCTTTTGTTGGTAGTGCGCAGGCAAATACGAGTGTTGGGGTTGAAGCGTCTGCTACTAGTGCCCCAGCCGATACTAGTATAGAGGCTGATGGACTTCAGAAGCAATCACAGCAGGAAGAGTTAAAGGCTAACCGCCAGATGGCCATACTAGAGCAGCTATCCATAGAGGGCTTCTCAGATCGCTTAGGTAAGGTGTATAACAGCCGTTCAGAAGAGCGCTCAATGGAGTTTAGAAAGGTCCCTCACCATAAAAACTTACCTGAGTTTGATATGATCGTTTCCGCTGATTATTCACCGGGCGCCGGTGTGCACGGTATTGCTATTAGCGAACACCACGTTATGGCAGTCTTTTTGGCTTCTCCAGAGGAGCAAAATGAATGGGAAATGCTGAAGCGCAGGGCTTATGACAATATGGAAGAAATGGGTGAATACGTTACCTTGATGTCTGCAGGCTTCGACTTACCTTAAGTTGGTGTCCTTGTTGGGTTATCCACAGTATCTGTGGATAACTCTGTGAACAAGTTGTTTGTCACATCACCAAAGCGAGCAGTACCGTGCCGTTGCTTAATTTGTTGAAAAATTGAACTTTTATCTAAATACCCTTAAAAAACAATGACTTGGTAAGTTAACTTAAAGTTGCTTGCGATAGACTAGGTTGTTTTATCCCCAGGCTGGATTCTTCTCATCAATGTGTTAATAAAATTCACTATTTGAGGGCGGATGCGACTTTTAATGCTGTATACATAGCCTTTTACGCTGATTTTCCTCTATAAATGCAGCCGCTAGTGCAAGTCTCTTTGATGTGAACTTGGCTCAGAATAGGGAGCGATGGTTTTAGTTTGTTCCAGATCCATTGGGCGAGTACCTCACTTGTGGGGTTCTCAAGGCCTTTAACATCATTCAGGTAATAGTGATCAAGTTGATCGTAAATAGGCTTAAAATGCTTTTTAAGCGTTGCAAAGTCCATTACCCAGCCGGTGTGAGCATCGACTTCATCTTCAACGTAGATTCTGACAAAAAATGAATGGCCATGAAGGCGGCCGCATTTATGACCCTTTTCAACATTGGGGAGAAGGTGGGCAGCTTCAAAACTGAATTCTTTATAAATTTCCATAATGACTAATCTAGTTGATAGGTGAAAGACTAAGCCATGATAATTGCCAATTTGCGTGCTGTATATTTAAATTTTTTACTGATAAAAAGAGTTGCGTAATAAGCGATAGAACTGCCTATAAAAAGACCACTGTTTTATCCTTTTTTGCTGATAAAACAATCAATTACGTCATGTTTTAAAAAACTTAAAAAAATATGAAAGTGATGTTTGACAAGCAAGAGGTTTACTGTAGAATGCGCCCCTCGTTCGAAGCAGAGGGTGATTAGCTCAGCTGGGAGAGCATCGCCCTTACAAGGCGAGGGTCGGCGGTTCGATCCCGTCATCACCCACCATTCGAATGTTTGATTGTTAAGGACCGGTAGTTCAGCTGGTTAGAATGCCGGCCTGTCACGCCGGAGGTCGCGGGTTCGAGTCCCGTCCGGTCCGCCAACACAATCAACAAAAGAGCCACCTAAGAGGTGGTTTTTTTATGTCTAGAGCAGTATTGGGTGATTAGCTCAGCTGGGAGAGCATCGCCCTTACAAGGCGAGGGTCGGCGGTTCGATCCCGTCATCACCCACCAATACATATTTATAGTACTGGACCGGTAGTTCAGTTGGTTAGAATGCCGGCCTGTCACGCCGGAGGTCGCGGGTTCGAGTCCCGTCCGGTCCGCCACTATAGCTGTAAATTAGACAAAATAAGCAAGCCACCTGCGAGGTGGTTTTTTTATGTCTTTAATACTCCTCCTGTTTTGTTCGTCACTCTAAAATAAGCCCTATTTAAGGTTACCGCTGTAGCGCGCTTCATTTTGTTATCGTCCTTTATTGTGAGTTGCCGGTTGTGCATAATCAATCACAGTAAATATAATGAATTCTCTTAACATGAGCTTAAATGGCTATGCTTTGGTAGGAAATAGCCGTTATTATTAAGAATAATACATGGTTGTATTTATGGAAGAGTGAGGGTATGACAGCAGTGTTATTAAAGAAATGATATACCCTGAGTTTGAGGCAATACTCGATCATGTTGTCGGTATTCCTGAGTTTGCGGGCCAAAAAGTGCCTGCT
>JBNMPS010000141.1:0-6668 GCA_051277005.1 Pseudohongiellaceae bacterium
GATAAAGGCGGTAAGGGATGGCTGTTATGATGCGAAAGTGAGTGCGATCATCGATGCGGACATTAGCAAGTTCTTTGATAAAATGCCGCATGACCGTATACGTGAAATACTACATCTACGGACTAATGATGGTGTCATTATTCGACTGATAGGGAAATGGCTAAAAGCTGGGGTTGTCGAAGACGGCAGCGTGAGCTGCCCATCCTGTGGTTCTCCGCAAGGTGGCGTCATCAGCCCCCTGATTGCGAATATATTTCTCCAAAGGATCAACTTAAAGGCTTGCGAATAAAACTCTATGGGCTTTATGGTTACTATGGAATACGTTGTAACTACAGATCGTTGTGGATGATCTACCAGCACACGCGATCGTGTTGGCGGAAATGGCAAAGTCGCCGTTCGCACACGGGCTTATCAATTGGGAAAAGTTCGAGGAATTTCTGAAGATTTGGAAGCTTCCTGAACCGAAAATAATGAAACAGGTGTAGTGGTTTGTCAGGTGCTGAGTCATACTTGAGGAACCGTATGACTAAAGGGTGACGTACGGATCTGTGGGGGTCGTCGCCCGTAAGGGCGGCCTCTACCCGGAAAAATCGTTCCGGCCAAAAAGCGGCCTCCACTGGACGCGCTAACGCGCGCCTTTTATAGCGGCGTTGAGGCTGTAGAAAACTCCAAAAAAAGCGTTTTTTTACTAAAATAAGTCCTCACAAAGGGACTTTTTGCATGCCAAACTTTAAAAAGTATAGTCACGCTCAAACAGCCATGGTTGTAATCAATTTTGAAGAACAATTGTAGCCAAATACCTTCGAATACACTCTCCATCGTCTAATCGACAACAATATTGATCTAACCGCCTTCTACAATAAATATAAAAATGATGGTGGTGGCCGATTGGCTTATGATCCCGCTATTCTTTTAAAGATTATCTTGTTTGCTTACTCGAAGGGTATTGTCTCAAGCCGTGATATTCAGTGGCAATGCGAACATAATATTATTTTTAAAGCGCTATCCTGTGACGCGGCCCCTCACGTTACCTCCATCGCTAGTTTTGTCAGTAGCTACCCCGATGCTATTGAGGCGGTTTTTGAGCAGGTACTACTCGTTTGTGATCAAGAAGGTTTACTTGGTAAGGAGATATTCGCCGCAGTTGATAAAAAACACCGGATCATTATTGATGCCCAAGCTTTTGGTGAGGGTTCAGAACATCACACGTTAGCCCCTGTATTAGAAGCGGTTGCAGATCGCTATTTTTATTTGAGCGGGTTATGGTGGTATTAATTATCAGGTTAACATTCATATTTATTTACCCATTATAGGGAGAGCTAACGATGCAAGAATTCATAGATAATATTGATATGAGCCAATATATGCCTGGAATTATAGCCGGGGCAACTAATGTATTATTTGCGATTTTTATTTTAATTATCGGAGTTTTAATTGCCAGTAAGGTAAACAAAGTTATCTGTAAAACTGGGGAGAAATACCAGAACCTCGACAATACTTTGTTTCGATTTTTTGGCAGCTTAGGTAGGTACGTCATTCTAGCTTTTGTGGCTATTGCCGTTCTTAACCGATTTGGCGTACAAACTGCTTCAATAGTGGCCTTGTTGGGTGCCGCTGGTTTGGCGGTGGGTTTGGCGCTACAGGGGACGCTGTCTAATTTGGCGGCAGGGGTAATGTTACTTATATTCCGACCCTATAAAGTGGGCGATTTTATCGAGGCAGCTGATCGCTTTGGCAATGTTCAGGAGATAGACCTCTTTACAACTATTTTACAAACATTTGATAATCAGCAGATTATTATCCCCAATAGTCAAATTTGGGGAAATCAAGTTATAAATCATTCTCACCACAGTGTCCGTGGCGTTGATATGCATTTTGGTGTGGCTTATAAAGAAGATACCGACAAGGTGCGTAAGGTGATAAATTTGGTTTTAGAGCGTCACCCTCATATCCTTCAGGATCCTGCTCCCTTTGTTGAAGTTGAAACCCTTAACGATAGCTCGGTAGAGTTTTTAGTTCGCCCCTTTTGTGTGGGCGAACATTATTTTGATGTTTTGTACTCTGTACCTGAACAGATAAAAAGAGCGCTAGATGAAGAAGGTATTGAAATACCATTTCCGCATCGAAAACTTATCATTGAAAAAGAGCAGTAAGCCAAAAATAAAGTACGACAGCCTACGATGTAGCCTGTCGCTTATTTTTACGGGGATACACCGATCGTGCTTGGCCGTCCGTAAAAAAACAGTGGGCTGTGCGCATATTTTTTTGAAGTAAACGCCATTAATCCCCGACGTAAAAAAGCCGAGGCAGGCCTCGGCTTTAATAACGAATATTAGTTATCCCTTCGGTTTGGCTAACCACTCTTTACCTTTTAGCATGCGATCAAAATACACGTAGGGTAAAACTTTGGCTTTTAAGAACCAGGCTAAACGAGTGGGTACTAAGCCATTTAGTAGCCAAGATGGGAAGGTTGGGGTGACTTTGGCCCCATAGCTGAATTCAGCTAAAACAATTTTGCCGTGCTCAACCGTGAGAGGGCATGAGCCATAACCTTCATAACACGATAAGAGTGGTTGGCCGCTTAATAAGCGAACGATATTTTCAGCAACAATAGGCGCTTGTTGTCTAATGGCGCCTGCTGTTTTTGCGTTAGGTGTAGAGGTACAGTCACCTAGGCCAAAAATGTTTTTATGGGTGGTGTGCTGTAATGAGCCTTTGTCTACATCTAACCAGCCCGCCTCATTGGCAAGTGGACTGGCTTTAATAAAGTCGGGAGCTGATTGGGGTGGGCACACATGAAGCATGTCGAACTCACGCTCGACAGTTACAGGGTTACCGTCTGCATCTTTGCCGTTGAAGGTGGCCGTTTTTTTGTCGCCATTAACGGCAACAAGATTGTGGTTAAACGCTAAATCAGCATTGTATTTTTTAACATATTCCATCAGTGATGGGATGTAATCAGCGACACCGAATAATGCAGGCCCCGCGTTATAAAAGGTAATGTCTATGTTGTTAAGAGTGCCTTGTTGGTGCCAGTGGCTACCTGATAAGTACATGGCCTTTTGTGGTGCGCCAGCGCATTTAATGGGCATAGGCGGCTGGGTGAAAAGGGCGGTACCTGCTTTTAAGTTTTGCACTAGCTCCCAGGTGTAGGGTGCTAAATCGTAACGGTAGTTTGAAGTGACGCCGTTTTTACCGAGTGTTTCTTCAAGGCCTTCAATTTTATCCCAATCTAATTGCAGGCCTGGGCTTGCGACTAAAATATCGTAAGAAACGGTGTCGCCGTTATCTAGGGTGACTTGGTTTTGTTCGGGCTGAAAAGTGCTTACAGAGGCTTCAATCCATTTAGCAGCGCGAGGAATCAGCGATTGCATTGAGCGCTTGGTATCGGTGTCTTTAAAGATGCCGCCGCCAACCATGGTCCAGCCGGGCTGATAATAATGTTCGCTTTGAGGCTCAATAATACTGACGTTTAGCGATGAGTTTCGATTTAGCAGACTCGCTGCTGTTGCGATGCCTCCAGCGCCACCGCCAATGATCACAATATTTTGGCTCATTTGTTGTCTCTCCGATTTATTCATTATTGGTTAATAGTGGGTGTTTATATTTATTTACGACTGCATGGCCTTTTTGGCAAGGGCCAAATCGTACCCCAAAACTTTGGCATGTTCCATAGCTTGATTTTGTTCTTGTTTGTTTAATGTCATTAGCCATAAGTTAGTTGAGCGAGTCCCTGTCCGGCAATAGGCTAATGCTGCGCCTTGTGCGTGTTGTAATTGTTCTGACATTAATTGTATATCTGCCTGAGGAAGTTCTCGCTGAATGGGGATGTACGTGTAGTTAATGCCTGCCGCTTTAGCCGCTGCTGCCATTTGTAGGCTGGTAGGTTGGTCGTCTGTTTCATTATCGGGGCGATTATTGACGATAAGGGTGTAGCCTTTATTGGCCGCTGTTTGAATGTCATCGAGGGATATTTGATCAGAGGTTGAAAATAAGGCGGTATGGCGTTTAACGTTAAGTTTTGATTCGTCGAAAGGTTCAGTCATTTTGTTACCGCATTGTAAATTGGCAGGAATGGCTACATCCATCATTTTTGGGCTGGCAAGTTTTAGCTTGCTCATGATCTCAACAAATTCAGCGCTATTGTTCACTTGTAATCTTGGATTGTTAGCTTTTTCTTCGGCAATCGTCGATTCAGTCCAACCTTTGTAGTCGTGGCCTGGATAGACCACGGTGTTAGGGTTGAGCGTTAGTATTTTAGTGAATAAGCTGTTGTAGAGTTTTTCAGAACTGCCGTTTTGAAAATCGGTTCGGCCAGTGCCTCGAATAAGTAATGTGTCACCAGAAAATAAATAACCTTGTTGATGGGCTAGATAAAAACACATGGAATCGTCAGTGTGGCCGGGCGTGGTGATAACCGTAAGTTCAAAATTGCCACATTGAATAATGTCGCCGTCTTTAACATGGGTGTCGGCACAGGCTAGGCCAGACACGTCATTAACCACGGTTTTACAGCCTATACGCTCTCTTAGGGATCCAAGTGCGGTGATGTGGTCTGCATGTACATGGGTGTCTAATGCGTATTTAAGCGTGAGGCCTAATTCGTTTAATAGCTGTAGGTAGAGTTCGGTTTGTTCAAAGACAGGGTCTATGAGTAGCGCTTCATTTGATGCTACGTCGGCTAGTAGGTAGGTGTAGGTGAAGGTGTCACGGTCAAAGAGTTGTCTAATCAGCATGCTGTCTTCTCTAATAGGTCAACGGTTGGAATCGTTGTGTTTAAGATGCCAATACAAAAAAGAGATTATACAGCTTTTTGGTCAAATCGCTGATTTTCAGCCGTATTAATAGTGGTGCCTTTAAGTCGGTGAAAACTCTTTTGGCTAGCCAATACCAATAAGCACCCCGATAGGTAACCGGTCTGTAAAGTTTCAAAAGCTGATATCAGCCGGAAAGAGGGGGAAGTGTGAATATTACCCAAATTAATGCTGATTACGTGCTAATCATCATTAATTTGGGGAGGGTGTTGAGTGCAGAAGTTAGTGATTAGAGGCTTTTGATGCTCTCTAGTTGTTCTTCCATTTTGTTCAGTGCGTTTTGTTGAGCGCTTAGCTTCTCTTGTTCTTTGGCAACCACGTCAGCGGGGGCTTTATCAACAAATTTGGGGTTGTTGAGTTTACCTGAGATGCGCGCCAAATCTTTGCTGAGCTTTTCAATCTCTTTGTTGAGGCGAGCCATTTCGGCTTCTTTGTCGATGAGGCCTGCCATGGGTACGAGTATTCCCATGCCGCCCACGAAAGCGGTTGCTGACATCGGTGCTTCTTCACCCTCGTTTAGCCAAGTGATGGTCTCTAACTTGGCTAGGGTTTTAAGAAATTGCTCGTTAGCAACTAAGCTACGCTGGTCGTCGGCTGAGCCGTTTTTAATGAAAACCGGTAGCGCTTTAGCCGGGGATATATTCATTTCACCGCGGATATTACGAATACCAACAATCACGCCTTTCAACCAAGCAATATCCGTTTCGGCTTGAGGGTCAATTAAGCTTTGGTCGGCTTCGGGGTAGGCGGCCAGCATGATGGTGTCGGCTATTTCGTCAGAGCCTGCTATGGCGCCAGCCGCCGCTAATGGCTTAATACGCTGCCAAATCTCTTCGGTAATAAAGGGCATTAAGGGGTGAGCTAAGCGTAATACCGCTTCGAGCACGCGAATAAGGGTGCGGCGGGTGCCTTTCTTTTGTGCGTCGCTGGCGTTGTCATCCCATAGCACGGGCTTAGAAAGCTCTAAGTACCAGCTACAGTATTCATTCCAGATAAAATCGTATAAAGCTTGCGAGGCTAAATCTAAACGGTAGCTGTTAATGCCATCGGCGACGGCTTGCTCAACTTTTTGTAGCTCGCTGGTAATCCAGCGGTCGGCAACAGAAAGTTCATAGCCGCCATCGTTGCGTTGATCGCAATCTTGGCCGTCGGTATTCATGATGGCGTAGTTGGCGGCATTCCAAATTTTGTTGCAGAAATTACGGAAGCCTTCGATACGACCTACATCAAAATTGATATCACGGCCGGTAGAGGCGAGTGAATAGTAGGTGTAACGCAGGGCATCGGTACCGTAGCCATTAATGCCATCGGGGAATTCTTTGCGGGTTTGTTTCTCAACTTTATCTTTTAAGCGTGGCTGCATCATGCCAGCGGTACGCTTTGTGACTAAGGTTTCTAAGTCGATGCCATCAATTAAATCGATAGGGTCAAGCACGTTGCCCTTGGATTTAGACATTTTAGCGCCTTGGCTGTCGCGCACTAGGCCATGCACGTAAACCGTGTGGAAAGGGACTTCTTTTTTAAAGTGCAGGGTGAGCATAATCATGCGTGCTACCCAGAAGAAGATAATGTCAAAGCCGGTGACTAATACATCGGTCGAGTGAAAGGTTTTTAAGAAGTCGGTTTGCTCGGGCCAGCCTAAGGTACCGAAGGTCCAAAGGCCTGAACTAAACCAGGTATCGAGAACATCGTTATCTTGTTTGAGATTGATATCACCGAGGCTGTGCTTTTGGCGTACTTCATCTTCGTTGCGGCCCACATACACATTACCGGCATCGTCATACCATGCCGGGATGCGGTGGCCCCACCATAGTTGGCGCGAGATACACCAATCTTGAATGTCGCGCATCCAAG
>JBNMPS010000142.1:0-6597 GCA_051277005.1 Pseudohongiellaceae bacterium
AAATGACCGCATCAATACCTGCCAAAATAGTGAAGTTGGCGGTGAATTGCGACCCTACTCACATAATAGTGTGTTCGCTCTGGTGCCATTAGAGAGTAAGTGTTAAATTCCCGCGAAATCGATCGGCATGGTATGCCGCTAGCATAATCGCAAAGGAAGGCAGTTCATTTATCCCTTCCTTATAAAATTAAAACAATGGCAACGTTCACGGCTCAAAGTCAGTGCGCAGCTCAACTAACAAGTATAGGTAGGGCTATTTATGGCAACAAATAGTGGGAAATATTGGGTAACTTGGGCTAATTCTCATGCAAAAAATAGTACGAAAATAGATAATCTTGAGGCGCCATTCAAGGCCAACGTTAAAGCATTTGTAAAATCTCTGACCGATGCTGGTGCTACTGTGAATATATCAACGACAAAGCGTAGCGACAAGAGAGCTTACCTCTTTCACTGGTCGTGGAAAATATCTCAGGGTAAATGTAAGCCTTCAGATGCGAAAAAAATGATTTGAGTCGACATCCAATGGGATCATGCCGACTTGGCCAAGAGCAAGGCCGGAGCGCTAGAGATGGTCAAGGGCTTTGGGTTAGCTGTTCCGCCTAGGAGTATCAACCCACCATCACTAACGAGCAATCATATATCAGGAAAGGCCGTTGATATGACTATAAAGTGGACCGGGTCTATAAAGCTTAAGAAAAAGGACGGGACTGAGGCTCAGGTCACTTATGCGACGAATGTAAACACTAATACCGCGTTGCATGCCGTAGGAAGTACATATGGTGTCAAAAAGCTGAAGACGGACGCTCCGCACTGGTCATATAATGGGCGCTAAAATAAAAATAATTTCAGCGATATTTTTTATCTTAATGATTGCTGCATGCGAAACGATAGCTCCAAATAAGAATGTTTCAGCTACGCTGGATAATGATCTAACCATTGGGTGGCTGCATGGAAATTGTATCGCAATTAGAAATCCAAATTTGAAAGTTCCATCTGAAATTACGCTGATCCTGCTTGAGCAGATCAAGACATCTGTTAAGGGGGTAATAACGAAAGCTGCGACCTCGAGTGAAGCGTGTTACGCACTTTTAGACGATAGGAAAAGCGCCAATACCAATAACGGGTACTCTTTCTATCTTGTTGACACTGAAGCTCCAGTTAACTTAGCAATTGGGGTTTTGGATAACCGGAACTTAGAGTATGAAAATATAGATTACTGTTCTACTACGGAGGGTATCTCGTACACAGTAAAAGAAAAAGGGCGACAAATATGGAGTGGTTACTATTTTCTTGGGTACGACTCAGAAGCAACGTGTATAAACTCTCCTGAATAGGTAAGTGAAGTTTCAGTCAAGGCCTCTTTTTTTTAGGGTACTTGTAGAGTATATAATAAAGGAGTTTATTCAAAATGGTAAAAAGAAAACGGAATACGGCTTATAGGTGTATTATCGGATGTTTGTTGTTAATGGGCTTGGCTGCAGGGGCATACGCGATCGATAATCCGGATGCACCAGACTTAATTGGTGAGTTTGAAAAACGAGAAATTATATATTTGACGGCTATTGATAACCCTCAAAATAGCACGAGAGACTTTTTGATTGCCTATGATAATTATCTGATATTTTTAGATAAAGAATTGAATAAAGCTTCTGAGGTTGTTAAGTCGAAATTACCCCAAGCAAGAAAATCGGAGTTGATAGCCGCACAGCTGTATTGGATAAAGTATCGTGATGCGGAATTTGAGTTAATTAAAAATACCTGGACTCGTAAAGATTTTGGCAGCTCTGCGGGAATCTCTCGGGGTGATTATCGAGCGAGTATAGTCAAAGGTCGTGTTATTCAATTATTGCATTATGCAAAAAATTATTAAATAGAAAAGCGCATTAAGTTATTATGGAAATCATGCTAGTGGTGATGCTTTAGTTTCAATTGACGCGGGTCAAAAACTAAATCGAGTATGGCGAGTCTTTAGCTCTCCCACGCCACCGTGTATACGGAACCGTACAGGGCGTTTCACTTGGAATGATGAAGCTTTAGTCGTATTCAATGGCTTTATTTAGGGCTAAAGTTCACCAAGCGAGTGGAGCAAGTCTAGTTTATAGTGTTATAGAACCGTTCAAACCAAGAAAATAGGGTCTCTATTCTCTTGACGTTTAACGCCTCACACCTCATGTTTAGAGACAAGCAGAGCAACGGGTATGTGTGTGAATCTGTACGTCTATCTGGGAGTGCCATTTGGATGGTGATGGGAAGGCTTGGCTGTAGCCCATCAACTTTCTGTATGTGTACCACTGTATAGATGAAGCTATCCAAAACATCTAAAAACTAAAATAAATCCATTAAATCAACAGGTTAATGATTATATGCAATCACGGATGATTGCGGTATGCCTAGGCATTGGCATTATCGCCTGGCTACCCTCGCTCACTTTACCTTTTTATATAGCCACCTGCGTTGGTACCATTACATTAGCGTACATTGTGCTCTCAAGACTATATCGAAGGTTTGTTACTCTGGTATTGCTGCTCTGCATAGGAGTCCTGTATGGCTGCTGGTTCGGTTTTGAATTACTTGAGCAGCGTTTACCGATCGAAAACGAAGACCTACCGCACCGTATCAACGGCTATATCGTAGAGCTACCGCAAGTGAAATATCTTTACGGGCAGCGTGTTGTGCGATTTAAATTCCACGTTATTGACGCAAAACCCTCCAGCAACATTAAAACCTTACTCTTAAAATGGCCAGACGGCCCTAACATAATCCCTGGGCAACAATGGCGATTAACGGTAAAGCCTCGGCAGCCTCGAGGGCTTGTCAATCCTTCAGGTTTTGATTACCAGCAATGGCTGGTGCAACAAGGTGTAGATGCGCAAGGCTCTGTAATGGTTGAGGGTAATAATCAGCTAGTAGGGCGCAAGTGGGTATCTTTTGATCGATGGCGCTGGCAATTCTCTAACAAGCTTGATCAGTTTAAAGGCTCGATAGCGCATCTCAATATAATCAAGGCACTGTTGATTGCCGATAAACGTGATGTAAAGCATAGCCAATGGAAGATTTTTGCGGATACCGGCACGATCCATTTACTCGTTATTTCAGGGTTACATATTGGGATTATGAGTGCCATCGGCTTTTATCTAGGCCGGGTTGTAGCCCTTATTTGCTGGCCCATGCAGATAATACGCTTTTCAAATTTTACGGCGATTAGTTTCGCCGCTCTTTATGCTGCCTGCGCTGGGTTTTCACTACCCACGCAAAGGGCGCTTATTATGGTTGTGGTCTATTTTGGTGCCACTTTGTTGAGCCGTAACCTATCCATTTCAACGCGTTTTTCTACCGCGTTATTGATATGTTTATTAATGGATCCTTTATCCGTCATTACACCATCATTTTGGCTTTCATTTGTGGCGGTTGGCGTTATTTTGTTTTGCTGCTGCAGTCGACGTTATTCCAGCTCTTCTAGCCAGAAGCTAATTAATAAGCCGTGGCTACGATCACAAATCGTTATTTTCTTAGGATTAACGCCGGTTTTATTAGCTCAATATTATCAGGCTCCATTGTTGGCCGTACTGGTTAACTTAATTGCCTTACCGTTATTTAGTTTTGTTCTTATTCCTTTGTTGTTCATCTTTAGCGTATCGCTTGCTATGCCAATAACAGGCCTATCCTATGAGCTGATCCTTGCAGCCGACCATATTTTAATGCTCTTTAATGTTTTAGTTATCGCGGCACACGATTATGCAAGTGTACTATCACTAAGCAGTAGACCTTTAGCTATATGGGCATTGGCAGTGATTGGTTGTTTATTATTGTTGCTTCCCAAGCATTTACCCGGTCGTTATTTTGCTTTTTTCTTGCTGCTGCCGTTAATGACAATCAATAACCGTGACACAGACGCTAAGCAGCTTCGTTTCAATGTGTTTGATGTTGGGCAGGGCTTATCCGTATTAATTAGGGTTGACGGAAAATCACTACTTTATGATGTGGGTGCAAGCTGGCCGGAGGGCAGCATCGTCAAATCGGTGGCGACACCTTATTTTCGAGCACAAGGCATCTCTATATTGGATACCGTTGTTATTAGTCACAACGATAATGATCATGCTGGCGGGTTTGGGGATTTGCTACAAGATATGCCCATCACACAACTCTATACGGGTGAGCCTTTGGGCTATTCACACGTTCACCAACAACAATGCAAAGACCAGCGGTGGCAATGGGGTGAGGCTGAGTTTAAATTTATACCTAACCTCAATGGCAGTGAATTGGAAGGTAATAATCGCTCCTGCGTGTTAAAAATCAGCTATCGTCACGATGAGGGTTATGCGCAGATTTTACTAACCGGTGATATCGAACGTGTAGTTGAGCAAACATTGGTAACGCAAAACCCTAGTCAATTAAAGGCGGATGTTTTATTCGCTCCACACCACGGAAGTTTAAGCTCATCATCCTGGCCCTTTATTAAACGCATCAATCCAAGCGTGGTCATTTATTCTACAGGGTATAAAAATCGCTTTAATCACCCTCATCAAACGGTGGTTAAGCGCTATCAAGCATTAGGGAGCAAAAAGTACAATACCGCTACCGACGGCGCCATAAAGATTGTATATAGCGACACGAGTGAGATGACGATAGAAGGGCTGCGCTGGGTTAAACGGTATTATTGGCAATAAACAATCGTAGCTCGTAGGCTTTATGTCGCATATAATGCGGTTAAATAATGATAATGAACAGGGGGTTTTGTGCTCGAATTAGTAACGTCAGGTGGCTGGTTAATGCTGCCGATTATTATTTGCTCTATCTTGGCCGTAGCAATCTGTGTGGAGCGTATAATCGCTTTAAATCCTGATAAAATTGCCCCTGCTAGCTTATTATCGCAAGTCTGGGACTGGCTCAAAAACAACCAAATCAATCCCAATAAACTCCGTGAATTAAGGATAAGCTCACCCCTAGGCCAAATTTTGGCTGCAGGTTTGAGCAACTCGATGCATGGCCGCGATGTAATGAAAGAGAGTATTCAGGAAGCTGCCGGTCATGTCATTCATGATTTAGAGCAGTTCTTAGATACATTAGGCACAATCAGCGCTGTGGCACCACTCTTGGGTTTGCTCGGTACAGTGATTGGCATGATAAAAGTCTTTACCGCTATCATGTTAGAAGGGACGGGTAATGCCGCTGTATTAGCTGGCGGTATATCAGAAGCCCTGATAACCACAGCGGCAGGGCTAAGCGTAGCGATCCCCGCATTGATTATGCATCGCTACTTCCTGCGTCGTATTGACACCATCGTGATTACCTTAGAGCAAGAAACCATCAAGCTTGTTGATGCTCTGCACGGTGAGCGTAAAGTTGATTTTAAATAGCCGGCTAAAATCAGCTTCGTAGGGAGGCCTAAATGCAATTTCGTCGACAAAAAGATCAAGATGTCAGCGTAAACTTAACGCCACTTATCGATGTGGTGTTTTTATTACTGATCTTTTTCATGGTTTCTACCAGTTTTAACAAAGAAACACACTTAAGCTTAGATTTACCTGAAGCTGATGGTGAAGAATCCATCGTTGCTCCTGATAGTATAGAAATCACAATTTCCAGCACGGGTAACTACGCCGTTAATGGTCGTAGCTTAGTTAGCTCAAATATAGAAAACCTCCAAAAAGCACTGACAGAGCTTACCTTAGGTGATACAGCGTTACCGCTTGTGATTACCGCTGACGCAAACACGCCGCATCAAGCCGTGATCACCGCCATGGATGCAGCAGGTCAATTGGGCTTTGCTAAACTAAGCCTTACTACTCAACAACCTACGGCTGATTAAGCCGCACATCTAACGAAATTATTATGGTCAAAAAATCCGCTGAAGGTGATTGGAAAATCTACTTGCGATTATTGCGTTATGTCACCGATTACTGGTTAGTGTTCATTGTTTCCATTTTAGGATTTCTCTTGTTTTCTGCTTCGCAAATCGCGATGGCAGATCTTATGCAATTGATTGTTGATAGTATTAACGGTGAACTTACCAAAGAAGGGGGGATTATTTCAAGTTTGATATCAACCTTCGCAACGGATATCACTCAAGCTGATCAAGCACGAACCTGGATAGTAGTAACAATTCTTGCTCTGGGTATCGCCAGAGGTATTGGATTTTTCTTTGGCCATTATTATCTTAATTACATATCTCGTCATTTAATTCATAAATTACGTTGCCATTTATTTGATCACATGATGCTGGTACCCAGCAGTGAATATGACAGCCATGCAACGGGTTATTTGATTTCTAAGATCACCTTTAACGTAGAGCAAGTTACCCGTGCTGTGACAACTGCGTTAAAAATATTAATCCGCGAAGGTATTTTTGCTATTGGCTTGATAGCGACCATGTTTTATTACAACTGGCGGCTGTCACTTTTTCTATTTATTGCATTCCCATTAGTTGCTGTGATTGTTGTGTGGGTGGGTAAGCGCTTTCGCCGTATTAGTGAACGTATTCAAGACTCTATGGGTGACGTCACTCAAGCGACCAGTGAATCAATATCAGCTTACAAAGAAGTACGTATGTTTGGCGGTGTCGATACCGAGCGTAATAAATTTAATAAAGCCAGTGAG
>JBNMPS010000143.1:0-6570 GCA_051277005.1 Pseudohongiellaceae bacterium
CAGCCAACAGCGGCTCCGGGCGGGTTTTGGTATAGATCAAACCGCCATTAAGGTCGCCAGTTCTTACCAGCAACTCAGCTAGATAGTTCGTTATTTCGACAACGCCTTCTTTGAGTGTTTCAGGTATAATCGGCTGCAACTTAATTTACAGATGATGTGCCAGTTACTGGCTAGTGCGAATGACTCAAAAAACCTCCCAGTCGCCCCCGATTGAGCCTACCGGCTGGATCATCTATCGCCGCCTCCTTAACTACAGTGTTAAATACTGGCATTACTTTCTGATCAGCATGCTGGGCTTTGTCGCCTATGCTGGCACCCAGGCCGCGTTGGCCCATATGATGAAATACTTCGTCGATGGCCTCGCCAGCAAAGACGCTGATTTAATGGTGTTTATTCCGATTGCAGTTATCGTTATTGCTCTCGTGCGCGGTGTCGGTTTTTTCTTCGGCAATTACTTTATGTCGCAGGTTTCCTTGAACATCGTCAACGATCTGCGCAAGCAAATGTTTGATCATATGCTGCTGCTGCCAAGTGCCTACCACGATAAATCTAACTCCGGCGAGTTGGTGTCGATGATTACTTACAACGTCAATCAGGTCACTAGTGCCGCCACTAGTGCGGTCAAAGTACTGTTCCGTGAAGGCTTTACAGTCATCGCCTTATTGGGTTATTTACTGTATCAGAACTGGCAGTTGACCTTGGTGTTTTTGTTGATCACGCCAATTCTGGCGGGCTTAGTGGTCTATACCAGTAAATTGTTCCGCCGTCTAAGCGGTAAGATGCAGGCTTCGATGGGGCGTGTTACTCATATTGCCAATGAAGCTATACAGGGTTACCGCTTAGTGCGCAGCTACGGTGGCGAAGACTACGAGCAGCAACGCTTCCATCAATCCAGCAATCAAAATACCAAAGAAGGTATTAAGTTCAGCCGTATTCAGGCCATTCAAACCCCGGTGTTTCAATTCCTGCTGTCACTGGCCTTGGCGGCGCTGATGTTTTTAGTACTTTATATGGCCAGCAATACCTCCCCAGGAGAGTTAGTAGCGTATGTGGTTGCTGCCGGCTTAGTCGCCAAACCGGTCCGTGCGCTTAGTGAGGTGAACTCAATTATCCAGCGCGGTATAGCCGCCGCTGATTCCATTTTTACCTTATTAGATTTGCCGACCGAGACCAATCAGGGCAGTAAAATGTTGAGCCGAGTCACGGGCGCTATCGAACTGCGTGACGTTAGTTTTGAATATGAGCCAGGCAAGCGAGTGCTGCACAATATCAACTTAAGTATCGCCCCCGGCGAGACAGTTGCTTTGGTTGGGCGTTCTGGTAGTGGTAAAACAACTTTGGCGAGTTTGCTGCTACGATTTTATGAAATTACCAGCGGCGAAATTTCACTGGATAATATAGAATTGCGCGCCGTAGATATCGATAGCTTGCGCGCGCAAATTGCCTTAGTGAATCAGCAGGTGGTGCTGTTTAACGACACCATAGAGCGGAACATTGCCTATGGGCAGCTAGCCGACGTGGATAGCGATTTAATAGAGGCCGCTTCCCGCGACGCTCATGCGGATGAGTTTATTGCTAGCTTCCCGGAAGGCATGCAAACAATAGTGGGTGAAGATGGTGCCAGATTATCAGGCGGCCAACGTCAGCGCTTATCGATTGCTAGGGCATTGTTAAAAGATGCACCGATCTTAATTTTGGATGAGGCGACTTCGGCTCTTGATGCTGAGTCCGAGCGCGCGATACAGGATGCGCTAGAAAAGGTTATGCAAGGTAGAACAACCTTAGTTATCGCGCATCGTCTGTCGACGATTGAAAAAGCCGACCGAATTGTGGTGATGGATAAAGGGCGGATTGTTGAGCAGGGCTGTCATCGTGAGTTGCTGGAACAAGGCGGGTATTATGCGAAATTGTATGCGTTGCAGTTTGCGGATAATTAAAAGACAGTTTAGATATAATAAAGAAAAAGTCTGGTAGTGAAAATTCCAGTAACAGCCATCACCGGATGCTTTGGCAAGAAAGATGACGGGGTGGATATAGTGTTTCATACCGCCGCTTTTAAGCATATAGTTTTGTGTGAGAAAGCTCCATTTGAGGATGTTCAGACTACTGTTTTAGAAACTGAAAGTATTGTTCGTGCGGCAGTGACTGGCGGTGTTAGAGGGTTATTTTCACTAGTTCGGATAAAGCGGTCAATCAAACTAACGTAATGGCTACCTCCAAACTAATGAGTGTTAGTCCATCAGTTCAGCTAATTATAGACTCGGCAATGTTGGCGAGATTTTCGTTACCAAAATGCCAGTTATTGGTATTAAATATTTAGCAGAAGTAGTGATCGAGCAGTTGGCTCCGGAGTATGGTTTTGACCCCGCACAAATAAAAATTAATATTATTGGAGCAAAGCCAGGAGAGAAACTCTACGAAGAGTTAATGACCGATGAGGGGGCTGGTAGGGCTATTGAATTGGATCGATACTTTGTAGTCAAGCCAGCTATCATGAAGCGCATTTTAGATATCAATTACAGTTTTGATGGAGTGATTTCTGAGGTAGTAACCAATACATATAACTGTGCAAATTAGCCTTGCTTGACTAAAGAAGAATTAAAAGATATTTTAAATTAAAAATAAATTGATTCAATAGAAAGGATTCACAGAGGATAAGATATGTATGTTTTAGTATTGGGTGGTGATGGATGCCTATGATCCCTTCTAAAAATTCTCGACGTAAGTGGTGGTCCGCGAAGCTAAGGCTTAATCACCTCTTCCCAACACAAAAGTTATTTTCAATGCCTCGTCATTGGAAACAATCGGCGTTATTAGCTCTAGACTTATGCTTTATTCCTCTGGCAATTTGGCTTGCCGTGGTAATTCGCTGGGGTGGTATTGTTTATGAATTTCAAGTGGCCGACCTCATCGCCATCATGTTCACAATGGTGTTTAGTGCGGCTTATTTTCTCCGTATTGGTCTATACCGAGCGATTGTTCGTTTCATGGGTCAGCAAGCTATTATGACCCTTGTGCAAGGTGTCACTGCATCAGCCATTATTTTGGCCATCGCCGCATTTCTAACCAACAGCGGTGTTCCTCGCTCCACACCATTGATCTATTGGGCAACCGCGTTAATTTTAATTGGCGGTTGTCGTTTGTTTGTGCGCTCTTTTTATCACGGGGTAGTGAAAAGCAAGGGTGAGACGGTCGTAATATACGGTGCAGGTGTTTCGGGCCGTCAGTTATTAAATACCCTTTATCATAGCGGAGGCTATAATACTGTCGCATTTGTCGATGATGAAAAAAACCAAACCGGTACAGTGATAAGTGGAACCTCTGTTTATAACGCTGATCAATTACCGCAATTAGTTGCGGAATTTGATGTTAGTCATGTGTTTTTGGCGCTGCCGTCAGTTTCACGCCTTCGCCGTCGTGAGATTTTAGATGAGCTTGAGCGCTTACCTGTGCATGTAAAAACTGTGCCAGATTTTGCTGATTTAATGTCAGGTGCCGCTAAGGTTGGTCAGCTTCAGGATATTGACTTGGCGGATTTGTTAGGCCGTGACCCTGTGACACCTGATACCGAGTTAATTGATAAATGTGTCCATAACAAAACTGTCATGGTGACAGGTGCCGGCGGTTCTATTGGTGCTGAGCTTTGTCGTCAGATTATACGTTTTCAGCCAACTGAACTGATACTGCTCGATATTTCGGAGTATTCCCTTTATCAAATCAGCAAAGAACTAGAGCGGGCTAGAACGCAGGGAGAGCACAATGTTCGTATTATTCCATTGTTGGGCTCTGTTCGACATAGGGCTAGGCTTGAGTCGATTTTTAGTGAATTCACTGTTAATACGGTTTATCACGCCGCCGCTTATAAGCATGTACCGATGGTTGAATATAATATGGTGGCAGGGGTCACGAATAATGTATTTGGGACCTTGTCGACGGCTAAGGCCGCGGCCAATAGCGGTGTCGATGATTTCGTGTTGATTTCTACCGATAAGGCTGTACGGCCTACTAATGTTATGGGCGCTTCTAAGCGCATGGCGGAGCTAATATTGCAGGCGTTCTCTGAAAAGTATGAAGATACTAATTTCAGTATTGTGCGCTTTGGTAATGTGCTGGGATCTTCTGGCTCTGTGGTGCCTTTATTTCGTCAGCAGATTCAAAATGGTGGGCCTGTTACCGTTACGCATAAAGATATTATCCGTTATTTTATGACTATCCCGGAGGCTGCTCAGCTGGTACTGCAGGCTAGTTCTATGGGGACCGGTGGCGATGTTTTTGTATTGGACATGGGCGAGCCGGTAAGAATTTTGAACGTGGCGCGCCGGCTTGTTCGCCTGATGGGTTTAGAGATTAAAGATAAGGCTAATCCTAAAGGTCATATTGAAATACAATTTACCGGTTTAAGGCCTGGCGAAAAACTCTATGAAGAGTTGTTGCTGGGGGATAATGTCAGTGGTACCGACCACCCTAAAATTATGCGTGCAGAGGAGTCCTTTTTAGGAGAATCGGAAATCGATGGTCATTTAGCGGCTCTCAAGCAAGCTTGTGATGATAATGATTGCGAGGCTATACAGCGTATTTTGCAAGCGGCGGTGAAAGAATTTGATCCAAAGGATGGAATATCTGATGCGGTTTGGCAGCGTCGGATTGAAAATGGTTTGAAGACAGAATCAGTAAGCAATGTGGTAACAGGTGCCTTCTCCAAGTTGCAGCCGCCATCTACTTAGCTATTTTATCAGTTGTGCAATAGTCACTATGGCTATTTTTGTTAAGTTTGGGCAATTTTTTTTTGCGTTAAAGTTTTTAAGGCGAAGCTTTATCATCGTACTCTAGTAGCTTGAGTGGAATTTATTTATCTAAATACTTCGTTCAAACTTTTCTCGATACAATCTATTAAAAAATCAATTTGTTTGGGTTTAATCGTCAATGGTGGAGACAGCGCTAGTGCGCCGATCGAGGGCAGAGGCCGAATAATAAGACCGGCTTCCATACAGGCATTGGCTACTTGGGCGGGTATTTTTTTACTGGGATCAAAGAGTGTTCGCTGATCTTTGTTTTCAACCAGTTGGATACCTGCGAGTAACCCTAGGCCGCGTATTTCGGCGACTTCAGGGCGTTGGAGTAGGCGTTGTTTGAGTTGTTGATGTAAGTAACTCCCTGTTTTTTTCGCGTTAGCAATTAGCTGCTCGTTTTCAATTATTTCTAGATTTGCTAAACCGACGGCACAACCAACTGGATGGCCGCTGTAAGTATAGCCGTGTGAAAACGTTCCGAATTTTTTGGAGCCTTCAATCAACTCCCCCCAGATAGTGTCTGAAATGAAGGCTGCGGACATGGGGAAGTAACCACTGGTTAGCCCTTTGGCAGTTGCCATCATATCCGGTTGCACATTATATAAATTAGAACCAAAATTTACACCTAAGCGTCCATAACCACAGACCACTTCATCCATAATTAATAAAATATCATGGTGTTTAAGTAGAGGATGAAGCTTTTCGAAATATCCTTTGGGCGGAGGGATAACGCCTCCTGCTGCCATAATGGGTTCGGCAATAAAGGCGGCAATAGTATCGGCGCCTTCATTATCAATACGGTCTGAAATCTCATTAATTAGTTGGTTGCAATAATCGTCTTCTGTTTGTCCATTTGCGCAAAAACGCCAATAATGAGGACAGCTAACGCGAACAATACCATCCATTGGTAGGCCAAATCCTTTATGAAAAGATGGAAGTCCGGTGAGGCTGGCAGTACTAATTGAGGTGCCGTGATAGGCTTGTTCTCGAGCAATAACTTTACGCTTTTGTTCATTGCCTCGTAGGTAATGATATTGCCAGGCAATTTTTATTAAGGTGTCGTTTGCATCACTGCCTGAGCTGCCAAAAAAAACCTTACCAAGAGAATCGGGTGCCATTGCCAGCAGTTTGTCTGCCAGCTCAATTTGATAGGTGTTCGAGGCTCCGCCAAAGCTGTGGTAAAAACTCAGTTTCTGTGCCGCCGCCGCCATCGCATCGGCTAACTCTTTACGGCCATAGCCAACATTGACACACCATAAACCTGCGATACCGTCGAGCTGCTTTGCGCCTTTATGGTCATTTATATATAAACCATTACCTTCGGTTATTAGTCTAGGTCCATTCTTATTGAGGTCTACAATAGAAGTTGCAGGGTGAAGAATACGTTGTGCATCAAGCGCTGCAAGTTCGTCAAGGCTGTGGTTCATGGTTAACCTCTGAATTGTATAAAATATATTAACTGAGTTGATGATTAAAATTATACTAAAATAGTTAAAAATTAATGATGTGATTTTTGACGTAGGCAAAACAATATTTTGAATATCGCTTTACCTAAGAAGATTATGCGTTAGCTATTTATAATCTAGGTTGGCCTGATCAAAAATTTGCTTAACTGAGGACAGCTGAGACTCTAGTTTTTTCCAGCGACCTAGTGATGAGCGATATATCGGTTGTCTGACCTGTATAGCGCTGGCCGTTGCTACTGGGGCTTCATTGTTGTGAAAATCTAGGCACTGTTGCTGCCAGGGAAGATTTAAAAACTTAATAATCTGCTGTGCCT
>JBNMPS010000144.1:0-6562 GCA_051277005.1 Pseudohongiellaceae bacterium
CTGGCCTTACCGCTTATCTCAAATGTTTCGCTACTGCCAAAATCGACATTCCAGGTTTTAACATTAATGGCGCCGCCTATGGTTTCTTGGCCTGCGCTCACGGGTGCAATGCCACGGTATATTTCCATGGATTCGAGTAATTCAGTTGGGGCATAGCTTAAGGCTGAATCCATCGCGTTAGGGCCGCCGGAGCTGATTTTGGCGCCATCAATACTGGTGTGCACACGTTGACCATACATGCCACGGTATTGGGCTATGCCGGTTAACGGGCAGTTACCGTTCACGTTAGCGCCAGGGGCTTGTTTCAGCAGTGATGCGGCGTCGGGGGCAACTACATTGGATTGTGAAATATTAATGCTGCGTTTGTTGTAGCTGGCGGTGACTAAAACTTCTTCAAGGGTGCTGTGATCGGCTATAGCGCTGCTGGCTGCCATCAGTGCTAGCAAAGATACTTCGGGGCGCAACATGTAAGTCTCCAAGAGTGGTGTTATTTAAGACGCCTATTGTAAATGCTTGATACCGCTTTGTAGCGTGACATATTCTCGCAAGGGTCAAAGGTGCTAATCGTATCTAGAGGGTTCGGATAAGGTGGGTTGTTGGAGCTGCCAGCGATTGTTGTGCATTGATTATTACTCTGCTGTTACTAGGAAATCGGCCTCTATGCTCTATACTTGTTGATAAGTATTCATTTGAGCCAAATGAGAGTGACAATGGCCCTGGTTCAATTGGTATCCGCGAGTAAAATATCTTCTGATGTTAGTGTTGATGACATCAAAGAAATTGTGTGAATAGCTTCCAAAAAAAATGAATCTAGGGAACTGACGGGTTTTTTATGGGCCAATCACAAGTACATTTATGCTATGTTTGGAGGGCGATAGAATCGAGATTAATCTGCTCCATAACCGCATTGCCAGGGATCCTCGCCATTCTGCGATAACACTGGTTTAATATTTAGAGATAAAGCAAAGATTTTTTGGCGATTGGAGTATGGGCGTGGTAACTCAAGTTGAAGCTCATAAAGATTTAATTTTGAATCATAATCAAAGTGAAGTCTTTGATCCTTATATCATCAAGCCTGATGAAAGCTTACAGTTGTTGACTGAATTATCGTTGTTGCGAAAAGGCGCTTTAGCTTAATTTCTGTGAGGAAATAGGGTAAGTGTGTTTTTCTTATAATGGATTTTTCATCGAGCTATTATATAGCCATGAAGACCTTCTGCCTCGCGCGTTTAAATGCACCAGCTATTACTATGTGTGAAAGACTTGAACGATACCAAAAATCGTTATCACTAACGGGCCGCTCAAGTATTCACATTGGTTGACAAAACACCCTCATCGCTTCCGGCCATTATTGTTTGGTAAGTGTTTCAACGGAGCAACAAAAAGACAGAAGTGAGTGAGGAAGTCGTTAAGTTTGGCTTGCACGTTCTTCTAATGCATCATCTTCAAAATTAATGCCTTCCCAACCATTAACTATAAACGAACGAATATTGGCGTGATCTTCGCCTTCTGGATGTTGTATGACATCGTCACGATAATATTTACCAAAGCACGTGAGTGTTTTTTCTTGGCTTAAGCCGATTAGGTTAGCAAAAGAAAAAATCTTGCAAGAGCCTTCGTTGGTGCCGGCTTTGTTGACAACATCAGGGCCGTTAGTGAAACTCGTTGGTGTGTAATCGAAGTTGTTGTTGATTACGGCCATGACTTGATCAAACTCTATGGTTTCTGGATTGTTGTTTAGTTGTTCAATTAGGTTTTCAATGTTCATAAAAATCTCGTTGTAAAGCGCTTTAAATAAAATAAGCTGGTGATTCCGGGTTTGTTAAGATGCGCTTGAGCGCTGATTCCTCAGCTTACTCTTTGCTATAACTGAGTCATGATTCAGTGTGGGCATCGCTATGTCAGGTGCCGTTCCAATTTGGGATAGGCTTGGCCATCGCCGGATTGGGTAGCAGTAATTAACCCTTGATGGATTTTAATGTGGTGCTGCTGCTAAGTATATACGCTAATTCATCGTCACCGTGATTCTGCTCTAGGCGGCTTGCTACCACCAATTATCCGATTGAGCGCTTTTTGATCAGCCGGGGGGTGGTGCGCAGTAAGTAGAGCCGGTATAGGAATATAGCGGTGGCTGCTGCATTGGGGCTGGATTATAGCGGTTTTCTTATGTGATCACCCCTTGAAATCATCTTGTACGCCCTCATATCCCTTTCAACTCAAGCTTTCATGCCCCTTTACTAATTGATGGGGTGAAAATTAAACAGCGGTTCAGGAGCATTTTAACCATGGCGATTGCAGAAAAAGAAACTTTAGGTTTTCAAACTGAAGCTAAACAACTACTTCAGTTAATGATTCACTCTTTGTATTCCAATAAAGAGATCTTTTTACGTGAATTAATCTCCAATGCGTCTGATGCGGCAGACAAACTCCGTTTTGAGGCGCTATCAGATAGTTCTTTATACGAAGACGACCCTGATCTTAAAATTACCTTGACGTTTGATAAAGACGCCAAAACCATCACTATCGCCGATAACGGCATAGGCATGTCGAAAGATGATGTGATCAATCACTTAGGTACCATTGCCAAGTCGGGCACGGCTGAATTTTTAAGTAAGCTAAGCGGCGATGAGAAGAAAGACTCACAATTGATAGGCCAATTTGGTGTGGGCTTTTACTCGGCCTTTATCGTTGCCGACCGTGTTGAAGTATTAACCCGTCGTGCTGGTGCCGATAAGGCTGAAGGTGTGCGTTGGGAGTCTGCCGGTGAGGCCGACTTTAGTGTCGAGACCATTGAGAAAGCTGATCGAGGCACCACCATCATTTTGCACCTGCGTGATGATGAGGCAGAATTTGCCGAGAACTACCGTATCCGCTCAATTGTTAAAAAATACTCAGACCATATCGCTTTGCCTGTGATGATGGAAAAACAAGAAATGGCGCCGCCATCAGCCGACGGTGAAGAAGAGACGCAAGAAGAAAGCAAAGCGCCCGAATTTGAAGCGGTTAACGATGCCACTGCTTTGTGGACACGCTCGCGCAGTGAAGTATCTGACGACGAATATAAAGCGTTCTACAAATTAGTATCACACGACTTTGAAGAGCCGTTGTCATGGAGCCATAACAAGGTTGAAGGTAAGTTGGAATATAACAGCTTATTGTATGTGCCAAAGCGTGCCCCGTTTGATATGTGGAATCGTGATGTTAGTCGTGGTTTAAAGCTGTATGTACAGCGCACATTCATCATGGATGACGCTGAGCAGTTCTTACCGATGTATTTGCGCTTTATTAAGGGTGTGGTTGATTCAAACGATTTATCACTCAATGTATCGCGTGAGATTTTGCAACAAGACCCTGCTGTTGATTCAATGAAGTCTGCGTTAACCAAACGTGTACTTGATGTGCTATCAAAAATGGCCAAGAAAGATCCAGAGTCGTATACAGAATTTTGGAAAGAATTTGGCCAAGTTTTAAAAGAAGGCCCGGCAGAAGATTTTTCCAATAAAGAAAAAATTGCCAAACTATTCCGTTTTTCGTCAACGCACACTAACAGCGAAGCGCAAGATCAATCGCTGGAAGATTACATTGCTCGCATGAAAGAAGGCCAAAAAGATATCTACTACGTGGCCGGTGAGAACTTTACTACCGCTAATAACAGTCCGCACTTGGAAGTATTTCGCAAGAAAGGCATCGAGGTATTACTTTTATCAGATCGTGTAGATGAGTGGTTAATGGGCAACTTGATGGAGTTTGATGGTAAGAAATTCCAAGATGTGGGTAAAGGCCAGTTAGACCTGGGCGACTTGGAAGACGAAGCCGATAAACAAGAAAAAGAAAAGATAGAGACAGAAAACAAAGACTTAGTTGAGCGCGTTAAAGCTGTTTTAACGGACAAAGTTGAAGAGGTGCGTGTAACCACTCGTTTAACTGATTCGCCAGCGTGTTTGGTTGTGGGTGATAATGATATGGGGGCGCAAATGCGCCGTATTTTAGAGCAAGCTGGCCAAGCGATTCCGGAGTCTAAACCTATTTTAGAGCTTAATCCTGAGCATTTGTTGGTTAAGAAACTGGATGATGAACAGGACGAAGATCGCTTTAATGATCTAGTTGAGATTTTGTTTGATCAGTCGCATTTGGCTGAAGGCGCACAGCTGGAAGATCCAGCAGCCTTTGTTCATCGCCTGAATAAGCTTATTTTGGAACTCAGCAAGTAAGCTTTAACCCTAGTGTTTGACGATAACGGCGGCCAAAGGTCGCCGTTTTTGTATCTCTGTGCTGTAATAGCAGCAGATGATCAAATTATAACAATATAAGTGACGTTACTATGGCTCAGCACTATCGGGTGGCTGTTTTGGGTGGGGGCAGTTTTGGTACTGCAATAGCAAACATTATGGCGAATAATGGTCATGATGTTTGTTTATGGATGCGTAATGAAGAGTGCGCACAAGAAATTAACCAGCAGCATATTAATGGTAACTATCTTCCAGATTTTCCTCTCAATGAGCAACTAAAAGCCAGCACCGATTTGGCGGATACTGTTGAAGGCAGCGATATCGTTTTCATGTCGGTCCCCAGTAGTTCTTCTAGAGCGGTGGCTAAAGTGGTTGCGCCCCATATAGCTAAAAATACCGTTTTAATTAGCACAACAAAAGGCATAGAGCCGCAAAACTTTAAATTGATGAGCCAGGTGCTCGCCGAAGAAATCCCCCAGGCGCGTATTGGTGTATTAAGCGGCCCCAACTTAGCGAAGGAAATTGTGGGTGGCCATATTACTGCCACCGTTATTGCCAGCCCTGATGAGCCGCTTAATGAAATGGTGCAGGGATTATTGCATAGCGGCACGTTTAGAGTGTACGCCAGTAATGACGTATTTGGTGTAGAGTTGGGCGGGGCCTTAAAAAACATCTATGCGATTATCTCGGGTATGGCTGCAGCCATGGGGACGGGCCAAAATACCCTTAGCATGTTAATGACTCGAAGCCTCGCTGAGATGAGCCGTTTTGCGGTACAAAAAGGGGCGGACCCTATGACCTTTTTAGGTTTGGCAGGGGTGGGGGATTTAATTGCCACCTGTATGTCACCGTTAAGTCGCAACTATCGGGTTGGCTTTCAGTTAGGTGAAGGTAAAAACCTAGATGATATCGTTGCCGAATTGGGGCAGGTTGCAGAAGGGGTTAATACCTTAAAGTTAGTGAAGCAGCAGTCCGATGAAATGGATATTTATATGCCTTTGGTTTCAGCGCTTTATGATGTAATTTACAATCACAAAACCATCAAAGAGGTGGTGGGAGCGATGATGTTTTCTGAGCAAAATCGCGATGTGGAATTCACCATTAAATAACAAGTCGTTGGGAGCTACACTAATGGATATTGTTATTCTTAGGCATGGTCAAGCAGAAGGTTATACGACGAGTGATGCGCAGCGTAGTTTAACCGACAGAGGTGTTAGGTATAGCGAGCAGGCTGGTAAGTGTTTGGCCAAGTTAGGCTTAGAGTTTGATGGCGTTTGGGTTAGTCCCTATGTAAGAACCCAGCAAACTGCCGAGCAGGTATTAAAAAGCTATCCTGAATTGGCTATTCATAGCCAGCCACAATTAACGCCAGAAACTAACCCTGATCTGGTTTTTGATTTAATTAAACAGTCAGGCTTAGAGCGATTGTTAATAATTAGCCATCAACCCTTAGTGGGGGGATTAGTTGCTTTGCTGGCCGACGCGAGCACTTCTTATCGTTGCCCGCTGTCACCAGCGAGTATGGTGTATATCAGCAATAAGCATATGTTACACCGCTGTGGCGAATTGAACTGGTTGCGTCATGCGCCAGAATTCCTAAATCAATAGTTTGAATCAATAATGTCGAAAACTTCATTTTTTGAAAAGCGTTTTTTGGTGAATGGCTATCAATTAGCAGCAAAAGAATGGCATCCCGATACGTCTATTAAGGTTATTGCCTTACATGGCTGGTTAGACAACGCCAATAGTTTTGATGAGCTGGCTTCTCGTCTACCGCAGTGTCATATCATTGCTTTAGATTCTCCCGGTCACGGTTTGAGTGATCATAAACAGCAGCAGGCTACGTATAATATCTGGGATGATTTACTGGATGTTTTAGCTGTTGCAGATGATCTGGGCTGGCAGCAGTTTCATTTAATGGGACACTCACGCGGTGCCATTATGAGTGTGTTGTTAGCTTCTTCGATGCCCGAACGGGTAAGTTCGTTGCTGTTACTCGATGGCGTTTTCCCGCCGGCTTTTGATATTAAAAAAAGCCCCGAGCTGCTGGCTGACTTTTTAAAAGGCTGCCGTAATCCCGATAATAAAATGCCGAGTTACTCTACGTTAGACGCTGCAATACAGGCGCGTTTAAAAGTGACTACTATGAGCGAAAAGGCAGCGCAAAAGATTGTAGAGCGTGGTGTCAAAGAAGTTAATGGCGTGTTTACTTGGGTGGCTGACCCAAAACTGCGTTTGGCTTCGGCGATTAAATTATCCGCTGAACATATTGATGCCATGATGTCTGCCATCAACGTTCCTGTATTGGTGTTATTGGCTAGAAATGGTTTTGT
>JBNMPS010000145.1:0-6552 GCA_051277005.1 Pseudohongiellaceae bacterium
CGTATTATGAAAGCGACAGTGACTTGGGATGAGGGTGTTAGTTTTATTGCGGAGACTGAAACGGGCCATAAAATCACCATGGACGGCCCGCCGGGCTTAGGTGGCGAGAATAAAGGCCCAAGGCCTTTGGAAATGCTGATTATGGGGATGGGCGGTTGTGCTTCTTTTGATGTGCTAAGCATGCTGAAAAAATCTCGCCAAGATGTGCAGGGCTGTGTTGCTGAGTTAGAGGCTGAGCGAGCTGATACTGTACCCGCGGTGTTTACTAAAATTCATCTGAAATTTGTGGTAACAGGCAGAAACTTAAAAGAGTCCCATGTAAAGAGAGCTGTGTCCCTGTCAGCTGAAAAGTATTGTTCGGCCTCAATTATGATGGCGGCGGCTGGGGTAGAAGTGAGCCACAGCTATGAGGTGATTGAGCTCTAACTAGTCACTCTACCTTTGCTGAGCGAGCCAGTTAACAAGTGTAAGTTTGAGTTCTATAGTGATGCGATCAAAAGTTGGCCACAGTGCCGATAATTTTTCCTGCTCATTATCAATCGCAGCCATTTCTAAGAGTTGGGCCTGGTAAGTCATTTGCTGGGCACTAATGTTGGCGCTAGCGCCTTTTATCGCATGGGCGGCAGCTTTGGCTTCAGCGGTGTTATGGCTGTTGATGGCGGTTAACAATTTCTCTCCTTGGCTTGGCATTTCCTCAATAAATAATTCTATGAGCCTTACTAGCCTCTCGGGTTTGTTGCGAACCCGTATTAATGCGTCCGCATGATCCCACACTAAATTTGGAGATTCGTGCGGGGCAGGCGTTTCATTTTCGGTAACGATAATCTCTTGTGTTTGTTTTGAAGAAAGCCAGCGGTAGATTGTTTCTTCTAGTGCGTCAGGATTTATAGGTTTACTGAGATAATCATTCATCCCCACACTAAGGCATTTTTCTTTGTCTCCTATCATAGCGTTAGCCGTCATGGCAATAATAGGAATATCATCGTAGTCGTTGCCCGCTTGGCCTGCTCTGATTAGGCTGGTGGTTTCAAAGCCATCTAATATCGGCATTTGGCAATCCATCAAAATCAAATCGACGGACTGTAGGCTATCGTCATTTAGTCGGTTAAGGACTTCTTCGCCATTATTGGCGATTTCTACGTGATACCTTAAATCGCTTAGAAGGCCCATCGCGACCTCCTGATTAATTACGTTATCTTCAACTAATAAAATAGACTTATCTGATTGTGCAAGTGAACTACTTTTTTCTATGTCGGAAGTGGTGGGAGTGCCTTTTGGATTTTGTTCGGTGTGATTAAATAGATAGTCTAAGTCACTGTATATGACAGGTCTGGTGATGTCGGCAAAAACATCAATGGGAGTGTCAGTGTGGTCGAAGTTACTATTGGCTTTTGAAAGCACAACGATATGGGTGTCACTCAGGGTTGGGTGGTTTTCTATCAGCTTATATAATTTCTCTCCCTGAGTGGCGAGTATTTCACTATTAATAAAAATAAAGTCGATTAGCTTTACAACGTTTTTGATCGATTCAATGTTGGTATAAGTTTCTATGCTTCCCTTCCATTGAGATAAAAGGCTGGATAATACAAGGCTGTGCGTTTCCTCTTTATCGATTAAAATTATTTTTATGTTTGATAAGTTGATCGAGATGTTTTCTTTTTCGTCAGCAATTTCTATTGGAATCTGAAAGGTAAATTTACTGCCTTGACCTTGTTTGCTCTGCACTGAGATAGAACCATTAAGCAGCTTGCAAAGTTGCTTAACAATGGATAATCCCAAGCCTGTTCCTCCATACTTTCGCGTAGTTGACGCGTCAACTTGAGTGAAGGTGTCAAATAGAGTTTTTATTTTTTTATCGGGTATGCCTATCCCTGTATCGTGAACTGAGCAGTAAAATATTTTTTTATCAGAGTCGCTATTTTTCATCCATGCTCTAACGATAATCTCACCGTCTGAAGTGAATTTAATAGCATTACTTAATAGGTTGGTTAAGATTTGGCGTATTCTATTAGGGTCTGATGTTATAGCGGAATGGTTCATTTCTGTATAGTCAAGAGTAAACGAAACCTTATTGTTTTTGGATTGATAAGCGATTGTTTGAAGGGTCTCACCAATGAGATCGATTAGATTAAAGGGGATAGCCTCTAGCTCTAGTTTGCCCGCTTCAATTTTAGAGAAATCGAGGATGTCATTAATTAAGTTGAGTAGAGCTTCGGCACTAGATTTGGCTAGTTTAGCGTGTTTGTTTTGATTTTGGTTTAATTTGCTGCGCATTAATAGCTCAATCATACCAATAACCCCGTTCATAGGGGTTCGTATTTCATGGCTCATCCCAGCTAAAAATTCTGATTTAGCGGTGGTTGCTTGCTCGGCTTTTTCTTTTTCTTCTTCTAGTGCCCAGGATTTGAATTCTAATTCCATTACGTGCTCAGCCATTTTTTGCTCTGTTTGCTTTAGCTGAGAGATGTCTTCAATGCACATAAAGAAACCAATGGTTTCATTGTTGGCATTCATATCGGGAGTTAAGGTTGTTTTCACGCTGTGAATTATTTTATCAGGTAAGAGAAATTCTGATTCAAAACTGACAGTGTCTCCTGACTGTACGGCTTCCAAATGATTTTTCACTTTATCTTTAAATCCTCCGTCAAAGTTATGGAATAGTGGTTGTTGAATAAACTTGGCTATTGGCTTTTTAAACCAGCGTTCAAAGTTTTTATTTACAAATTGGTAGTTAAGGTCGCTATCTATATAGGCTAGTAATACGGGAGTATTGTCTGTGATTCCGTATATATGCTTTCTTGTCTCTAATAGTAGCCGATCTTTTTCTTGATTTTCTTGATTTTCTTGATTTTCTTTGTTGACGTTGTTGTTATAGCGCTTGGCTAGTTCGTCCAGATCATCATCGCTAATGTTAGGGGGTTCTGGACTGGTGGATTGTTTTTTTATGATATTTATAAATCGATTAATAGGGGTAAGTACAATTAGTTTTTGTACAAAGTGAATCGTAATGAGAAGGATTGCTAGGCCAGAAAAAAATATAAATATCAATGTATAGAATTGTTCGTTAGCTTTATTTAGTGCGGGCGTTTGGTTGTAGGAGACTAATATAAGGTAAGGCCTGAGCTGGTTGATGGCCGGGTCAACAAGATTTATTTTCGATACGTGATGCCAGGTATTATCATGCAGCAGATTAATGTGATTATCTTGTTGAGTGATAAACTGTTGGATAGCCTTATTTTGAATGTCACTAAGTTTCTTGTCTATGCCTTCACCAACAAAGCCATTATGATTGTCAGCCACAATTTCCATGTTTTTTTTATTAATTAAACTGATGTGAATGATGTTTTTTCTGGCCGCGAGTAAATCTATTATTCTGGCAGTATTGGTCTGAAATTTATTTGCCTCGGTATATATAGTAAGGATGTTGGTGATATCGTGTAATTCAGATTTAATTTGTTGTTGTATGGTCTTTTCTGAATCTAAATAAATGATCGAGCTAATAATGATTAAAATAATAAGGCTGATGACGGCGGAGGCTGTATTGAGCTTGATGGCCAGCGAGGATGAAAGTTTATTAAAAAACACCATAGTTAATAACTGCTATATTAGATAATACTTTGGTTATAGATAATGTTGCTGAATTTATTACAGCCAATATTGATGGGGTTGCTGTTAACCGATGTTATGTTTAATTCGGGTTTCCCGGGAAAACTTTTTTCGGCTAGGGATAAAAACGCATAACCAGCCCATGGATTAATAGCGAGGGTGATAGTTTTTTGCTGGTCAGTGGTACAGGCAAAAAGAAAGAGAGAAAAGAATAGTGTCGATAGCGCATAGCTGACCTCGGGTTTTAACGCAGTGAATCCCTTAAAATCTTAGTCCAGATAAGTGTTTTTTCAACTTTTGGCGGTGCGAATTACCTTTTATCGTTGCAGTGAGTTAATAAGATAACCTGAAGTAATAGAGGGTTATTTATCAAGGCCTAGATAATTGGCGATTTCAGCAATATCCGGTTTACCTTCTTCTTTGCCAAAATAACAAACGTCTTCTTTTTGTTGTTTGTCATAATAACCAATAACAAACTCTAGCGGCCATTGTTTGGTAAGGCTGTACATAAATTCGACAGGTTTTTTGAGCGTCAGTTTACGGTTGGTAGAAATACTAAAACCTAGCTGAGGCTCTACATTATCGAGTTGATCCAGCAGGGTGGCGCTACTCCGGCTTTCAGTTAGCCACTGCTGTATAGCCGTAATTATTTCTTGGCTGTGGGGGCGCACGTCTTCTTCAAAGTCGTGGCTGTCGATTAAACAATATATATCCATAAAATTAAACAGCTGATTACGGTTAGAGGTGGTAGGTGGTTTTGGTCATAACTTTAGAGGTGGTGGCCATAAACGATTTGATGTTATCGCTAAAATCCACGCCGCCAGCCTCTAAGGCTTTGGTGCTGTGCTGTTGCTCGTCGATAAGCATTGTTTCTAATATTACACGGCTGGCTTGATCTTGCTCTGGTAACTGCTGTAAATGCTCTTCGAGATGCTGGCAGACTCTATCTTCGGTGGCGGCGACAAAACCTAAGCTCCACTTGTCACCGGCAAGGCCTGCTAAGGCACCCATAGTCAATGACATGCCATAGAACAGTGGGTTGAGTAGGCTCGTTTGGCTGCCTAGCTGTTGCAGGCGCTGCTCACACCAAACCAGGTGGTCAATTTCTTCCGCCGCCGCTTTTTCCATTTCTTCACGGACTTCATCCAGCTTGGCGGTCAATGCTTGGCCTTGGTATAGCGCCTGGGCGCAAACTTCGCCGGTATGATTGATGCGCATTAAGCCAGCAACGTGTTTGCGCTCGCTGTCGCTTAGTTCCGCGTAGTCGGTATCTTCGGCGGGGTTTTTACGGCTGGCCGTAGCGGCGGTGGGAATCAGCGTGCGCAGCGCCTGATCGGCGTTAATAATCAACTTATCGAGGGGGGATAAAAGACGCTGCATAAGGACTCCTTTAAGGGGTATGGGTTAGCTATTTTCGCGTGCGATAGCTCTATAGGCTATATCGTCACGATAGAAAACACCCTCCCACTGAATTTGCTTTACTTGAGCGTAGGCGGCAGCTTGTGCTTCGGTAACCGTATTACCTAGGGCTGTGGCACATAGTACACGGCCGCCACTGGTAACGACTTGACCGTTATCAAGCTGGGTGCCAGCGTGAAACACTTTTTGGTTATCATTGCCGGCAGGAATACCAGAAATTACTTTGCCTTTTGCGTAATCAGTCGGGTAACCCCCTGCCGCGAGCACTACGCCCACTGATGCGCGGTTATCCCACTGGGCAGTAGTGCTGGCGAGTTTTTTATCGAGAGCTGCATTACATAGCGCGACTAAATCGCTGTTTAAGCGCAGCATGATGGGTTGCGTTTCTGGGTCGCCAAAGCGGCAGTTGTATTCGATAACGTTAGGGGTGCCATCGCTACTGATCATTAGGCCGGCATATAAAAAACCGGTGTAAGGGTTACCTTCGGCTGCCATGCCGGCCACCGTTGGCTCAATCACTTGTTTCATAATGCGATCATGAATCTCAGGGGTAACAACGGGTGCCGGTGAATAAGCGCCCATGCCACCGGTGTTGGGGCCGGTGTCGCCATTGCCTACGCGTTTGTGATCTTGGCTGGTGGCCATGGATAGCACATTTTTGCCGTCGACCATCACGATGAAACTGGCTTCTTCGCCGTCTAAAAACTCTTCAATCACAACGCGATGGCCTGCTTCGCCAAAGGCGTTGCCGGCTAACATGTTACGTACGGCTTCTTCAGCTTCAGCTTCGGTCATGGCAACGATAACGCCTTTACCGGCCGCTAAACCGTCAGCTTTGATAACAATTGGCGCGCCATTAGCTTTGATATAAGCAAGAGCCTTGTCGGTATCGGTGAAGGTTTGATAGTAACCGGTAGGGATGTTGTGGCGTGCTAAAAAGTCTTTGGTGAAGGCTTTTGAACCTTCTAATTGTGCGGCACCTTTTGAGGGGCCAAAACAGCGAAGCTTACGCGCTTCAAAAAAGTTAACCACGCCTTCAACGAGTGGCGCTTCAGGGCCAACAATGGTTAGGCCTACGTTGCTTTGCTCGGCAAAGATGGCGAGTCCAGCAAAGTCCATAGCGTCGATGGCGACGTTAGCGCATTTAGCTTCGGTGGCGGTGCCCGCATTACCGGGCGCTACGTAAACGGTTTCTACATCAGATGATTGAGCTGCTTTCCACGCTAGGGCGTGTTCGCGACCGCCAGAACCAATGATTAAAACATTCATGTTGTTTCTCTACTTGTTGTGTTTTTTCATGCCGGCGTAGGCCGGTATTTATTGCTCAAACATCCGTCACTACTTCGCCCCGTTAAAAGTCACCATTGTTCTGCGACTGTTAAGGGGAATTGGGTGCTCTGTAGGTAGTTCTATTTGGCACCAAAGTTTGTTCTAGCAGAAACAAAAACCTCTTCGAAATGAAGAGAACTGTTTCCAAAAAAAATGTCTGATTGATGCGACAAACGTCATGAGTGACGGCGGGGCTAG
>JBNMPS010000146.1:0-6540 GCA_051277005.1 Pseudohongiellaceae bacterium
AGCAAACGCACCTATCCTGAGATTCCGATAGTGTTCGGCTTTGATCAGGTGCCTGCCCAGATTGAATAAATTGCTAACCGCAGCATGGACACCCAAAAATCTTTGAGCCTGCTTAACCGATTTGAATGTACGCATCCCTCGCTCCCTCACCCTAGTAGCCTCGTGCGATTGCTCAGCTCGATTGTTCTCATACTGTTTAGGGTACTGACAAGTTAACTTAAGGCCATGGGCTGGAGCTACACAAACAGGGCTCAAGTAACCTGAAAAACGTCATCAGGCTGCACTTTTAACCGTATTATCCTAACTTGGTTGCTCTGAAATTCCACTTTTCGGGCGAAAATAAGTTAACTTGTCAGTACCCTTTTAGGGGTTAATGTTGGTTGTTCGGTGCTTCGCTGAATTGGCCCTATAAGCGGTGCAGACGGTTTATTGTTGGTAATTATGTGCCAGTTAATGCATTAAAAATTAGCGCTTATCATGGAGGCTTGGTATAAATACCAAATCCAACCAGTTAGCTTGAACAATGTCCATGCCCGTGCCATATTTACAGGTCATAATTAATAGTAATTAGGCTGTTTACAGTGCTACCGGCTAGTCTTCTGCAGTTAATAAATCCATCATTCACCAATCTTCATATCTGCCAAGCTATGCGTTTGATGGTGATATAATACTTATAATATTTTGAGTAGAGCCTTTTTAATATGACTAATAACGAGTCGACCCCCGCTAATTCTTACCATGGGCTTTTATGGGTTTTATTGTTAGCCGCCTTTGCCCTATTGGGAGTGGTATTTCAAAGTGGCTTGGCGGAGATGGTTAAGGATTGGGAATTAGATGAGTATAGCCATGGCTATATGATTCCTATGGTGGCGCTGTATATTATCTGGCAAAAACAGCAGCAACTGCCTGTATTAACTCAAAGTGGGGCTTGGCTAGGTGTATTAGGCACCTTGCTTGGCTTGCTTGCCTATTTTATGGGCGAAATGGCAACGGTTTATGAGGTGGTGCAATACGGGTTTTTGCTGTGTGTGTTTAGTGTATTTTTGTCGTTTTTTGGTTGGCGGTCGACAGCGCTAGTTTGGGTGGCTTTTGCTTACCTAATTTTTATGGTGCCCTTGCCTCAATTTGTTTATAAAGCTCTGTCCTCTGAATTGCAGTTGGTGTCTTCATCGATAGGTGTTTATGTTATTCGCCTCTTCAATATCAGCGTATTTCTAGAAGGTAATGTTATTGACTTGGGGAGTTATCAGTTACAGGTAGTCGAGGCTTGCAGTGGCTTGCGCTATTTATTCCCTTTGATGAGCTTTGGTTTTTTAATTGCCTATCTATTTAAAGCCCCATTTTGGCAGCGGGCCTTATTATTCCTATCAACTATTCCGATTACTGTGTTAATGAACAGCTTCCGCATTGGTCTCATTGGTGTCACGGTAGAGTACTGGGGCATTGAAATGGCCGAAGGGGTCCTTCATGATTTTGAGGGCTGGGTAATATTTATAGGCTGTTTAGGTGTGTTGGTTATTGAGATGACGTTATTGCATAAGCTCTCTAAATCAACACTCAATATGTGGGATCGTGTAGATTTAGATATTCCTGACGAAATGGTGAAGTTGTCAGATTTTTCAATAAATTGGCAGTCGCAGCGCCCGTTCATAGTTTGTCTGGTATTAATTTTAGCCGCTTTAGCTGGCAAGCAGTTTATCGAAACACGTGAAGAGCGTGTGATGGACCGAGTAAGTTTTAAACAGTTCCCTTTGTATCATGAAAAATGGATAGGCCGTGAAAATGGGTTAGAAGACAATATATTAGGTGAGTTGAAACTTACAGATTATGTGATGGCTAATTATAAAATAAAATCTAGCCCTATACCGGTTAATCTGTATGTGGCCTACTATCAATCGCAGCGCCAAGGCGCGGCTATCCATTCACCAAGAACTTGCCTTCCGGGTGGTGGTTGGGAATTTAAAGGGTTAGATCAAGAAATTATACCCGGTGTAACCCATATGTCCGGACAACCGCTAGAAGTAAACCGAGTAATCATCCGCAAGGACACTTCTGCGCAGTTGGTGTATTACTGGTTTGAGCAGCGTGGCCGGAATATTACCAATGAATATGAGGCAAAGTGGTTTGTATTTTGGGATGCCCTCACTCAAAATCGTACAGACGGCGCCCTAATGAGAGTGATCGTGCCGGTTATAGACATTAAGGATATGGCGGCTTCAGAACAATTGGCCATAAAATTCATTCAAGACTTTTACCCATTAATACCTACATATATTCCAGGTAAAGATGGACAATAATAATACAAACATGGTTAAAGTATGGAGTTAGTCTATAGCTTCGCAGTCTCGTTGTTTTTAACGATTGCCTTGATTCCGCTATTGATTCGGTTTTCTGTTCAGTTAGGTTTGGTTGACGACCCCGGCGCTGATCGAAAAATGCATGATAAAGTCATGCCGCGTAGTGGCGGCTTGGCGATAATTTTGGGTGCATTTATTCCGCTCGCTTTTTTAATGTCGATGGAAGGGGTTATTCTTTTTTTGTGTGCGGGATCGGCGATTATTGTCTTTTTTGGTTTGATGGATGACCGCGCAGAACTTAACTACAAATGGAAGTTATTTGGCCAGACTTTAGCCGTTATATTGGTAATGGCCGGCGGTATTGTTATTGAGGACATCCCATTTGTAGAAGAAGCACTTCCTGCATCATTAAGCTACCCATTAACAATGGTTTTTTTATTGGGGGTTATTAATGGTGTTAATTTTTCTGATGGTCTTGATGGTTTGGCTGCAGGCACTAGCCTTCTAGCATTAGCGGCAATAGCTATTCTTGCTACTGTCATTGGGTTTCAAGATGTGGCGCTAATTGCGATGACTGTGATTGGCGGTACTTTAGGTTTTCTTCGTTACAATACCTTCCCTGCAAGAATATTTATGGGTGATGCAGGCAGTCAGTTCCTTGGTTTTATAACCGCCTGTCTAGCAATAGTCATCACTCAATCTGAAGCTTCTGCATTAAACCCTTTCCTGCCGGTTTTGCTTTTGGGCTTGCCGATTTTAGATGTTGTTCAAGTATTGCCCGTACGGATAAAAAAAGGGCTTCCTTTACCTGGGCCTGACAAAGAGCATTTTCACCACCAGCTTATAAAATTAGATTTTAAGCATCACGAAGTGGTTGCATTGATCTATATACTACAGATCACCATGATGGCTGGAGCTTATTTATTTAGGTTTGCTAGCGACATAGAGATCACGGGGTTTTACTTCGTATACGTAATCGTTGTTTTGAGTGCTTTGTATGGCGCGCATAAATATGGCTGGAAGATGCACAAAATAGATACTGAGATGCCAAGAAGAGATCGGCGTAATGTATTGCTAAGAAAGGCTGGGTGGGTTTATCACTGGTCAGATTCTATCATCACAATAGCTTTAATAGTGTTTTTCCTAGCTATACCTGTTGTACTGTTTGGTATTGATGGGCAGTTTGCTTTTACTGCCTTATCGTTAGCATCGTTGATGGCGCTGCTACATTTTATGCCACGGCAAAATATTTTGGCGGCTAGGATTACCACTTACTGTGTCAGTATATTTTCAGTGTATCTACTGACCGTTAATATTAACGATACTGTTGCTATGGTTTATATTGATGGCTTTTTAATTGCCTTGACGATCTTTTTGATGGTTGCAATACGCATGAGCCGTCGTGAGCAATTTAGACTAGATACACAAGATTTATTAATGTTGTTGATCGTTATTATTGTTCCACAGTTACCCTTAGAAAGCTTAAAATCGTTATCAATCGGTTCTATTGCTCTGAGAGCGGCAGTATTGATGTACGCTTGTGAATTCTTGATAGCTCATGGAAATAGCACGCGACTAAGATATTTAACGTTAGGAGCAACAGTGAGCTTAGCTGCTGTTGGTATTACACATATATAAATTAAAATCCTTATCGGAGAGAATTATGTTTAAGGAAAAGGCCAAAAAATTTAATGCGGTGATACTGTTGTCATCATCGATTTTGCTGGTTGCCTGTGGTGGCGGCGAAGAGCGTCAAGAGCAATACCTGACTAAGGCTCAAGACTTTTATGAGCAAGAGAATTATGAAAAAGCTAAGATAGAAGTTAAAAATGTATTGCAGATTAACCCTAAAAATGCTGATGGCAGGTATTTGCTGGGTATGTTGGCAGAACAAAATCAGGATTTTCGTGGTGCTTTCGGCAACTTTAATTCGGCTTTAGAAGAAGACCCACTGCATATTAAATCGCTGAATAAAATTGCCGGTTATTATGTGATGAGTAAGGATATTGAAAAAGGAGAAGTTAAGGTCAACGAAGCATTAGCCATTGACGCAAACAATGCTGATGCGTTAGCGATACTAGCAAGCATATATGCCCAGCAAGAGAAATCAGCTGAATCTATTGAAAAAGCACAGCAAGCGTTGGCGATAGAGCCTGGCCATGTGCAAGCAACCTCGGTATTGACAGTGCTTTATGCACAAGATAATCCTGAGTTGGCAATGGATATTATTACTCAGGGCATTAGTAATCAATCTAAGAATGAATCTTTAAAAGTCTTAAAAATTCGTTTGCTAGCCAGTCAAGATAAACGCGATGAAGTAGTGACTCTTTATAAAGAGCTAATTACAGAGCATCCCGATAAATTGCTTTACCCTTATCAGTTAGTGAATATTTATCTGCGTGATGACCGTAACGAAGAAGAAGTTCGCAAACAGTTGGCTGAAACAACACTGCGAGATTTGGTGGTGGATAAACCAGAAGAAGAGCAAATTAAGCTTTGGTTGGTTGAGTTTTTAAGTCGTAATCGAAGTATTGAAAGTGCGGTCAAAGAGCTTGAAGGCTTTGCCAGCGCAGAGGACAGCAGTTTTAAGATTAAAGATGAACTTGCGAAAGTCTATATAAACACCGATAAGGCCGACCAAGCGAAAGCAGTTTATAACGGCGTGATTGATAGTGACCCCAAAGGTTCAGAGTCAATTGAGGCTCGTAATAAATTGGTGGTGCTGGCGCTCAGAGACAATAATCGAGAGCAGGCCGATGTTCTATTAGCGGAGATATTTGACATTGAGCCTGAAAATTCACAAGCACTTATTATTCGTGCGCGTTTGAAGTTGAGTGAGAAAAATATTGATGATGCGGTCGCCGATTTGCGAGTAGTGTTAAAGAACGAACCGGAGTCCGTGCAGGCACTTGGGCTTTTAGCAACAGCTTATGAGCAGAATAATTCTGCTGATTTGGCATTGGATAACTACCAACGCTTGATTGCGGTTGAGCCCAAAAATATTGGCGCGTTAGTCGGTGCCTCACGTATTTTGATTGCAAAAAACGAGCTAGAAAATGCTTTAGCGCTACTAGAATCAGCTAAAACAATTAATGATGCCAATCCAGAAGTTGTACGCTTACTCACAGATCTTTATAGTCGCGAACAGCGTTGGGATGAGGCTTTATCAGCGGCGGCTAAATTGACTGAAGATGATAAGACCATGGCGTTGGGCTATTACCTGCAGGGTAGAACGCATCTTCGCGCGAAGGATTTGAAAGCGGCTGTTGTTGTGCTTGAAAAATCATTGGAGATACAGCCTTCCGGCGTAGAAACATTAAGTGCTTTGGTAGGTGCTTATGTGGCACTAGAAGAAAAGGATAAAGCACTTAACTATTTGAAGGCGCATGTTAAAGCTAACCCAGAGCATATTCATGCGAAAGAATTATTAGCCAATATTTATGCGCGTATGGAAGACTTAGTAACAGCTGAGAGTATGTTGTTAGCTATTATTGAAGAGCAGCCAGGGCGAAGTTCTGCTTACCAAGCGTTAGCGCGTATTTATGCCTTCCAGCGTAAGCAAGATGATATTGAAAAGCTGTATCAAACTGGTGTGGCTAAGGTGCCGGACAACGCCACTTTACGAGCAACGCTTGCTGAGATTTATCAAGCGCGCCGTAAATTTTCAGAGGCTGTGAAAGAGTATGAAACAATTTTAGCGGCTAACCCCGATGCGATTGTGATTAAAAATAATCTGGCAGCGTTGCTGATGGATCATTTTAATACCCCTGAAAATCTGCAGCGGGTATTGGTGTTGAGTGAAGATTTGGCCGCAACTGAAGCGCCTGCTTTTTTAGATACCGCCGGTTGGGCGCAGTATTTACAAGGTAACTATGCGCAGGCGCTGTCGTTGTTGGCTGCTGCTGCTGACAATGGTGGCAAGGGACCGTTATATCATTATCACTTGGGTATGGCGTACTTTAAATCAGACATGAAAGTTCAGGCTAAAGAGCAACTTGAATTGGCGACGGCTGATGAAAATGCACAGTTCCCTGGTCGTGAAGAAGCCGATGCGACGTTGATGTTGCTGTAGATTGTAACTTTGCAGTATTAAAGGGTCGCTTTTAGCGGCCCTTTTTTGTCGAACCGGCAGGCTTAAATGAATAATATCAGGCGGGCCATAACCCAAAAGGGGCCTACCTTTCGGTAGAGGTATTGGAGTTATAACTGACAGGATTGAATAGCAATAGGCTAAGGCCAATTT
>JBNMPS010000147.1:0-6483 GCA_051277005.1 Pseudohongiellaceae bacterium
AGGCCTGCGTATCCCTCAGGAAAAGCAGCGATACCCGCTAATGCCCAAACACAAGCAACAGCACCTTCACACACCATGGCACCATAATAGACAGGGCGAACGTATTTTTCATTGGTTAAGCAGCGGGCAATTATAGGGGCCTGAGTGGAATGAAAACCACTAATAGCACCACAAGTAATAGTGATAAACAATAACGGCCAAATAGGTAATCCGTCTGGATTGGGGGCTAAAAAGTCATGAGCATGGTCAGATTCAAAGTAGGCAAAAAAGTCACCTGATATGGGTAGTTGCGGCGCATCAATTAATAAAGCTATAGCGATCATTGATGTCATCACTATCATCAGTAAGCCAAAAACAGGGTAAAACTTAGTGATGATTTTATCGATAGGTAACAAGGTAGCTAAAAAGTAGTAGCCCAAAATCACCAATACCCAAAACGTATTGTCTGCCAAAAAAGTATCTTTAAATGCGTCTAGGTTACTTAATAACCCTGCTGGACTCATGATAAAAACCACGCCAACAAAAAACAGTAACATAGCGGTAAAGAGCAACATCACAACTTTAAATACGATGTTGTAATAGTGCCCCGCTATTTCAGGCAGACTTTTACCGTCTTCCTTAATGCTCATCACACCCGAGAAATAATCGTGAACCGCACCGCCCAATACATTGCCTATTACAATCCAAACCAATGCCACTGGCCCGTAAATCGCGCCAAGGATAGGACCAAAGATGGGCCCTACTCCTGCGATATTTAAAAACTGAATCAAAAAAGCACGAACCGGATGGATTGGCACATAGTCTACCCCCTCACTAAAACGAGCTTGTGGGGTGGCAACAGTTGGGTCGATCCCAGCTTGTTTTTCAACAAATGGACTATAAAATTTATAACCGATGATCAAGATGGTGATACAGATAAAAAAGATGAGCATGACTACGTATATCTCTCTTTAAAGTGTCCGTGATAAAGCGCCACACCCGCACGCTTTTTTATTTATTCATTCGTTGATTTTGCTTAATGACTTTTAAGCAGGTCAAAATTCTAGCGGCAGAATAACAAAATTGCACTCAACAAAAAAACAAAAGCTATTTCACCGCAGAGGAATAGGAGGTAAAAAAGCCTAGGGGTGTTAAAAAAACATCGGCTTTGTCGATTGGATTGGGGAAATAAACCATTCTAAATCAACCATTCTGCCCAAGCCGTTCTGTAAAGGCACAGATGTATTAACTATATTGGAGCCTGATGTGTTCCTAGGCCTTTAGTTGCGCACACATCAATACAAACAGTGCATAAATGTAAGAGTGCCTGCCGATACATTACTTGTTAATATTGGCGATATGTTAGAGACTTGGTTGGGTGGTTATTTTGAATCTCCCCCCTAACAAAGTAGTTAACCGCGGTGGGTAACAACGTTTAAGCTTTCCATTTTTTTGCTGTATTTAGGCTCGATGTAATGATTGCGCCTTTGGTCGTTGCGCTGCAAGACGTAAAATATCTAAACGCGACTGCGAATAAAATTTCATGCAAAATCTGGCATAACAATTAGCCCGGTGCTGCTCCTTTAGAAAAACAATACGACCCTTACAATAGAAATCAAATAATATGACACAAACAATCCCTCGTAATGACACCACACTACAACGTTATATCAAGCTTGGGGTGTTGGTAATTATTGCTGGCAACATCTACCCACTCATCTATTTAAGACAGAATTTTCAGCTTAGCATCCTCGAGTCATTTGGAATTACGGGTACTCAGCTTGGGCAAATGTATGCCATGTTAGGCGTGCTTTACATGGTCACTTATCTGCCCAGCGGATGGTTAGCCGATAGGGTATCACCACGCATTCTCATGTCGTTTTCATTAACATTCGCTGGCCTGCTTGGCTTGTGGTTTTCAACTATGCCATCGTTCGAATCTCTGATCGTGATATTCGCGGGTTGGGGTATTGCGGCGGGCCTGACTTTTTGGGCGGCGCTAATTAAAGCCACCAACCTATTAGCCGAACCGACTGAACAAGGTCGCTTTTTCGGTATTCTTGATGGTGGCCGAGGGTTGATCGAGGCCTTATTAGCCACTCTGGCCGTCGCTATTTTTGCTTACTACACCGGCACAGCGGGACAAGACACACCCGATGCATTGAGGAAAGTCATCTATTTGTATGTTGGCTGTATGTTGGTTATGGCGCCCATTGCGTATTTCATTTTACCCGAACCAGAGGCCAAGCAAGAGGTTGATCCTGATGCTGTGAAGCCACAGTCTAATGTCTGGGCTGATCTTAAGGTGGTCGCATCTAAGTACGAAATCTGGTTATGTGGCATTTGTATTCTAACGGGTTACCAATTGTTCTGGGCCACTTATTCATTCTCAGCGTACATGCAAAACCATTACGGTTTGACGGCAGTAGCGGTGGCTTCAATCACCACGGCAAAGCTGTGGATGCGGCCCATTGGCGCTGTGGCGGCAGGTTTTGCCGGTGATTTTATGGATCGTGAATTTGTCTTAGGCGCGTTGTTGGTTTTTGCCTCAATATCGCTTGCGAGCTTAGTTATGCTACCCGCAGGTTTGGGCTCTGCCGCGTTGTTAGGTATTGTGCTTGTGATTGGTTTTCTCACCTACGCAGTGAGAGGGATCTTTTGGTCGACCTTAGAGAGTTGCAACATTTCCAACAAAATAAAAGGCCTAGCGATTGGTGTCATATCCTTGGTTGGCTATTCCCCCGATATTTATCTGCCCTTGCTCGAAGGCTATTTACTCGAGCAGTATCCTGGCAAGCAAGGTTATGCAATCTACTTTGGAGGCATCGCAGCAATGGGTTTATTGGGCGCCGTGGCTGCGTGGCAATTAAAACTCATCGCGGGGCAACAAGCCAAAGCTGACATTTAGCATTTTCTGACACCGACGAATTAAATGTTGAAAGCTATTATTAAATTGAAAGATCTGAAACATGTTTAACAAGAAGCAAGATGCAAAGCCTAAGGAAATAACATACGAACGAGTGAAAGGTTATTTCTTGTGGTTGATTGGCAAATACGGCGATTACACATCAAAAACCCTAATGCAAAAGGCAAACCTATTATTCAAAGAAGACACCTCATTTAATGAGGAAGTGCTTCAGCATCTTATCGAACGCGAAATTGTGGATGATCTACGATATGCACAACGCTTGACCCTCAGTTATTCAGAAAAGAATATTGGCCCCAACAAAATAAAACAAAAACTTTACACCAAAGGCTTCACATCCCAAATAATCAACGAGTGCATTGAATCAATCAATAACACTGAGGAAGACTATTTAGACAAAGCACTAACACTTAAAATTAGAAAATTCGGTGAATACCCTATCGTTGATGAAAAACTGAAACAAAAAGCGTTGAGACATTTGATTGGGCAAGGGTTCTCATATTCAGTTGCCAATAAAGCAATTAGCCACTCAGGTGAAGAGGATTAGAGAAAGTTCAGGCTTATGTCCCCTCTTATAACTTGTAAATATTGTTTTGACATTACAGGCTTAATATTCACTTTCAATGAACCAGCCCGCAGATTTATTTTCATCTAAATTCAATATAATCATAGCATTACATAAAAAACACGATAGTTATGATTCTAAAGACAAATGGGCTTAAAGTCTGAATGAGGTCAACGTGATCGAAGAACCCCAGTACTTTGTCGCTGATGATATGTTGGCTTAACCGGCCCAATTCGCGCTTATAGCGATTCAGTTGCGAAGGGTACAAAAAGGCTAAGCGATCCACATTGATGTTCGCCTGCCCGCTGCCAACAAATATTAGCAACGTCCTGATCAGGATGACTCATTTCATGGCGTAGTTGGTCATAGTTCGTACGTGATACCTTTACCCCATTGATTGATGTGATGAGGTCCCCAGCCACTATTCCCTGAATCTCTGCGGCACTTCCTGCCGTGATCCGCTTAACATTCGCACCCTTCGTTAAGGACAACAATCCAAGCCCAGTCCTGGGCAAAAATGTCGGTTGATTCATTTTTCTATTCGCCTGTAACCAAACCTGATCATTTTGAAAATCGTATACCTGATTAAACCGGCTCAGCACCTTATTACCCAGCACGCCATCTCTACTGTCCGAAGGCCCACCTGAAACGGTCAGGCTCACGGGTAGTGAGTTCATCTGCTCATTACCCATTTTGAGGTATTCCATGGTGGTAATTCGGCTCGTAATCTCCCCGGTCACCCCAAGACCTGTAACGGACACATAGGTCTTAGGTAGGGTAATGTGCTTTTCTTCATTAACCTCGAGTCCCAGAAATCCGGAGGAACCGGTGTCCACTAAAAGTTCCACCTGAACGGGAGGTGTATTGTCGGCATACTGCATTTCCAATTGAATGTAAGGTGTCATTCCGTTGAAATCTAACGCTGACAGCTGCCAATCTTCTGCCTCTAAACCGTCTTTCACAAAACGATGGTCCGGCGCCGCGAGGTGAAAACTCATTTCGTCATAGTCAAACTTTACGGCAAACTTTTTCAGAACATCAATGCCGATAATACCGTCGAAGAAAACCTCATCGGGATGATCGAAAAAGGCAATTTGATTGAACGGGATATAGATGAAGCGCAGATCCTCCAGTTTTACCGTACCGACCTTAAGCGTTACGTCATCCACCACATGCGCCACAGAGTCAACCCCCTCTCCCGCACCACTGATGGAAACTTCACCCACTTTATTTAAGCGAAGCGAAGCTGTGGTAGGTGTCTCCAGTAGCACACTGACCGCAGCCCCCGTATCCACGACGAAGCGCAGGGGCTTGCCATTCACTTGAACGGATACCATTGGCAGATTTTGAAGCAAACTCAGTGGCACAGTTGATTCGTGATTAGGCTTGTCCCATAAGGCCTCAGCCATTTGATTGTTTAGCTGGATTGCGGCAAACTCATACACTTGGCACCCGCCCAATTGAAGCAGACATACAAGGACAAGTGGTAATCGAAAGATAGACATATAAGAAACCTTATTAGAAACAATAAAAGCATCGTAATACAATCTTTAATTATTGTAAAACAATAATTAAAGATTGTGGTATTATAATTCACACTATCGGAGTAACATTCGTTCCTATGGCATTTATTCAAAATCTGTGCAATATCTTACGCTGGCTCGTCTGGCTCTTTCCTGTGGGCGCTGCCAGCCTATTGATCACAGGCGGGATAGGCCCCCTTACTGTCGCCATCAACAACGATATTCTGGCCAGTGCATGGCAGTCCGGATTGCGAGTAGAGACGGGTATTATGGCGTTTATAGCTCTCAAGGTCAGCCTGTTGCTCACCACTGTGTTCTGGATTTCACGTCTTTTCAAAGCGTTTTCGCGAGGCGTCTTTTTTGGCGCGCCTGCTATTACCTGTTTTGTCTGGCTCGGGTGGTTGTACTTCACGGACTTTTTGTTAGATCTGGCTTTATCCGTCTATGCGTACTATTTCCTTGAGTATGAGAACATATCCTTCGATATTCGCGTGGGTCAGGTGTGCATGATGGTGCTATTGCTTATCGTGGTTCACATTCTGCGCTCGGCAAGTCGCTTGCAGGAAGAAAACGAGTCGTTTGTTTAATTATGATCATCGTCAATCTAGATGTCGTATTGGCCCAAAGAAAGGTTAGCTCCAAGACCCTAGCCAGTGCAATTGGTATTACCGAGGCAAACCTGTCGCTATTGAAGCGGGGCAAAGTAAAGGGGGTGAGATTTGAAACGCTGGCAGCTATCTGCTCGTACCTGAACTGCCAGCCAGGGGAGATCCTAGCCTATAACCCAGACAATCCAAAAACGGGTGAAGATGGCTAAATATGTGTGTATTGATAGTAGAATAAAACGTCATTTTCATAAAATGACCGTACACCTTGCCTCATATTGTCCATATTGAAAATTAACAGTAATTAACAGGACATCCATGTTAATTAATTATCATTTTAAAAGGCAGATTCCCCTATTTACTTAGGCGTATTAACGGTCAGTAATGGGCGCGAAAGCAGAAGGTAAGAGCTGCATATTAATGACATTTTAGTCGACGCTAGCCAATATTATCGATAAATCCGCTGCATTGACGAGTGCAAATTTGCGCTTGAAAAGTTCTCCGCTTTCATCGAAGAACAATAGTTCGGCACTTTCTGCCTTGTAATTTTGCATAAATTTATCTGTTACTGGATAGCCTGTGCGTGTTACTAAATAGTTTACGGTATCACCAATATCCGCCTTAGCCTTATTAATTTCAATCGTCTGTTGATTACTCACTACTCTATTGAGATCATATATAAAAACCACCGACTTTTTGCCATTGCCAACTTGATTCAAATCGTTATCGATTGGCGCTGGTAATGACCAGATAAATGCAGCAACGAAAACTGCAATGAATCCAATTATCAGGAGAGTCTTTTTCATAGTGTTTAACTTCTCATTATTCTCTACTTAGCATTATGCCAAACTCGAGCTATATCTTTGGCAAATAGAATATCACTTC